>NZ_ATVA01000019.1 GCF_000420485.1 Paucidesulfovibrio longus DSM 6739 | reverse complement strand
CTGGATGGACAACGTTATGATCGAGCGTCTCTGGCGCTCCTTGAAGTATGAATGCGTGTATCTGCGGGAGATCGAGACGGGCAGCGAGCTTCGCCGCACCCTGGCCTGGTGGATTGATTTCTACAACAACCGGCGTCCGCACAAGACCTTTGACGGCAGAAAGCCGATGGAGATATATCAGCAATTCAAGCCAGAGGGGGTACCTCCTCTGGCTTGCCCGAAAAAGGCGGCATAGCCCATGAATCTGTCCACCTTAGTTTTGCCGCTGACTGGTCCGAAGAAGTGAACCCACTTCTAGGGTCCCCACGTCCTTCCACTCAAAATGAGAAAAATGATCCAAGATATGGTGTAACCACCCGGTACTTCGTCAAAAGTTCAGTAGCTCAAAAACTATTTGCCAAGTACCCAAAACACCGACAAGGATGGATATTGGTATGGAGGGATGTTGCGCGTTCAACAGATGAAAGGACTTCAATAGCGGCAATAATCCCGAAGGTGCTCGCAACGAGAAGCAACCCGGCAATTGGATTTGACTACTGTGACAAAGCCTATCTCCTGTGCTCAAACCTATCGTCATTCGTATTTGACTATGTTGCCCGCCAAAAGGTCGGTGGAATACATTTTAATTGGCAAATCATGTCTCAAACGCCTGTCTTGCCCCCAACGGGGACACAATTCAAATACGATGAATTTATCAGGCGACGTGTCCTTGAACTAGTTTACACCGCTTGGGATCTTGAACCCTTCGCAAAAGACTGCGGCTTTGACGGCCCTCCCTTCCGCTGGGATGAAGATCGCCGTTTTCTCCTGCGCTGCGAGCTGGATGCCGCCTTCTTCCACCTCTATTTGCCATCCAACCCGGACTGTTCCTGGAAGAAAGCGGACGGGGAAACCGACGCCGAGTTGGCCGCTTTGACCAAGGCCTTTCCCACCCCGCGCCACGCCGTGGACTACATCATGGACACCTTCCCCATCGTGAAGCGCAAGGACGAAGCCGCCTACGGCGAATACCGCACCAAGCGCGTGATCCTGGAAATCTACGACGAATTGCAGCAGGCCATGGCCACCGGGAAGCCCTACCAGACCCGCCTTGACCCGCCACCGGCCGACCCGAGGTGTTGTCATCCGGCGAAGTAGTAAAAATCAATGCCACTGATTTCTCAACACTACGACGCAGATGGCGGTCATTATGTTTGAAACAACGAAAACTCAAATAGTTCTCTATCATTTCAACAACTAGATAACACAAGAAAGATCACCAATTGAGGTTGGTTTATGCCCCCTTGTTATTCCGTAAACAGCCATTCTGTCGAAACCATCCTGGCCTGGGTCAAGGCTTGTGAAATCGCCATCCCCGAGATCCAGCGCCCCTTTGTCTGGGACGCCGCCAATGTCCGAGACCTGCTTGACTCCTTCTACAACGGATACCCCGTGGGTTACCTCATCGCTTGGCGCAACCCAAACGTGCGCCTCAAGGATGGCTCCATATCCGAAGGCAAGAAGGTCCTCATCGACGGACAGCAGCGCGTTACCGCCCTCATGGCGGCGGTGCTGGGGCAGAAGGTACTCACCAAGGACTACCAGTTCGTAAGGATACGGATAGCCTTCAACCCGCTGGAAAGGAAATTCGAGGTTTTGAACCCCGCCATCGGCAAGGACGTATCCTGGATTCCCGATGTCTCGTCCATTCTGTGCCGCTCCACATTCCCCGTGGACGTCTACGAGGACTACTGCGCCAAGAACTCGGGAGCCGACAAGGGGGAAGTCCTTCAGACACTGACCAACCTCCAGTCACTGCGGAACAATCAGATCGGCTTCATAGAGCTCGCCCACGAACTGGACATCGAAACGGTGACGGAGATTTTCATCCGCATCAACTCCAAGGGCGTTGTACTGAACCAGGCCGATTTCGCCATGTCCAAGATTGCCGCCAGCGACCAGTATGGCGGACCGATTCTGCGTAAGGCCATTGACTATTTCTGCCAGCTGGCTGTGGCCCCGGACTTCCATTCTCAGCTCGCGGAACGGGATACTGCCTTTGCGGCCACGGACTGGTTCCGAAAGATGTCCTGGCTCAAGAACGAGAATGAGGACCTTTACGATCCGTCCTATACGGATGTTCTTCGTGTGGCCTGCGTGTCCGCCTTTGAGCGCGGCAAACTCGCCGACTTGGTGAGCCTGCTTTCGGGAAGGAATTTTGAGACACGCCAGTACGAGGATGAAATCGCCGAGGCATCCTTCAAGACGCTGGGGGATGGGGTCATGAGCTTCATCAACGAGACCCATTTCCAGCGCTTTCTGATGATCATCCGGTCGGCCGGGTTCATTGCCCCGCACATGATTCGATCTCAGAACGCCTTGAACTTTGCGTATGCCCTCTACCTCAAGCTGAGAATGGAAAAGTATGACCCGGCGGTAATCGAGAAGCTGGTCCGGCGGTGGTTCGTTCTTTCCCTTCTTACCTCCCGGTACTCAGGTTCATTCGAGAGCCGGTTCGATTCCGACATCAAGCGCGCCCGGGGTGGTGGGTTTGTCGACTGCCTTGAGCAGACGGAGAAAGCTGAGCTATCTGATTCGTTCTGGGAATTCGGTCTTGTCCAAGAGCTTGAGAAGGCTTCCACGAACAGCCCCTACCTCAAGATATACTGGGCCGCCCAGGTCAAACTAGGAGACAGGGGGTTGCTCTCGAAAGAGATCACTGTGCGTGACCTGATAGCTCACCGGGGAGACATTCATCACATTTTTCCCAAAGACTACCTCAAGAAGAACGGCATGAAACGCGGAGAGTACAATCAGATCGCCAACTTTGCCTATACCCAGAGTGAAATCAACATCAAGGTCGGCAATAAATCTCCCAAGGAATACTTTGCGGATATATTAAAGCAATGTGCTGACCAATGTCTAAGAGTAGGAGCTATTTGTGACGAGAGCCAGTTGAGAGACAATCTTTCGACAAACTGCATTCCTGATAGCACACTGCAAATGGAACACACAGACTACAAAACGTTTTTGGCTGAACGCAGAAATTTAATGTCCATGAAAATCAAGAACTATTACTCAACCCTGTAACCCCACTCGGGCTGAAGTGTATTCCGAATGAAGACGATCAACCGGATGCTTGCCGTTTTCAAGCCTAAACAACCCTACCTGGACTGGATCAACAGCCTTCCTGGCACGGGCCGCAAGATGACCATGGATGAGCTTCAGGATGACAAGACCTGCTACCTGACGCCGATCTATGACGACAACGGGGATGCCCTGGAATTCATCCTCAAGAGCGCCAAGAAGATTCTTGAGACGGAACTCAGCGGCTGGGACACAAGCGGCGACTACTGGCCCAAGACGCTGAACCGGAAGCTGTTACGGGAATTCTTCGATATCGAGATTTGCTCCGAAGTGTTTGACACGATGAGCGGTCCTGTCGAGCGCGAAGATTATTTTTGAGAACGGCAAAATACTATGCTTTTCCTCGACAAAACTATTCAGCGCTATCAAGCGACGAAATCCGCACTCAAGGATTTTCACAGTGACCTTTTCGAGCAGGTTCACAAGAAGGAATACGTTCCATGTGCTCGCTCTATTGGCTTATACAAGAAGAAGAAAATCTTCTTTCCTCATGAAGCTTGCACTGACATGTTCACAGATTACTTGATTTATTCCTGGCCAGAAAAAGGAAAATCCATTGTAGATACTTTTTCAGCTGAGAATGCGGATCATCTTTCTCTGCTTTCAGGAATGCGAAGAAATGTATTTAGCGTATTTGGCGTTGAGAGCATAGGAAATCATCGTCTTAAATGCACCGATCTTCTCAGGGAAGGGCTTGTTGAGGAGGTCATTGACGTTGGGTTATCTCGTTCAGCCTCTTCGGGATTCGTCTTTATCTCTCGGTTGCTCAAATATGATGATTTCTGCTGTTTTTCTGGTGCAGGATTTCCGGCGTTCAGTGAAATCCTTTTGGAAGGTATCCTGTTTGATTTTGCGTCCTTCCTCGACAAGCGTAATGTGGAATCCCCCGCTGATCTTGGCCCCAAGGACGAAAGACTGTTGGAAGCCATGATCATCAAGCAATGCGTTCACCATCGAGCGTATGAAAATTTCTCCACTGAAGATGTATAAAAATGGCAAGCATGATTCCTCCCGAAAGAGCATACGAGCTGATACAGAACTCAACACATGATTAGGAATTTGGTGCTCTAGCCTATTGGCTTTGTGAACAAAAATCGCATTTCAACCCATTTCACCTATATATTATCTCCTTGAATCACAGGCTTTTTCTCAGCTGGCGCGTGTTGTCAGCGCTCAGCCAATCAGTATTAAAGGAGGGAGTATGCAGGTGCAAAGTTTCCATTCCCCAGAGATCACCAATTTGGCCAAGGCTATGCTCCAGGTCCAGCAAGCGCTTCCGCATGCGCAGAAGGACCGGGAGAATCCGTTCACCAAAAGCCGCTACGCAACCCTGAATTCCGTCATGGACACCTGCCGCGAGGCGCTGCTTGTGCAGGGCGTGTGGGTGGCGCAATACCCTGTTCCGGCGGAGACCGGGCATCTCGGTCTCGTGACCAAGCTGGTCCATGCGGAGTCTGGTGAATGGCAGTCGTCCATGATGGTCATGCCGCTGCCCAAGGCCGATCCGCAAGGCTACGGCTCCGCCCTGACCTATGCGAGGCGCTATGCGCTTTCGACCCTAGTGGGGCTGGTGACGGAACAGGACGACGACGCGCAGGGGGCCATGCCCCAAAAGGCGCAGTCCAAGCCAGCCGCGCCGTTGCAGGCCCTGCCGCGACTCGACGGTGTCCAGTACCAGAGCGTTGCGGCCCAGGACGGGCGGGAGTGCATCACGGCCACGGGAGACACCCGCAACAAGCGCGAAATGCTCAAACAGGCGGGCTTCCGCTGGGATCCGGAACGCAAGGTCTGGTGGCGGTATGCGACTAATGCGGCCTGACCGTTTCCGGACATTCATTCGACCATCATCGCCAGCGGAAGGCTCCTGGAGAAATCCAGGGGCCTTCCGCGTTTTGGAGGACACGATGCAAAACGAACACAAGGCCCAGGCGCTTCTCGCACAGATGGCGCGGGGGCTTCTGGCACATGCCCAACGCAACACCAAGGCGCAATTGGGAGAACGCGCAAGCTATGTGGGCATGTCCGACCTGGGCAGGGCCATGCAGTGCATGCGGGCTGCGGTGGCGGACAAGTCCACTTCCGGCTCGGGAGTCTCCCCGGAGGAGGTGGCGGAGTGGTTTGGGGACGGTGACGACCAGCGGGTTCAAAGCGTCCTGGGACGCCAATTGATCCTGCAACGAGGGCACTGGCTGGAAACCGGCATTAGCAAGGCGCTCAGCGCCAACGGTTCGCAGTTTATTGCGCAACTGGAGATTGAAACCACCCTTCAGCAGGGTGAAAGCTCGGTTCCGCTCCGTGCGCATCTCGATTTCACCCTGGTTCGCGGAGGCGCGCAACCTGCGGTGCGCATTCTGGAGCTCAAGAGCACCGGGCATTTGCCCAAAACCCTGAACCCGGCCTACGAGATGCAGATTTATGGACAGCTTGGTCTGCTCGCGTCCTGCTGGAACCAGCCTTGTTTCAACCTGCGGGCGGAAGATGGCCATGTGCTCTTCTCCGGCCTGACGTTCCCTGAGCTTGCGGCACGTCTTTTCCGCGCCCGGCTCCCGGAATCCCCGGAACAGGTTGATATCGAGGGCTGGGTGCTCTGCCTTTCCCTGTCCGAAGCAAGGCCTTTTGGTCCGTATCTTCCGGATGAGGCCATGCATTCCCTGGCCCTGCGGCTGGCTGGCGATTTGTGGGATAATCATCGGAAGTATGCGAACGGCCTGATCCGGCTGGGTGATCTGGAATACGCCAAGGGGTTTCACCCGCTCTGCGACTGGTGCGACCATGCGGCGACCTGCCCGAAGTTCAGCTCCCGGCAGGTGGATAGCCCGGAGGGGGACGCCGCGCTCCGTCAGCTTGAGGAACTGAAGGCGAACCGCAAGAGCCTGGAGCAGGAGATCCGGGCCATGGAGGAAAGGATTTGCCGACAGTACGCGAGGCGGGATGCCGCTGGCGGCTGGCTGAGCACGGGCGACTACCGGTTCAAGGTGTCGAACATGCCGGGCCGGACCACGCTGAACCGTGGCAGATTACAGGCGGAACTGACCAGTGTGGTGGGGGGAGAGATCTGCGAGCGGATTCTGACCCGCAGCACGGACATGGGCAACCCCTATGAGCGTCTGTTCGTGGGGCGTCATCCGCAAACCGCAACCAAAACACAACAGGAGAACAATCATGTCGCATCTGGAGCTTGAGAATCTTCAGGTCATGGAAATGGACGCGGGCACGGTGTTCAGCGGGCAGCCTTCGGGGCGCATGATCCAGGGCTTTGCCGCTCCGTGCGCGTACACGCCGGATCCTGATCCGGACTACCAGTTCCACGAGACCATGCGGGAGATCATCGTCTGGTTCATGCAACAGGCCGATCCGCTCTATGTCTTCGGCCCCACGGGCAGCGGCAAGACCAGCCTGATCCGGCAGTTGGCGGCCAAACTGAACTACCCGGTCCTGGACGTGACCGGCCATGCGCGGCTGGAGTTCACCGACCTGGTCGGGCATCTGAGCCTGGAAGAGGGCCGGATGACCTTCCAGTATGGTCCATTGGCCCTGGCCTTGAAGTTCGGCGGGCTGTTTCTGCTCAACGAATTGGACCTGCTGGACCCGGCCACGCTTTCCGGCCTGAACGGCATTCTGGACGGCGATCCGCTCTGCATTCCGGAAAACAGCGGGGAGGTCATCAAGCCGCATCCCCTGTTCCGTTTCGTGGCCACGGCCAACACCAACGGCGGCTCGGATGAGACCGGGCTCTATCAAGGCACGCTACGGCAAAACCTGGCGTTCATGGACCGGTTTTGGCTCTGCGAGGTGGATTACCCGGCAAAGGAGGCGGAGCTGCGCCTGCTTGCCAGAACCGCTTCCCTGCTTCCCGAGGCGGTCCGGGAAACCATGGTGGAATTTGCGGGCGAGGTGCGCAGGCTTTTTCGCGGCTTCGGAGACACGCAGACCCCGCTCGGCGAGAGCATCGAGGTCACGTTTTCTACACGGACGCTTCTGCGCTGGGCAGACCTGACCCTGCGCTTTCAGCCCCTGGCGCATCAAGGGGTGCAGCCCGTGAGCTACGCCCTGGACCGGGCGCTGGGCTTTCGGGCCACACGGGAAACGCGCTCCATGCTGCATGAGCTGGCCCAGCGCATGTTCCCATCGGCGGACGCCCCCACAGGGGCGCAAAACCAAGACGTGTCCTGAGGGGGAGCCGGTTCGGGCTCCCCCTCTTCTTTTCTGCGCCCATGCCGGGCGGTTTCAACATGAAAGCAATACAAAGGAGGACGCCATGTCCACGGATATCAAGGTGCTCAAGGAATTGGTGGCGGTTCGTCTGGACGTGAACATCTGGTCGGCCCGCAAGAAGCTCACGCCCTCGGATTTCGGCACGGCGGACCTGCCGCCGGAAAAGCTGGCTTCGCTTGGCAGCAAGCGCATTTGCGATCCTGCGGAGCTGCGCATTTTCGGCTCGCTCAAGGCCAAGGCCGTGACCATGCTGGACCGGATCGGCGTGCGTTTCCTGGGAGGCTGGGCCATCCCGGAAGCGTCGGTGCAAAAGGTCCAGGCCGGACTCCAGGCCATTGCGGACGATTACCAGTCTGCCAAAGAGGCCTTCCTGCACCGCTATGACGATGCGGTGCGCGGCTGGATTCTGGACAATCCTGGCTGGGAGTCAATCATCGCGAGTTCACTGGTCAGTGCGGACCATGTGCGCAGTCGCCTGGGCTTCAGCTGGCAGCTCTTCCGGGTCGCGCCACCGCGCAAGGATCGGAATGCCGAGGCGCAGGTAGGACTGCATGAGGAAGTGAGCGGTCTGGGCGCGCGGCTCTTCGGCGAGGTGGCCAAGGCCGCGAGGGATGCCTGGCACAAGAGCTATGCGGGCAGAACCGAGATCACCCGCAAGGCGCTTTCGCCGCTGCGCACCCTCCAGCGCAAGCTCTGCGGTCTGAGTTTTGTGGAGCCTCGGGTGGCTCCCGTGGCGGAGCTGATCGAGACGGCCCTGGCCAGGGTTCCGGAATCCGGCAGGATCGATGGCGCGGAATTGGTCATGCTTCAGGGACTGGTTTGTTTGCTCGGCAATCCCGACCTGCTTGTGGAGCATGGCCAGAAGGTCATGGACGGCAGGAGTCCGGACGCGATTCTCCAGGGGCTGCTCAAGGCTCCGCTTCTGCCTGCCCTGGATGCCGCCGTTCCGGTCTCTGATATGGATTCGGGTCTGGATTCGAGCCAGGAGAATGACGAGGAAAGCGCTCCCGAGCTTCCCCTGGGGCGAGCGCCGTTCAGCACCGCGCATGCTCCCGTGGCGTCTCCTGTGGTCCATCTCGACAGCCTGGGCCTTTGGTAGGGGGGCGTCATGGCGAGGACAAATCCCCTCCTGCACAGTTTACCCCTGCTGGCCAGTGCTCTCGGGCGTTCCTACGGCATTCAGGTGCATATCGGCGGCAACAGGGCCTGGACGGACGGTGGGGTGATCCATCTGCCGAGCCTGCCAGCGGAAGCGGACCGCACCTTCCTGGGGCTGGTGCGCGGCTATGTCGATCACGAGGCCGCGCATCTGCGACACACGGACTTTGACTGTCTGCGTGATCTCACCGCCCTGGAGAAGCACATCTGGAACATCTTCGAGGATTGGCGCGTGGAAAACCGATTGGCGGCCCAGTATCCGGGCTGCCGTCGGAATTTCACCTGGCTGATCCGGCATCTGTTCTTGGAGCGGAGCCCGGAGCCGGACGAGCAAAATCCGGCCCTTCTGCTGCTGAACTGGCTGCTCTTGAGCGTGCGCAGCTGGGATGTGCCGGAACTGTCGGTGCGTGTCCGGAAAAACAGGGATATCCTGGACCGCTTCTGGCCGGACCTGCTGGTTCGGGTCGGAATGATCCTGGAGCAGGTCAGGCGTTCCTGTCCGGATTCCCAGGCCTGCCTGGACGCCGCCAGGGCGGTTGTCCGGGAGCTTGGCCACAATGCGAAGGCGCTTCCGGCTGCCGAGCCGCAGGCCGCGAGCGTGGAGCGGTTGCTCAGGGCCACGGAAAAGGAGCTGCCGGACGAACTCGGTGCGATCCTGGGCAAGTCCCTGGAGCTGGGCGTTCAAGGGAAGGACGAACATGCCGGGGCGCGTGTTCAGGTGGCCACCATTGCCGGAAAGAGCATGCGCCCGCTCATGGCAGAGCAATTGGAAGCCGCGCGGCGGATCACCCTGGCTCTGCGCACGCGGCTCCAGGGAAAGCTCCAGGCGCAGCTGGCCTGTCACAATGTCCCGTCGTCGCGCGGCAGGGTTGCAACCACTCGGCTGCACCGGCTCGCGGCGCGGGACTCGAAGATCTTCCTGCGACAGGGACAACGCACAGCCATGAACACCGCCGTGCATCTCCTGCTGGACTGTTCCGGCTCCATGCGCAGGCGGATCGCTATGGCCGGGCAGGTTTGCCATGTGCTTGCCAGGACCATGGAGCTCATGGGCATCAACGTGGCGGTCACAGCGTTCCCGGCGGGACACGGGGAGGACGACCTGCAAACGGTGGCTCCGCTGGTTCGGCATGGCCAGCCTGTGCATACGCGGTTCAGCATCGCGGCCAGCGGAAAGACGCCCATGGGCGAGGCGCTCTGGTGGGCGATCCTGGAGATGGTCCCTTTGCGGGAGCAGCGCAAGATTCTGCTGCTCGTCACGGACGGAGATCCCGACAACCACGAGACCGCGAAGCAGGCCCTGTCTGCGGCGCGGCTGGCGGAGATCGAGGTCTTCGGCCTTGGCATCGACTCCCCAGGCATCGCGGGCCTCATGCCGAGGCGCAGCATCAACATCCAGGCCATCCGGGAACTGGCTCCTGCCATGTTTCAACTTTTTGGCCAGGCGCTTTTCCATTCAACCAAATCATAGGGAGGTCTCAGATGAAGGAGAATCCGAAATGTCCGGTCTGCAATAGTCCGGACCATGTCGTGCTGGTCAATGTGGTCCAGCGGGTAGGCACTGCGGTGGGCGGCGTGGCCGGAGCCGCAACAGGCTATCTGGGGGCTGAGGGCGGGGCCGTGGTCGGTGGGGCCATCGGGTCTGTGGTCCCCGTGGTGGGAACCGGGATCGGCGTCCTGGCCGGAAGCCTTGCCGGAGCCCTGGCGGGCTTCCTTGCCGGGGCAGCCGTGGGCAACCGTGTCGGGGAAAGCATCGACCGCCACGTCATCTGCCGCTTCCGCTGCATCGCCTGCGGGAGGGAATTCGAGGGGTAATCAAAGAGCCGCTGGCGAAAGCTGGCGGCTCCTTCCTTGGCCGGTGTGCATCGTGTGACTGGTGAATCATATTTTTATATCATGCAAGAATATCAGCGCAGTATTCGTTCAGCGTTATGGCTGGAGCTTGCAGATACACCATTGGGTATCACTTTGCGGTCACCCAGAAGTCAGGAAATATGGATCTTCTGGGCGACTTTGAACGCCCTCCGACAGGCCGTCGGGAAACTTCAGCCGTTGTTTTGTTGCAGGTTATGCGTGCTCAGTTGCGCTGCTGTCCGCAATACTTTTTGCGTATATCTGGTATAATAGCGGCACAACGAAGACGGTAAAGGCTGCAGATGTTACGGAACCAAAAATAAGGGTGATGGCCAACCCTCCGAATACGGGGTCTGGAATCATGATCAAGGATCCCATGACAATGGCCAGTGTCGTAAGGATAATGGGTCTCAATCGCACGGCTCCCGCCTTACGAATGGCTTCCTCCAAATTCATTCCATGAGCTTGGTTTGCGCGGACGAAATCGATGATGAGCAACGAGTTACGGATAACGACACCCGACAGCGCAATAATGCCGACCATGGATGTTGCCGAGAAGTCCGCGCCCAAAAGCCAATGACCGGGAAAGAGGCCGATAAGTCCCAACGGAATGGCGCACATGGCGATGATCGGCACCCGAAACGATTTATAGTACGCAACAAGCAGCAGGAACACGAGCGTGAGCGCCATAGCGAGGGCGATCGTCATGTCTCGATAGATGTCCAGAGTCAGACGCATCTCGCCGTCCCATAAAAGCTGGTATCCGTCTATCGTGTCTGGAGCTTCCGGATAGGCCGTAAGGTTTCCCGTCCGCAACAGACCGCCATCTGAAGTGGGCATCCCTTTAAGACGATGATTGAGATCGAGGACGGCATTGAGAGGTACCGATCCGGAAAGCTCTCCGCCCACATAGCTCACCCGTTCGTTGTCCTTGTGGAAAATCGGGCGATCCATCTCCTCCAGTCTTACCGTCACCAATTCAGAGAGGGGAATGGGGTTGCCTTGATCGTTGTCGATGAATACCCGGTCCAGTCGCGTCGGGTCGATTTCATGACTTCGAGGTACCATGACACGAATATCCACAGGTTCTTTTTCGTCGTCAGGATGGGCGCGGCTGACCAGCGCGCCTCCGAACACCAGCTGTAGGTTCAGAGCTATGCGCTGCACGGAAACCCCAGAAAGTGCGGCCTTCTCTTTGTCGATGACGATACGATGTTCCGCTACGTCCACCGGTTCGGAGGTAGAGAGGTCGACCATGTCGTATGTCTTGGCAAACTCGCTATAGACATTGCCAGCCATGGAACGGAGCTGCTCCTGATCGGGGCCGTAGACTTCAGCCAGGACCATGGCCCGCAAGGGCGGGCCCGGAGGATCCTCCACGAGCCGTATCTTGCAGCCCGGATAGCGCTGCCGGATTGGCCGGAGTTGCTTGCGCAGCTCCTGGACTATTTGGATAGAGGAAATGCTGCGGGAATGCTTGTCAAGAAGATTGACTCTGATTTCACCAACATATCCGCCCGTTCTATCAGCGGTGCCCTGTTGCAGGGAATTGAAGTCCGGTACTCCGGCCTTGCCAAGCCAGCTTTGATAGTTGAGCACATTGGGGCAGGTTGCGAGGATATCCTCAATGTCTCTGACGAGTCTATTCGTGTCCTCGACAGGGGTGTTTTCCGGCATGTCGGCAATTATGTTGAACGTGTTCTTGTTGTCCTTGGGCAGAAAGCCAAGAGCCACTCCGAACAGCGATGTCGGCCCGCCGAAACCTGACGGGCGTATGAACTGCCACGTCCCTTGAAGCATGGACATACTGAATCCGACAATGACTATGCCTAATAGCACCAGCTTGGCCTTCCTGTTTTGCTGGAGAGGAAGGAACAATGCATTGTAGGTGCGCTCAAGGATTCCGGTCTTCTCCGAGGAGGTATGGTTGCTTTCGTGATGTAGCCAGCGATTCGCGGCCCATGGCGTGACGATGTAGGCAATGACTACCGATGCAATCATGACGATTGGGAGGTTGTAGGTGACCGGGAAAAAGTACTGCCCTCCCATTCCGGTAAGCAGGATCATGGAGCCGAAGACCAGCGCAATGGCAAGCGTTGCAAGGTTCGTTGCGTTGCCGATTTCATTCGTCGCCGAAATTATGTGCCCGCTCCGCTGGGCGGAAGGTATGCCTGAGCAGCGTCGATGGATATTCTCGATGACCACGATGGAAGCGTCCACCAGAAGGCCAAGAGACAGGATCAAGGAGTAAAGGGTAATGCGGTTGATGGTCACCCCGCCAGCGAGGTCTGCTGCAAGGGCGGTGCAAAGAGTCATCGGCACCGTTACGCAGACGATGGCAGCTTCGCGCCAGCCAAGAGAGAAGACGAGGATCAAGGCCACAGTGCCCACGGCAATGAAAAGATGCTCGACCAACACGTTGACGGCGTCGTCAGCCTTCTTGCCGTCGTTGCGAGTAATGACCACATCCACTTCACTTGGGAGCATGCTCTGTCGAATGCGTTCCACCCGGTCGAGCACGCTGTGAGCGACTTCGACGGCGTTGGTGCCTTTCTTCTTGGCCACGGCGATGGTGACGGCTGGCATTCCTCCTGCTTGGGACGACCGCGAATGGGGATCCGCAGGACCGAAACTGAATCGACTGAATGTTTCCACTTCATCGGTTGGGCCATCGGTTACCTGCGCGATGTCGCTGACATAGATTGGCCTTCCCGCATGCACTCCAACCACCTGACTGCGAACTTCATCGGCGGAAGCAAGGAATTCCTCGAGCTTTACTCCTTTTGCCTCGCCGTCCCGGATGGTTTTTTCAAGCGGGATGGAGATGTTGCTCGCGTTAAGGGCGGCGTAGAACTGATTTAGGGTGATGCCGAAGGCTTCGAGACGTTCTGGATCAAGTTTGATGTCGATTTCCCTGGTTCGTCCACCGTAGACCGATACAACGGAGACATCGTTCAGGCTGCGCAGCCGTTCCGACATTCGGTCGGCCAGACGCTTGAGTGCATAGTCGTCGAGACTTCGCGAGGCCAGGGTGATGGTCACGATGGGAACATCGTCTACATCAAGAGAACGTACGTGCGGTGTACTCGCATCAGCCGGAAGCACGGCTTGGCTTGCAAGCACCCGGTCATACAGCTTGACCAGCGATTCTTCCTTGGGCTGGCCAGGCTTGAACTGTACGGTGATCACTCCCACGGAGTTGTTTGCGACGCTAAAAGTGTGATCGACCCCCTTCATCTCGCTGAGAATGCCTTCGAGGGGGATGATGATCAGGTTTTCGACTTCCGAGGCCGATGCGCCGGGTAGCCTGACGGATACCTGCGCGCTCGGAACGACTATCTGGGGATTTTCTTCGCGGGGCGTGAGCAGCAGGGCGGTAACACCCAGCAGAGCCACCGCCAGGATGATGATGACCGTGAGCTTTGAAGTGATGAAGCTTTTCGCCAGCACTCCGGCAAGATTCAATCGTTCGCGTTTCATTGCGCGTTCTCCCGCGATGCCGCGACAATCTGGACCCCATCCCGAATCCGGCCGTCAGCCTTCAGCAGGATGGTTTCGCCTAGAGTAAGGCCCGCGCCGACTTCAATAAATGCGTCATGCACCCGTCCGAAACGAAGCCAGCGGAAATGCGCGATGTCGGCATTGTCCAGAACGAAAACACCTTCCAGACCGCCTCGGATTACGCGCGCAGAATTCGGGATTGCCAGCACTTGCTCATGATTGAGGACGATTTCGGCTCGTCCAAACATTCCCGGCAGTAGGTCGGCGTCCGTTGGAAGCGCAATGTCCACTTGATAGCGGCGGGTAGTAGTATCACCCGACGGAACTATGCGTTCAATTGTGCCAGAGATGCTTCTGCCGGGCAGTGCATCAATGCTGATCGCCGTCGTCATGCCTTGCGTCAGTTGCGCCACCTTGCTTTCTGGCGCGTAGACGCGGAAAAGGAGCTTGCTGCGCGATTCTATGGTGAGGATGACGGCTCCCGCCGTCGCCATGTCGCCGCGTTGCTTGTAGCGTCTGATGACGACGCCATCCACGGGGCTGCGAATTTCCGCATAAAGTCTTTCGGAGCGAGCCGAAGTAAGGGCTGCTGTGGCTTTGTCGTATGCCGCTTGGGCCACGTCGCGTTTTACTTTCGCCTTGGTCAGGGTATCTGGGGCAATAGCGCCGGTCTGGACCAACTTTTCATAGCGCACGACGTCGCGCTTTGCATCTTGCAGTTCCTGAGCCGTCGCAGTGAGTGAAGCGGCGTTTTGCCGGATGTTTTCCTCAATGTCCGTGGAGTCGATTTTGACGAGCAAGTCGCCTTCCTTCACCGACTGCCCTTCGCGAACCTCAAGGCTTTCAATAAACCCGACAACTCGGGAAGAAAGTTCGATGCGATCATCGGAAACGACCGTGCCAGGCAGATTGCATCCTCTCGGGACCGTAAGCGCCGAAGCAACGTGGGTTTGAACACCTCGCACGAGTGTCGGGAGGGTCTCCTCGCTTTTGTTCGAAGAACCGCAACCTGCGACTAGAAGGGTTGCCAAGAGAAGAACACTGCCTGTGAGCAGAGGCTTTTTCGCGCGTATGCTAGGCATTCTCGCTCCTTCCTACACTTTTATTCGTTGCGCGCACCTTGAACTGCAATTCCATCATGATCTGGCGTGTGATTGCTTCAGGGCTGATCCGCTCAGGCTTTCCTTCTTTGAGATAGCTCACCATCCCGGACAGCTGGCAGTGTCCCAACAACGCTCCAACAATGGAGACCGCAACAAAGACCGGATCAGAGGTCTCGAAGTAGTCGTCAATCAGTTGGACAAGAATGCTGAAGGGGGATTGGAATACGTTTTCTGCCAGATACTTAAGACGGCTGCCGTCGCCATCCAGAAGCTCTCGGAAAAGCAGTTTTGAAAAAATAACGTCTTCCATGAGAAGCCATGAGAACCAGAGAAGGAAGCGCTCCATGCGCTTGGCAGGGTCACCGGGACTCTTCATGATTTCTTCTATGGGATTGGTTTTGTCGGTGAAGACAAAGGCGAGGGATTCACGCACAAGATCTTCTTTGTCTTTAAAGTAATGGTATAAATTTGCCGGTGTGACGCCGGATTCACTCGCCACATCCCGCATGGAAACAGCGGAATACCCTGCGGTCGCGAACAGACGTGAAGCGCTTTCAAGAATAAATTCACGGGTGTTTGAAGTGCCCATCGAAAATTCCTTCATGTTGATTGAACGTTCGTTAAAATTATTGTCGCGAACGTCTCTTGTCAAGAGGGAGTTTGGAGACGAGCAGCGTTATGCGCTTATGTTGCAGTTGATCGAGGCGGATAGCCTGATGCCCTGATGTGCGAGCAAGCTGGAATCACTAAGAAGAGGCGAGTCGATTCAGGATTCGAAGAGGAGTTTCGAGCGAGCCAAAGCTTTTCGGGTTGTGGCATGTCCTATGTCAATGATGTCTTTGGCCTTGTCGAAGTCCAGAAATCGGTAATGTCCCAGAGGCGGTTGGATAAGGATGTCTGGTCGGTCTGTAGCCAGTCGTGAACGGGTGACTTGCGTTTCCATAATATTGATTGAGGCAAGCAGTACTTCAAAAATGTTTGGGAGTGGGTCCTTAGGAGATGCCCAGCGGGCTATTTGGTCAGCTCCAGGTGCCTTTCTGGCCATCAGCCAAGCTGATACGTCTTGTATTGACTGCTGGTAGCGTTTCGTTTTCCCTGAAGGTCGATCCGGAGCAGCCTTACTCGAGCGGCTCTTTGTTTCGCATGGTGTCTGAGGAGGAGGCGCGTTTTTCCCGGAAACGATGTCGTGGTTCAAGTCCACAGCGATTACTATATCCGCACCCAACATCCGAGCGGCACTCACAGGGACGGGATTGCACAGGCCGCCATCCACAAGTATGCGGCCAGCGTGACGCTGAGGTGTGAATATGCCGGGGACGGCTATGCTTGCTCGGACGGCCTTTGTGATGTCCCCCGCACTGATATCGACCTCCGCACCTGTCTGGATGTCGGTAGCCACTGCGCAAAAAGGAATGGGGAGCTTTTCGATGAGATCCCCATGAACGTGGGCTCGCACCATGGCTTCTACTTTTGTCCCATCAATCAGGCCGGATTTTGGAAATACCACATCGAAAAATGTGGCGATGCGTTTCCAGTCAAAATTCAAGTAATCCTTTTCGAGATCGTCCAGCTTGCCGGATGCATGGACAGCCCCGATCAGTGCGCCAATGCTGGTCCCTGCAATGAAATCAATCTGGATTCCGACTTCTTGAAGGGCCCTTATCACGCCGATATGTGCTAGCCCGCGGGCCGAGCCACTGCCCAAAGCTAATCCAACCCGGGATGTGACGTGAGAAAGGGACGAATGTGTCTTGGGGGACAAGGAGGCTCCTTGTAAAATGGCTGGTTGCCAAGGTCGAAGCGGTAGGATCGCCTCGACTCGGATCTTGATCGTACGCCCGTTTTGTGCCTTTCGGTAGATTGTCCGTTCGCAGCCGTCCAATCGCTCTGGCTTTCCCCTCCGTGGCGCAACTTATCACCCTTCGGATGAAGTGGAGACCTGTGGCTTTGAAATATACTCTGAGCAGCCTGTTTTTTCAATTGATTCAGTTGAAGAAACAGCCCAGAAAATTCAATTTTACATGCCGCTGGCCGAGTTTTGGACGCAACAAAACCTGTCGCTCCGCGAATGCGAAAGCAACAGAATATCCTCTCTGCCCTGGAGGCAGCGACGATATCCGCCTCAACGCAAATTATGGTCAAATGCTCGTCGAATCCCCCTTGGTTTAGTTTCTCGAAAGAGCCTCTGACGCCATCGGTGTTACACCTCCCTGTTGATGTCCATTTCTGAGCGCCGCTGCCAGCTCTGCTGCCTCCTTGTTTTCATGGGACAACGATCACCAGCCCTCCCCGCGCTCTCCGGGGAGGGCTGACTGTTGTCAGCATGAATAGCAGATGGGGATAGAGTAGACGAATCCACCAGTGACGGCTGGTGAAGCTTGGGCCGAAAAAGATCAGCCCACGCTTTTGAACGGGACGATCTTGCCCTTGGAGCCGCCCAGAACATTTCCGAGGCTGGCAAGGGCGTTTCGCTTGGCGGACTCGTTTCCGTGGACGTAGCGCATGGCGACTTCGACCGTGCGCCAGCCCATGACCTCCATGAGGTCGCGAGGGTTCAGGCTCTTGGCGAGTTCGGTCGCCACTGTGTGACGGATCGAATGGAATACCAGACGGTCCTTCTTGGTGCGGCCTTCATTCAGCCCCAGGCGCTCCACCGTGGTTCGAAATGCGGAAGGCGTCTCCGTGTAGGGGATGCCTTGGGCCGAAGCGAAAACATGGTTCGTGGGCTTCTGCTCGGTGATGCCTGAAAGAAGTTCGAGCAGTTCGCCTTCGAGCCCTATGGTTCGGGAGTCCTTGTTCTTGGTGTCACGGAATGTCAAGTGCCTGGATGCGAGGTCTACGTCCTTCCATTGCAGCTTGCCCGCTTCGCCGAGGCGGCATCCGGTGAGCCATGCGAACAGGGTCAGCTTGTGGGCGTTTGGATCATGGGCCGCAAGCTCTTCGAAGATGCTCCGCATCTCGTCGGACCGGATGACGCGGAGTCGGCGATTGTCGCGAGGGGCCGTGACGCCGATGCGTTTGCCCGAAGGTGGGGGCTGGCTGATGATCCGCCTCTCGTAGGCGTGCTTGAGGATACGCCGAAGGGTTCCGGTCGCATACTCCTTGCTGCGCTGGGACAAGTCAGCGTCGTCGAGGATTCGCACGAAATCGTCCCATTGCTGCAAGTCGATTTCTCGGAGAGGAACGGCCTCAAGCGAGGGGGCGATCCACATGCGGTACAGGCTCTCCTCCCGATTCCAGGAGCGCTCTCCCTTGCGCTGTTTGGCGAAGGGGAAATACGTCGAGGTCCAGTATTCGCCCAGGGTCACGGAGCGTTTCTTTTCCGCCTCCCGGTGGCGAAGGTCCAGGCCGCGTTTTTCGGCAAGGGTGCGCGGACCTTCTCCCTTGCGGCGGTTGTCCTTCAACTCGCAATAGATGGTGTGGCAGTCCGAAGGCTTCACTCCCTCGCTGGCCCAGCCGATGGCCTCGTCCTTGGTCTTCCCGTCGATTTTGTACGTGATGACGTAATAGCGGTCGGGCTGGCGTCCGTGCTTGCGCGTTGGGTGTTCGCGAAACCTCACGCCGGGGAATTGGGTTTTGATCCACTTGGGCATGACATGCTCCTCTCAGTGAAAACTGTCCAACCTCTGTCCAACTTTTTGCCGTGACATAGGGTGGATTCCGAGGATGTCACGTGACACCTGTGTAGCATGTTAATTAACTAAAATCAAAGAAATTTCATAACTCGAGTGAAGGTCAGTGACTTCCTGTGAAGTTTGAAATAAAAGGACTCAAAATCCGCCGGGTTCACGCCCTTGCGAGTTCGAGTCTCGCTCCCGGTACCAGAATGAACACAAGCTCCTGCGCGCCGCTTTTTGCGGTTCGCGGGAGCTTTGTTTTTTGGGCAGACGAAATGGTCCAGCCCCTGTCCTGCGTTCTGTCCTCTCATGCCGAGAGCAGGCGTTCATCATCCCCCCTTGGAATATCGCCCGCCAAGCAATCAAGGCACATTCTCAAGAGTCGCTGTCAGGACGGAGATTGTTTTGGAAGCGGCTCGCGCCGACGCTCATAGTTGAACAACCGGAAACAGCTTGCTTTTAATGGCATATGTTCATTTAACTCTGCATTGCCTTCGCGTCATTGTTCTAAAATCAAAATTTTTTGGACAAAGCTCATTATTCATGTATTATATATATCTTATGACAAATCCTGATACATGTAAGTCGGATCGATAAACAAGAGCAAGGAGGAGCCGATCATGTCAAAGCGCGACGAATATGTTGAGAAGATGAAAGCCAAGCTGGATGAGCTCAACGCCGAGATATCGCGTCTGGAAGCCAAGGCCAGGGAATCGGATTCCGACCTTCGAATCAAGTTCGAAGATGAGATGAAAAAAATGAAGCAACGCCACTCGGAAGCGAAAGCCAAGCTCGACGAGTTTCAGCGGGCAGGCAAGGACGCATGGCAGGATCTGAAGATCGGCCTCCAAGGCGCATGGGACAGCCTTGACAGCGCCATCAAATCCGCCAACGAGCGTTTCAAGTAAGCCCATTTACGATCAGGGCGGCTTGCCCGTCCCAATTGCTGCACAAATGTGGAGGAACCATGTTATCTTGGTCAGTGGTGTTTTTCATCATCGCAATATTAGCCGGAATTCTGGGCTTTGGCGGCATCTCAGCGGCTGCCGTCGGTATTGCGAAGGTATTGTTTTTTGTCTTTCTCATAGCGTTTGTGATCTCGCTGATCATGGGGAGACGCAAGCCGCGTATTTGACTCAACAAACCGGAAAAGGAGTGATTTGTGAGATATATCAATAAATTCATATGCTTTGTTGCTCTGCTGGCCTTTCTTGGCGTTGGCTACGGCTGCGAAAAGGAAGGCCCGGCCGAAAAGGCTGGCAAAAAGATCGATCAGACCCTCGAACAGGCTGGCGACAGCATTGAGGACGTCGGCGATAAGGAAGGGCCGGCCGAAAAGGCTGGCAAAAAGATCGATCAGGCTCTCGAAAAGGCTGGCGACAGCATTGAGGACGCTGGCGATAAGGTGGAAGACGCCGTGAACAAATAGCGGACCAGGGAGAGTGAAGCGGGTTCGCACGGATCACGCCCTTGCCGGTTCGAGTCTCGCTCCCGGCATCAGAATGAAAACAAGCTCCTGCACACCGTTTCTCGCGGTTCGCGGGAGTTTTCTCATTTGGGGCGTTGCAGGAGGACGTCCGTTGCCCGGGATTACAGTAATGCAAGGGGGAGTTTCCAGCGGTGGTGTGGGCGTTGCAGGCCGGGGTGGATGCGTTTCCGCGCGGGGCGGCCCGGGCGACGGACAGGAGCGAGGCCTTTTCGCTTCTGCCGTGCCAAATCCAGCAGCGGGTTCCGGGGTTTTGACGCGTCCGCGCGATAGGCGTATGTGGCCGTAGCCGAGCGCCGGTGGAGCCGCCGCCCTCCCGAACAGGGGCGGCGAGCCGAAGCCCGCAGACGTCCACATCCGCAACCCGAATCAGGAAAAATCATGCCCGAACTGACCCGCAAGAAGAACGACCTCATGCACATCGTCGAGAACGCCATCGGCGCGGTGGCGCCCGAGGCGGCCATGCGCCGCGCGGTCCGCAGGCAGGGCGACATGTTGGCTGTGGCGGGCAGGGAATACGACCTCTCGCAGTTCGAGCGCGTGTTGATCCTCGGCGCGGGCAAGGCCGCGGCCCCCATGACGCTGGCCCTGGAAGATATCCTGGGCGGACGGCTCGCGGGCGGCGTCGTCGCCACCAAGTACGGGCACGGCCTTCAGCTCGGCAAGGTCCGCATCGTGGAATCCGCGCACCCCGTGCCGGACGAGGCGGGCCAGGCCGCTGCCCAGGAATTGCTGCGGGCTGCGGGGCAGGCAGGAGAAAAGGATCTCGTGTTCCTGCTGCTCTCCGGCGGGGCCAGCGCCATCGTGCCTGCGCCGCGCGCGCCCGTCACCCTCGCCCACAAGCAGGAGGCGACCCGCCTGCTTCTGGAATGCGGTGCGGACATCAACGAAATCAACGCGGTGCGCAAGCACCTCTCTTTGCTCAAGGGCGGACATCTGGCCGGCGTCCTGGCTCCGGCCACCGTGGTGACCCTGATCATCTCCGACGTGGTGGGCGATCGGCTCGACGTGATCGGCTCCGGCCCCACGGCTCCGGACGAGTCCCGTTTTGCCGACTGTCTCGCCATTCTGGACCGCTACGGCCTGCGCGACCGCGTTCCTGCGGCCGTGGCCGAGCTGCTGGAGCAGGGCACCGAAGGCCGCGCGCCGGAAACGCGCAAGGTCGGGGACGCCTGTTTCGAGCGCGTGCAGAACGAGATCATCGCCAGCAACGTCATGGCGCTGGCTGGCGCGGCCAAAGCCGCGCAGGAGAGGGGCTATGTCCCCACGATCCTGACGGCGGCCATGCAGGGCGAAGCCCGCGAGGTGGCGCGCGAGCTGGTGCTTGCGGCGCGGAACGCCGGCGCGGCGCTGGCCGCCGGCGACGCTCCGCTCTGTCTGCTGGCGGGCGGCGAAACCACGGTGACCATTCGCGGCAAAGGCAAGGGCGGCCGCAACCAGGAGATGGCCTTGGCCGCGGGGCTGGCGTTGGAAGAGTTTCCGGATTGCCGGGGAAGGGTGCTGGTGGCCTGCGTGGGCACGGACGGCAGCGACGGCCCGACGGACGCGGCCGGGGCGCTCGTTCTCCCGGACACCCTGCGGCTCGCCGATGCCGGAGGATTCTGCGCCCGGACGCATCTGGCGGAAAACAATGCCTACGAATATTTCTGCGGCGCCGGGACCATCCTCAAAACCGGCCCCACCCGCACCAACGTGATGGACGTTGCCGCGCTGCTGGTCTATCCGGCCTGACCTGACCTGACCTGACCTGACCTGACCTGACCTGACCTGACCTGACCTGACCTGACCTGACCCGACCCGACCTGACCCGGCCCGGCCCGACTCGGCCCGCCATGTGCGTTCTCCGGGCCGCGTCTCTCGCCGCGGGGAACCGCCTGCGTCCACCTGCCTCGTCGGGGTTCTCTTCCCCGTCCCGTGCCTTGCCCCACCCTTCCGGTCCGGCCACGGACCTGCGACGGCAGACCTCTTGCCGCACGACGTTCTGCGCGCAGAAAGAAAGTTTTGAACGACTGTTCAAATAATCTTGCCTTGTATTTGAACATATGATTAGGATTGAATATGCCTATACGGAAAACAAAAGAAAATCTGACTGATGTCGTGGCCGTGGCGAGCGAAATGTTTGCGCTGCAAGGCTACCACCAGACGACCATCGCTTCCATCGCGAAAAAGGCCAGCGTCGCCAGCGGCACGGTCATCTACCATTTCAAGAGCAAGAACAATCTGTTGTTCTACATCATCTGGGATCTGAGCAACGCCATCGGCAATTTCATGCATGGGGCGGCTCCGTTTGCCGCGCGGCAGGACTCCGCTGAAAGCGTGGCTGCGGAGTTGATCGATCTCGTTCTCGAACGACGCCATCAGTGCGTCATCGCGTTCAAGTATTTCCCGGAAGCGCTTGCGAACCATGAGGACAGCGCGTTGCTCGGCTCCGCCTTCCTTTCGTTGCGCCAGAGCCGCGCCCGGCTCGGCGAGCTGCTGGACGCCTTCAAGGGAGGCAGGGCGGACGGGGCAGAAGACGCGGACACGTTCGTGGCGATTCTGTTGGGATTCGTCTGGTTGTTGCTTTTCGCGGACCTGGACCGGGCAGAGGTTCAGGCCAAGCTGACGATGCATCTTGCGCGGCTTCGGAATGGTCCGGAGACGGCGCGTTCTTGAGTTCTTCGGTGGGGCATTCAGGGGTCGGCAATAGGTGGAGGGTAGAAATGGGAATCAAGAATATGAAGTTGGGGGTCAAGCTGGGCGGAGGCTTCGGCCTCGTGCTTGTCTTGACGGTGATCGTGGCCGCCATCGGATTCTTCGGGATGCGCGGGGTGCAGGACCGGGTGGAGAAGGCGGACGACGTCAACCGCATGGTGCGATTCATCCTTCAGGCCAGGCAGCAGGAAAAGAACTACATTATCCGCGTTGACGAGGAATCGTTGAAAAAGCAGGCGGAGCTTGTGGGGCAGCTGCGGGAGCAAATCTCCGCGACCACGCAGAAGTTCAACGACGACGTGAACCGAAAACAGATGGCCGACGTGCTTGCGGCGGTCAATTCATATGCTCAGGCTTTCCAGGGATATGTCGATCTCCAGAAGGAGCGCGCCGCCACCATGACGAAGATGCGGGCTGCGGCCGAGGTGGTCCGCGAGGAAGCCAACGCCATTCAGGCCGACCAGAGGCAGCAGCTCAGGGACTTGCGCCGCTCCGGACAGATGACCGACGCCCTGTTCGACGACAAGCTGGCCAAGGCCGAGGATGCGGGCCACCTGGTGGAATGGTTCCTCGACGTCCGCAAGAACGAGAAGGAAGTGATCATTTCCGGCCAGGACATTTACAAGGAGAACGTGCGCGCCCAGTTGGACAGGATGCAGGAAATGATTTCCGATTTGCGGAATCGGCTCCGGCTCCAGAAGAATCTCGACCAGCTGGATCGTCTGGCGGGCGCACTGGGAAATTACGAAAAGCAGTATCTCCGGTACGTCGAGCTGATGGGCAGCCAGAGCGAGGCCAGCGACAAGATGGTGGTGCAGGCCCGCGCCGCCCAGCAGGTTTGCCAGGACGCCCGTGCGGACCAGAAGGCCAAGCTGGATGCCGAGATTTCCAGAGCCAACGCGATCGGCATCGGCGGCGCCCTGGCGGCCTTGATCATCGGCCTGTTCGCGGCGTTTGCGCTGACCCGCTCCATCACCGGGCCGGTGCTGCTGGGCGTGGGCTTTGCGGAAAACATGTCCCAGGGCGACTTCACCCGGAATCTGGACATCGCGCAGAAGGACGAGGTCGGCGTTCTGGCCGCCTCGCTCAACGAGATGGTCGGCAGGCTGCGCAGCGTGGTGCACGACGTGCAGTCCGCCACGGAAAACGTCGCTTCCGGCAGCGAGGAGCTTTCCGCCTCGGCCCAGACCCTTTCCCAGGGGGCCACGGAGCAGGCCGCGAGCATCGAGGAAGTTTCGTCCTCCATGGAGCAGATGACGGCGAACATCCGGCAAAACGCGGACAACGCCAGCCAGACCGAAGCCATTGCCCAGCAGGCCGCGCGCGATGCGGCGGAAGGCGGCCAGGCCGTCAACCGGGCCGTGGACGCCATGAAGAACATCGCTGAGAAGATTTCCATCATCGAGGAAATCGCCCGGCAGACGAACCTGCTCGCGCTGAACGCCGCCATCGAGGCGGCCCGCGCCGGGGAGCACGGCAAGGGCTTCGCCGTGGTCGCGGCGGAAGTGCGCAAGCTCGCCGAGCGCAGCGGCGCGGCCGCGGGCGAGATCAGCGAATTGTCTTCAAGCACCGTGCAGGTGGCCGACAACGCGGGCAGGATGCTCGCAAAGCTCGTCCCCGACATCCAGCGGACCGCCGAGCTGGTCCAGGAGATCACCGCGTCGAGCAACGAGCAGAACGCGGGCGTGGAACAGATCAACCGGGCGATCCAGCAGCTCGATCAGGTCATCCAGTCCAACGCCTCGGCAGCGGAAGAAATGGCCTCCACCTCGGAGGAGCTTTCCAGCCAGTCCCAGATGCTTCAGCAGACCATGTCCTTCTTCCGGGTGGACATTGACGCGAAGCGGCGCATCGTGTCCCGCGCCGCCGCTCCCCGCTCCCTGACTTCCGGAACGGACAGGCCCGCGAGGACCGGGACGGCCAGGAACGCGGGTGCGGAATCGAGCGGAGTGGCCCTGGAGCTGGACGGCGGCGATCAGGACTTCGAACGGTTTTAGCGGAAAACGAGCAACGGGCCGGGAGATCGATCCCGGCCCGTTTGCTTTTCGGCGCTGGGGCGGCGGCCGCGCGGCAGAGGACCGCGCGGAAAGACCTCAAGAGGAGCGGCGCACCTCCTCAAGCAGCTCGCGGTAGCTGCGCAGGGGGCGGCGGTTTCCGCTGGCGCCTCCTCCGTAGCGGTTGATCTCGTCACGCTTTTCCACCACCTCCCGGAACTTGGGGCGCAGCAGGCTTCCCAGCTCCATGCCGCTCAGGTTCGAGCCCGCCATGCGGACGGACTTGAGCACGGCCTGTTCCAGCCGTTCGCGCTCCACGTGGCCGTCGATGAACATGCGCAGCTCCAGCCGGATGTCCATGGCCCGCGCCGAGTGGTCCCTGCCGATGACGATTTCGCTGATGGCCCGGCTGAAATCGTCGGCCGGGTCGAGCAGGCCGTTGTCCAGGGCCATTTGCCGGTAGGCGGCCACTTCTGCGCGGCGTTCGAGCATGGCCCCCAGCACGGAGCGGAATTCCTGGTTGCGGGATTTGTCCTGCAACCGGGCGATGGCGTCGAGGATGAAGTAGGCCGAGGGCACCACCTCCGCGAACAATGTTTCCATTTCCGCCTGCCGCTTGACGGCCGCGAGCACGTCCTCCTCGGTGGTGCCCAGGCTGGGGAAGAGCGCGCCGACCGTAAGCGAGGCCACGGGGTCGGGCGTGCGCGGCTTGTAGCGGTCCGCGCCCACGGGAGGCGAGCTGCCCTTGAGATGCACGGGCAGGTCGGAGGTGCGCGCATACCGCGCCAGTCCCGCGCGGGCGAGAAAGTCGTCCACCTCGGCGTCCAGCGGAGAGGGCGCGGTCTGTTCCGAGACGATCAGCCGCAGGCGGACGTCGTCCACTCCTTCCAGAAAGGCCACGGCCTGTCCGCCGAAGTCGAGCCAGAGCGCGCTCCAGGGGAAATGGCCGTGCATTCTCCGGGGGAAGACAACGGCCTCGCCGTCCAGGTCTATGCTGCCGAGGTAGCGGTTGCGGAAATCGAGCAGGAGCTGTTCCACGTGCGCGGGGGTCACGGCCCAGGTGTCCACGTGCACGACCTGGTGGAAGACCTGGCCCAGGGAGCGGACGTCCTGCACGGTATGATACGAACCGTTTCCGGCGCGGGCGATGGCTTCGAGCTGGGGAAACCTGCGCGAGGCGTCGTTGCCGGTCAGGGCGATGACGTTCAGCCGGATGACCTTGTTGGCCCCTGCGGCGGCAAGGGCGCTGCCCGGCAGGGCCGGGAGAAGGGCCAGGGCCAGGGAGAGCGCCAGCGCCACGGCCCTGCCGAAGGCAAGGCCGGGGACCGGGGCGAAACGCGGGGGGATGCGCAGCATGTTCATCGGACGCCTCCTCCGGAATAGTCCGCCGAGGATTCATGAAGGCTGCGGGCTTCGGATTCGGGGTCGCCGCCGCAGGTTTCCTCGCCGTCGGAAAGCAGGATCACGTCGGCCAGGGCAAAGGCTCCGTTTTGTTGCAGGTAGCGGTTGGCCAGCAGCAGGGACTTGGCCAGCGGGGTTTTCCCGCCTGTTCGCGCCGAGGCCACGGCGGAGAGCAGGCGCTGCTTGTCCGTGGTGAAGTCCACGGCCACCTTGGGCGAACAGTCGTTGAAGACGATCAAGGCCCATTCCACTTCGGCGCTGCTTTCCTGCACGAGCTGGCGGATGGATTCCTTGGCGCCGTCGATCAGGGAGCGGTTGTCGCCTCGCGGCACCTTGTCCATGCTGGAAGAGGTGTCCAGGATGATGAGGATGGAGCGCCCCTGGGAAGCCTGGACGTTGATCAGGGAGAGCAGGTGCCCGGCGAGGGCGCTGCGCTGGGCCGCGTCCAGGCTGGGCGGAGCGCCGCCCAGGGCCGCGGCGAGCAGGGAAGGCAGTCCGGGCGTGGATTGCGCCGCGTCCGGCGGCCAGGAGTCGCCGTCCGCGGTCAGGTCGCCGCAGTCGTGCTCAGGTCCGGCAGGACTGAACGAGGCCAGGGCCAAATCCTCGCGGTAGGACGGGTGGAAGCCGATGAGCGTCACGGGCTGTCCGGCGGGAATGGCGTCCAGGCGGAAGGTGCCCGCGTCCGGGCCGGGGCCGGGCAGGGTGGCGGCGTATCCCAGGAACGCGCCGTCCGCGTCCACGGCAAAGACGTATGCCTCGGCCACGGGCAGGCCCCCGCGCGAGATCAGCCGCCCGGAGAGGGACGCCTCGCCCGCCGGGCCGTCCTCGAACCCGGGCTCGATCATGTCCGAAAGGGTGGGCAGGTTCCGCACGGCGATGGTTTCCATCTCCGAGAAGTATTCGCGGGAGTCCTTGTAGTCGTGCCCCGGCGTGATCACGTCGCGCAGGGAGGCGAGCAGCCCGGAGGATGCCAGCGTCATCTGATGGTAGTAGGTCTGTTCGCACTGCATGCGCATGGCCGTGTAGGTCGGATCGTCGGGCAGTCTGCCGGCTTCGGCTTCCTGGTCGATGATGTAGGCCAGGGTGGATGCGGTCGCTCCGGTCTGGATCTGCTCGTGCTGTTCCAGGGACCGGAGGATGACCTCGACCGTGGCGGTGATGGCGAAGGCCCAGACCCCGGCGCTTTTGGCGACGATCACGGCGGCTTTTTGCGCGCCGAGCAGCGGGGTCAGGTAGTGCGTGAGCACCTTGGGCATGGCCTTGTGCACGAGTCCCACGACCACGGAAACGCCCTTGGCCGCGACTTCGGTTTTCCTGTCGCTGATTTCCGTGGCCAGAGCGCCGAAATAGTGCTCGTTGCGCGTCAGGCTGGCGCGGGCCCTGACGAGTCCCTCAAAGATGGCCGGGTCCACGGCGACGCCGGCGGCCTCGCGCCCGCGCAGCAGGGCTTCCATGAGATCGAGCCGGGCCAGGGCGAGGTCGCCCGTCAGCGCCTCCTGCAGGGCCGCGCCCACGGCGAAGTCGTAGAGCATGGCGCCGTCGGAAACGCCTTCCAGAAAGATGGACAGCCCCTGCATGTTGGTCATGCGCAGCTTGATCCCGCCGTGCGACTTCGGATTGATCTTCCGCAGCACCTGCGCGATCTTGTTGCTGGCTTGTCCCATGGGGGCCGCGCCGGACACGTAGTTGGTCTTGGTCGCCGCGAGGACAGAGGCCATCTGCTGGAGCTTGCCGCTTTGCCATGCCGCCTGCCCGGCGATGCTCTGGACCGTTTCCATGGGATCGGGCGCGCGCAGGGCGGGCATGGCGGCCATGATGCGCAGGGCCTTTTCGTAGCAGTCGGCTCGGCGGTTGAAGTTCCAGAGGGTCGTCGGGCGATTCTGGCCGAAGATCTTCGCGTAGTTGTTGCTGGTGTCCAGGAGGCCGTCCTTGCCATCGTAAAGCCCCCGGTTGGCGTAGAAGAGCTGCGTGCCGCCGTCGTCGGTGGGGATGTCGCGCGGCAGGCAGTACCCCTTGGGTCCGAGGGTCGTGTCGGCCCGGGCCGGTCCGGCCGGAAACGCCGCCAGGACAAGGAGCAGGAGCAGCGCGGCGGTGCGGATAGGGGCCTGTTTTCGTTCAGCGGGGCTTTCGGTCGGCATGGACATCTCCCATGGCTCAGTCGCGCGCGGGACGCACCCGCGCTGTTGTGGCTCCTGCCGGAAGGTTGGAAAAAACGGTCATGTAGGGGATCTTGCCCTCGACGCCGCCCGGAAGGGGCGAGTTTTGCCGCAACCGCGCCTCGATGGCGTCCGGGTGCAGGGTCTGAAGCTGGTAGCGGGTCAGCGTCCTGTCGGGCAGGAAGCGGTGCGAGGCCAGGATGCGTCCCGAATCGTCCAGAAGCTGCGCTTCCAGTTGCGTGTCGCGGCCCTGAAGCCCGGCGGGGACGTCGCCGTAGACCACCAGCAGCGTTCCGCCCTGGCGGTTCTCTATCAGGGCGGTGCGGGAAGCGATGGCGGGCGCGGCCGAAGAATCGCGCAGGGCCGCCTGGACCGGAGCCTGCCCTGTGGCCGGCGGAGAGGCGTTGGCCATGCCGGACGGAAGCATTCGGAGCAGGTGGATGGAAGAGACGGCGAAATTGAGATTCTGTCCTTCGCTGACGTAGAAGGTGTTGATTCCCACCACGCCGCCGCTCTCGTTCAACAGCGGGCCGCCGCTGTTGCCGTGGGAGATGGCCGCCGTGGTCTGGACGTAGCGCACCCCCTTGATTTCGCGCAGGCCGCTGATCACCCCCAGGGAAATGGATTGCTCCAGCCCCATGGGGTTGCCCACGGTGAGCACCTCCTCGCCCACCTCGGGCAGCCGGGGGACCAGGAAAAGAGGGGTGCCGGGCTGCTCGACGCGCAGCAGGACCAGATCCCGCTTCAGGTCCATGTCCACGAGGTCCACGGGAACCTGGAGATCGCCGCTGTCCGATTTCAGGACGATGATCGAAGCGCCCTTGATGACGTGGCTGTTGGTGGCGATGAGGCTGCCGTCGCCCACGTAGAACCCGGTGCCCTCCGCAAGGCCCTCGCTGGTCTGGCAGGCCACGAGCACCACCGAGCCTTTGACCTGCTTGTAGAGGGCGCGCGCGTCCAGGGCGAAAGAAGAGCTGGCGCAGAGCAGGGAAACGACGGCGAGCAGGCTCGCAAGGAGCGCTGCCTGCGGACGGGGAATGGCGCGCGGCGGCATGAAACCTCCACAAGGCCGGGGGTTCGCTTGGTCAGAGAACCACGGCCAGCTCTTCGAGTTGTTCCGGCGATTTGCCCGGCAGGGACCGGATGAGCCAGAGCCTTTCCTCCGGACTCGCCCAGTCGTCCTTGTTCATGATTCCGATCATCACGTTGAGATATTCCGGCTGCCTGAGCGTGTCGCGCAGGGACGGGTCGGCCACGAGCTGCTCGTAGGTCAGGCCGTCCGGCGTCTTCGCGCTGGAGAGGTCGAGATTCTGCCGCAGCTCCCGCAGTTGATCCGCGGGCAGGTCTCCGGCCAGGGCCTCGTCCACAACGCGCAGCGCGCCCGCCCGGTCGCCGCCGGACGCCAGCTGCCGCGCCTGCCCCAGGACGCGGTCCAGCTCGGCCCTTCGCTCGGCCAGGCGGGACTGGTCCGGCACCAGCCAGTTGGCCGTGCTGATTTCGTCCGAGGTTTCCAGGAGCATGACGATGCACCCTCCTTCGGAAAAGGATTGGATGCGCCCCCAGCCCACCGGGATGAAGATGCTGCTGCTCTGGTACTCGGTGCGCAGGTAGACCATGGCCTCGTCGCCCCGCACGTGCAGGTGCCCCTCGGGGAGCTGGGCGTAGACGAGGTTTTCGCCTTCCATGCGGCCGATCTTGACGGCCTTGTCCGTGGGGAAGTCGCCCTCGGCGCGGACGCTTGCCGCGCCGAGGACTCCTCCCGCAAGGACGAGGCAGAAGACGATGAACCGTAGCGCGTTCATCCCCGGATGCCTCTTACTCATTTATCTTCGTCAGCGGGCGCGAAGCGCCGGGCGTCTTGTTGCCCGCTTCGTCCATGGCGACCACGCGGATGTAGCAGGTCGCGCCATATTCCAGTTTTTTCCAATCCTTCCAGATGGCGTCGAAGACGACCGCGGGCGCCTGCGTCTCGTAGGTGACGAAGATGCTCGCGAAGTCCTCGGTCTGCGACATCTGCAGCTCGTAGTTCACCGGTCCTTCCAGGTCCGTGGACGGGCTCCAGGTGAGCTTGTCTTCGTCCTCGATCTCCTTGCGGCCCGGTTCCCCGATTACCACGTCCACCTTGCCCGGAGCGCTCGGAGGCGAATCCGCCAGCACGAACAGGGTTTCGTCGGAGTCCCTGGTCACGAACCCGTGAGCGTTCACCGCCCGGACCTTGAACGTGTAGGTTTCCCCGGTCTTGAGCAGGTTCTTCAGACGCAGGTCCGCCAGGGGGAAGCGGTTCGTCTCGGACGTGTATTCCGTGGTGTCGATGGTCAGGATGTACTTTTTCACGTCCGGACCGGCCGTCCATTCCAGGCTCTGCTTGGCGTGGACCTCGGCCTTGGAAAATCCCGGAACCGAGATCTTGGGGACGAAGGTGTAGTTGTAGATGTACTCGAAGGGGGCGGACCACGCCGAGTAGGACGAGGCCACCTGGAAGCTGTTCAGGGCGCGCACGCGGAACTCGTATTTCCTGCCGTACTCTCCTTCGGAGAAGGGGGTCCAGGTGGTGCTTCCGCCGCTTTTGCCCTTCCAGACGGCTTGCTTGGTTTCGGCGTCGCGGACCTGAACGTCGTACCCGGTGATCTTGCCGCCCGGGTTGGCGTCCTTGCTCGCGTACCACGTCAGCTCCATGCGGCTGTTTTTCGCGTCCTGCTTCGCTGCGGGGTGGGACGGAGCCGAGGGCTTGTCCTTGGCCGCGTTCACGGAGAATTCGATGCTGGACGGGGCGCTTTCCAGACCTTCCGGGTCCAGCGCGACCACGGTCAGGGTGTAGGTCTCGTTTTCGCGCAGATCCTCGCCGGGCTCGATCTGGGTGTCCGGAGTCGTGCCGGACCAGACCTTGCCCGCGCCGGGCCGCGAAAGCTCGACCCTGTAGTTCAGGGCTTCCCCGTCGTGCGGGTCGTTGTCGGACGAGGCCTCCCATTCGAGCTGGGGCCGCAGGGAGGCGACGCTCTGCCCGCGCGCGGGAGCGGTGATGCGCGGCGGAGTGGGCTTCTCGTCCGTGAGGTTCACGTAGAAGGAGCCTTCCTGCAGCTTGACGCTGGCGGAAAGGTCCACGTCGGGCTTGGCAATGGGCGCGACCTTGTACCAGTACCGCCGGTTCTCCTCCAGGCCGAGCCCCTCGAGCGGAAGCCTGGTTTCCGTCTGCGTGAGATCCTTACGGGTGATTTCCTTGCGGTCCTCGTCCAAGATCAGCACGCGGTGGATCGAATACACCACGGTGTTCAGGTCATAGGGCTGCCAGGTCAGTTCCTTGAGGTCGGGAACGCCCTTTTCCGTGGGCGCGGCCTGCGGCTGGGGAGCCTGGCCCGCGTCCGCAGGGGCGGCCTGCGGCGCTCCCGGCTGTCCGGGCTGCGCGGACTGGTCCGCAGTCAGCGGCGCGGTGCCGTTCTGGGCCAGGGGCTGGGCGGGCATGGCCCCGCCGCCCCCGCCGCCGCCCCCGCCGCCGGAGCCGCCGCTGTTCGTCTGCATCTTCATTATCAGCAGCAGACTGAACATGGCGGCGCAGAGCAGCAGAAGTATGGCCGCGACGGCCTTTTTCTTCTTTTTTGTATTTCGGGTGGAGGACATCTTGATTCCCCTCTGGCTTGCTTGTTGTTCTCAGTTCCTGAATGGGAAGAGCAGATAGACGATGCAGCCCGCCGCCACGAGCGCGATCAGGGCCACGATCATGAGCATTGCGGTCGAGCCGAATGCGCCGCCTGCGTCGCTTGCCGAATCCTGGGGCGATGCCGCGGGATTCGGTTCGCCTTGCGGGGCGGCGGCAGCGGCGGCAGCGCTTGGAGGCGTTGCGGCGTTTTGCAGCGCTCCTGCGCCGTCTTCGGCCTGTGCCGCTGCGCCGGGCGCGTTCATGTCCTGGCTCTGGGCGGCCTGTTCCGCGTGTCCGTCCCCGGACGAGGACGGAAGCAGGGTCACGGCCAGGCCGATGAGCAGCAGGAGCAGGGCGATGACCGTGCCCGCGACCCACATGAAGCGCTTGTCCCGCGCGGATTTGCGCGGCGTTGCCACGGGCTGCGGCATGTCGGGCATGGCGCTTGCGGGCTGGGCGGAGGCGCGCGCCACCCGTTTGATCCTCGTGCCGCTGGAGGCGGACGCGGCAGGCTGCGCCTGTCGGTTCAGCCGTCCGGATTCCAGGGCCAGGGCGGTGAGGTTGTCCACCCCCGCGCCGCCGTTGTTCCTGGCGGTTTCCACGAGCTTCACGCAGCCCTGCTTGACGTCCGGCGTGGAACTGAACGCCCCGGCGATGCCGGACGGGCCGATGTTGCCGTAGACCCCGTCCGAGCAGAAGAGGTAGACGGCGTCGGCCTGGACGTCGTGCGTGAGCACGTCGCAGTCCATTTCGGGCCAGCGTCCGAGCCGGTTGGTCAGCGCTCCGTTGCCGTCGGCGTGGTCCTCGGTGAGCTGCCGGACTCCGGAGCCGTCGCAGAGATAGGCCCTGCTGTCTCCGGCGTGGCAGAGCACCACGTGCCTGTCCGTGAAGATGCCGAAGGTCAGGGTGCAGCCGGGGCTGCCGCCCTTGTCCAGCGCGAGCACGGCCGCGTTGGCCTTGCGCATGGCGGCGCGGGCGCATTCCGCAAGGAATTCGGGCGCCAGGGCCTTGCCCTTGGCCACCAGGGCGTTGGCCAGGAACGACTGGCAGGCCTGGACCGCCGCCTGGGAGGCGGCCTCCCCTGCGTCGTTTCCGCCCATGCCGTCGGCGACCCCGGCGAGATGGACCTGCTTCCCGCTGACCACGAGGGACAGGTGGAAGAAGTCGTCCTCGTTGAGCTCCCGCCCGCCGATGTGGTTATAGTAGCCCACCGCGTAGGCGGTGGTGGCTGAATCGCTCACTTGGTCCTCGGCGGGTTAGGCGTCCTGGGTCTTCTTGGGGCCGAAGCCTTCGTAGCGCAGTTTCAGCCCGGATTTTTCCTGGCTGATCTCGTCGCCGCTCTCCAGCTGCACTTCTTCGTTGAAATGCAGGGTGGTCTTGTCGCCGCTGGAGGAGGTCACGTAGAGGGTGCGGCCTTTCTTGATGTTCTGGATGACCAGGCTGCGGGTGCCGGGGTCGTCCTTGATCATGGCCGAGCGGGAGCTGAAGGTGTCGTCCTCGATGTTGATGTCGGCGTCGCCGCGACCGAGGATGCCCTGGCCGTTGCGCAGGACCACGGAGCGCTTCTGCCCGACGAGCTTGGTGTTGGTGCATTCCTCGATGACGAGGGTGCCCCTGCTGTCCAGGGTTTCCTTGGCCACGGGCTTGGCGGGTTCGGGCTGGGGAGCGGCCTGGGGCTGCGCCTGGAATTCCGGCTGCTGGTAGGGCGGCTGCTGGGCGGGCGCGTTGACGCTGACCGAGGTCTGCTTGTCCGAGCGGAGCAGGTAGTAGACCAGGAAGCCCATGAGCAGCAGGAAGACCACCGCGATGATGGTGATGGGATCCATCAGGATGTCCTGCCAGCCGCTCGAGACGGCCTTGTCGCCGAGGTGCTTGAGGTAGGGGCGCTTGGTCTGCGCGTCGGTCATGACTCGCGCGTGGAAGGTGCGGGCTTCGAGACCGGGAGCGGGAACGTGGTCGGATTCCACGAGGATGGTCTGGCCGTCGTTGGCGTCGCGGAGGATGAAGCGTCCGCGGGTCATGCCTTCGCCCAGCGTCTCGATCTGTTCGACCGTGCCCACCACCAGGACTTCCTGGTTGATCAGGGTCGGGTCGTTCTGGATGCGCGCGACGCGCACTTCTTCCGGCCCGGCAAAGGCGGGCAGTGCGAAAAGGGTGCAGAGAGTCGCCAGGGCCAGGAAGGCGACGAGCAGAGAACGAATGGAGCCTTTCATGTTGATCCCCTCCTAAAGGAATAAGAATGATGCGTGCTATGCCGATCTAAGTTCATCGAGAACCGCGGATACCGTCCTGTAGGGGCGCGCCGCGTCCTGTTTCACGAGCATGTTGCGAATGATGCGTTGCAGGGCCTGCTGGCTGGCCAGGGCCTTGAACCGGAGGTCGAACTCCTCCGGAGAGACGTTGCTCTCCATGCCTTTGCCGCTGGGGAAGGGCAGCGCCCCCTCGAAGAGCTCGTAGAAGAGCAGCCCGGCCGCGTAGATGTCCGAGCGGTTCGTGGGACAGCTGCCGCCCAGGACTTCCGGAGCGCTGTAGTCCGGGGTCAGCTTCCGGGCGCGTTGCGGGTCGTCGCGGCGCACTTCCACCTGGGCGCCGAAGTCGATGAGCTTCACGCCCGTCACGGACTTGCTGCGCGTGTTGTATTGCACGAGGATGTTTTCGGGCTTGATGTCGTTGTGCAGCTTGTTCTTGGAATGCGCCTCGGCCAGGGCCTCGAGCACCTCGCGCATGACGATGCGGCGCTGGTAGAGGTCGAAGTCGCGGCCCATGCCCATGACGTCGCGCAGGCTGAGGCCGTCGAAATATTCCATGATGCTGTAGTAGGCGCGCTGGGATTGGCCGTTTTTCCCGATCTCCAGGGCGCGCAGTTCGTAGAACTGGATCAGCCGCATGCTTCCGCTGAGGCTGCGGTTGTTGTCGAATTCGGTCTTGATGGATTCGATGTCGAAGGCGTTGTTCGACTTGCCCAGGGTCGTGGAAAGCGGGAGCTTGACCGCCAGGCGGCGGTTCTTCTCCTTGGTGCCGTAGGCCTCGTACACGGCCCCGACCCCGCCCACGTGCCGCTGTCGGGTGAGCACGATGTCGCCGAGTTCCCCGTCCCAGCCCACCGCTGCGGAAATCCTCTCGCCCGCGAGGGTGTAGGCGCACTTCCCCTTTGCAAGGGCTTTTTCCATGCGCTTGAAATCGTCCAGGCCGACCGACCCGGTCAGGGTCGCCGTGTGCCCGGCGGCTTTGGCCGGGACCGGGCCGCGCGGGGCTTGCGCGTCCGTGTCCGCCAGCCCCTCTTCGGGAGCGCGGCGGGACATCCGGGCCAGGAGGGGCGCGAGGATGCCCTTGCGGTGCAGGATGAGCGCCATGACGCACAGGCAGCAAAGCATCATGATAAGAACCAAGACCTTGGGACTCATGAACGAACGCCTCTGTTTTTCGGGAAATTTCTGAGCGGAGGGGGACCAGGGCACGTCCGGGCGCAGCACCAGCGCAAGGCCGTGTTTTTTGTCGGCGATGGAAACGGCCACGGCATGTGTCCGCGATCCGTCGGGATCCTGGAATTCGAGTCGATACTCGCCTGGAGGTGGGCTTTGCGGGGCATAAAATTGGCCCTGCATGTCCGTCTTGCCGGAAAGCGCCGAACCTGCGGGGCCTGTCAGCGTGAATTCCGTTTCCACGCCGAGCGGGAATTTGAGATAGAGCGGGGCGGCGGACGCAGACAATGCCGAAGCAACGGTGGCGGCGAGGATGACGACGCACAACAGCGGGGTGCGGCAGCAGGGCAAGACGTTCATAAGAGGTTCCGTCACTTCAGAGTATGAAATAGATTTCAAGGTTACTTCAACATTGTTGTTATTTCAATATGACTCTTGAATCATTGTCCCTATTCGGGAGAATCCACTACGAGCCATATTCTCTAGACTTGTTCTATTCGCTGCCGAATCATGCATGGAGACAGCGAAGGCCGACCATCTGTTCCCACCATTCTTGCATCATGGCCTGTGGGAAGTGCGGGGCTTCTCCGATGCGAAACTAAGGGCAATAGGGGAAACCCCCAGGAGCGAGCTGAGAATCACCCGCATCATGGGATGCTCCTGATGGGAAAATGCCGCGACCATGACGCCGCAGAAAACGTGACGGGAACAAAAAAAACGCGCCCGGAGGCGCGTTTCAAAAACGAAGGAAGGCCGGCTTGCGCTGCCGTTGCAGTGGCAAGAACGATTTGCCGCGCTGTTTCGCGGCGGCTTCGCGGGCGCGGAAGCCTTCCGGCAGCGTCGCTATTGGGCCAAGGTTCCCTTGAGCGCTGGCGGAATCTTGTCCAGCCGGTTCTTGGCATATTTCGGCATGGAAATGTTGCGCCAGAAATCGATCAGCTTGGGCTTGCCCGGATCGGAGACATGGTAGAGGCAGATGCGCAGCTCGATGTTGTCCTCGCGTTCCGCGTCGAACATGGTGAAGAGCGCGTATTCGATGTTCTCGTCGCTGAGGAGCTGGCGCAGGGCCGTGGAATATTTGCGCGGCACGCCGCCGATGGCGAAGTCCTCCTTGCTCAGGCCGTCCTTGATGAGGGAGTCCCCATTGACCGCGGCCGTGATCTGATACTCGCGGACCACGTATTTGGAGTAGTTTTCGTCCAGGTTGAACCGGTCGCTCCACTTCTTGAGCGTTGCGGCCTGCAAGGGCACCAGATCGGCTCCGGCAAGGCCCGCGCGGAGCACGGCGAGCAGGTCGTTGGTGTGCACCAGCGAGCTGACGCGGCCGCGCACGTCGAGGTAGAGCAGCGGCATCACGCCGATCCGCTTGTTCCCGAGGGTGTCCCGCAGCTTCGGCCCCTGGTTCTTCTCGGCCTGCTCCCGGGAGGGGCATCCGTTGGAATTCTGGAAGGCGGGACAGTTGTTCAGGCTGACCGTGGCGATCATCCTGGCCATGTCGTCCTTGTCGGCGCACTTGCCCAGGTCCGGACAAATGGCGGCGTAGGCTCCGCAGAAGTCGTTCCGCTGGAACAGGGCGGAAGCGGCGTCCAGCCCGCTGCACGGCGCGGACGCGGAGGCCTTGCGCGCTTCCGGCAGGAGCTGTTTGATCTTGGGGTGGCTCGCGTACTGCGAGGGCGGCTCGAAGTTCGGGTCCGCGTGCACCGCGTCCGCGAGCGTGGCCAAAAGTTCCTGGTCCGTGGCCTTGGTCGCCGTGAGCAGGTAGGCCTTCACGTAGTAGGCTTTGGAAAGTGCGGAGGCCTTTGCCTCGCCCGTGGCGACTTCGCTCTTGAGCAGGCCGATGGCCTTTTCCGCGTAGGACATGGATTTTTCCATGTCCATGAGGATGAAGTCTTCCGAAGCCGAGAGCAGGTCGGTTCCGGGGCTGGCCGCGGCAGCGGCGGCCCAGAGCAGGGCGGCGAAGAGAAACAGGCCGATTCTGTGGGCGTGTGGCATGACGATGCTCGGCTCCTTCAGTCGAGAATGCGGGCTTCGCTGCCCGAAAACTGGATTCTGGTTTCGCGTTTCGGGCGGATTTCCACTTTGGTCTTCTGGCGAGGCTGGGCTGGGTTGTCGGGATTGACGACCTCGATGGTGTGCGAGCCGCAGACAAGGGCGTATTTGCGGGTGGGCACGGTTTCCTTCGTGCGCTTGCCGTCCACCACGAGCCAGCCGCCGTGCAGCGTCAGCACGGTGAGCGTTCCCGGATTGGAGCGGATCTTGCCGAGAAGCGCCTTGGCATCCGAATGGTCGGGAGCGGCCTTGAGCGCGCGCCCCGCCTGGCGAAGCGCCTCGGAGCAGCGTCCCGCCTCCTCGGCTTTCCGGGCGCTTTCGAACAGGGCCTGGCCGAGGGCCTGCGCGTCTGTCCGCAGGGCTTCCTCCAGCCCGGCGTCCTTGATGCGCAGCACGGGATCGGCCAGCTTCCAGGCGCGGTCCGCGTCGTCCTTGCGCGCGTAGTGCGCGGCGAGCCGCAGGATGCGGGCTATGCCCGCGCGCGCCCGAATCTTGATGTCCTCGCGGTCCTCTTGCAGCAGTTTTTCATATGCGCCGAGCGCGTTGTCGTCCGCAGGGGCGACGTAGCTTCCTTCATAAAGAAGCCGGTTGGCATGGAGGAGGCTTTGGTCGGGATCGTGTGCGGCGTCGCTGGGGATGGCCGCTGTCGGCAGGAGCGCGACCAGGAGCACGCAGAGCAGCATTGAAGTCCGAGCGCATCGTCCGAAGCTGCGGATTCGGCATGAATGTTTCGCTGGCATTGACGGCATTGTCCTTGTCCTTGTCGACATGCTTCCATGGAAATTGCTTTTGCCTCATACCCCACTTCCGTCGAACATTTCAACGCCTGTTTTCCTCTGCAAGCGTTTTCCGTCCGAAAAGCCGTGCACTGCAATGCAATTGCGGCGCATTGGAGTGGCTTCTGCGGAATGCTGCAATAGGGGAAACTCCCGGGAGCGGGCGGTATGGGGAGCTGCGTCCGGATGCATCGCTGCCGCGCAGGGAGCATTTTGCGTCCGGAGAGGTCCATTCCGTACATTATAACATGAGATCGTGCTGAATTTGCTTACGAAAAGCAGCCCGGCGACCATCGGCGGCAGGATGTGGGTATGATGCCGTAATGATTTGAAATAATGAAAAATTATCTTGTTGACATTTCTTTGTTTTGAGCAGAGTACCATTGCTCGCGTTTTAAGGGATTTCCAGGTGGAAAATGTTGGTATGGTTTTCAATGCCTGTTGCTGAAAGTGATTTTGGAGGTGTCAATGAACGCCATGAATAGGGTGCAGTATCCGGACAAAGATAATCAGATCCAGATGCCGCTGCTTTTTGCTCAGGCAAAAGTGAATAGTGTCTCCTCTTCCCAGGGTGGAGAGAAGACTGCCATTACGCTTTTGTTGCTCGCTCTGATCGCAGGTTTGCTGTTTGGCATCTATAAGTTTCCGGAAGAGTTCCTTGCTTTCTATTCCAACCTTTACCATTCGCAGTGGGGCACGTTCACCAAGGCGCTCGGCACTGTTGGGCTTTGCGTGCTCGTCTGGCGCATCGTCCTTGTGTTCACCTATCGTCCCGCAGCGGCCTGCACGGACGAGGAGCTCGCCACCTGCACCGTGGTCATCCCCGCCTACAACGAAGGCTCCCAGGTCCTGGGCACGCTGCGCAGCGTCATGGCCAGCGACTACCCCGCGGAGAAGATGCAGGTCATCTGCGTGGACGACGGCAGCAAGGACGACACCTGGAGCTGGATGCTCCGCGGAGCCGAGGAATTCGGCGACCGCGTCGAGCTGGTGCGCCAGCCCGTGAACAAGGGCAAGCGCCACGCGCTCTACGAAGGTTTCATGCGCGCTTCCGGCGAGATTCTCGTGACCATCGACAGCGACTCCGAGGTGGAGCCCCAGACCCTGCGCCGCATGGTCAGCGTCTTCTGCCGCAACGAGCGCGTGGGCGCCGTCGCGGGCAACGTGCGCGTGCTCAACCGCAGCGAAGGATTCATCCCCAAAATGATGGATGTGGCCTTCGCCTACTCCTTCGACTTCATCCGCGCCTCCCAGAGCCGCGTGAACACGGTCATCTGCACTCCGGGCGCGCTCTCCGCCTATGCCCGCAAGGCCGTCATGCCCGTGCTCGACGAGTGGGTGGACCAGAAGTTCATGGGCCGTCCCGCCAACATCGGCGAGGACCGGGCCATGACCAACTTCGTGCTCCGGCAGGGCTTGCTGGTCCATTACCAGAGCGACGCCGTGGTCTACACCAACGTGCCCACCACCTACGTCTGCCTGTGCAAGATGATGCTGCGCTGGGCGCGCAGCAACGTCCGCGAGACCATCGCCCTGACGCGCTTCGCCTTCACCCCGTTCCGCAACGAGCCCATGTCCGGCGCGCGGCTGAACCTGATCATGAGCCTTCTGGGCATGACCGTGGGCGAATTCGCCAAACTGCTCGCCCTGGGCATGGTCGTGGCCTGGCCCATGCTGGCCGGAACCAAGCTGCTCATGGGCGCGGTGCTCGCCTCTCTGCTGCCTGCGGGCTTCTACCTCCTGCGCCACCGCACCAGCGACTTCCTCTGGGCTTTCCCGTATACGCTGTACTGGCTGGCAGCCCTGTCCTGGATCAGCCTCTACGCGCTGGCCACTCCGCAGCGCAACGGCTGGCTGACCCGCCAGCTCGCCCCCAAGAGCGAGCCGCGGACTGCGGACGTGCCCGGCCTCGAAACGCTGCACGCGGCGGCCTCGCTCTGGCCCGCCGCCGAGAACGTGGCCCCTGTCCAGGCCGTCATGGGCATGGACCGCTTCCAGATCATGTCCGAGCCGTTGGCGAAATAACCCGCCGCACGAGGGCTCTTCCGTTCTTCATCGGGCCGGAGCGACACGCGTCGTTCCGGCCTTTTGCTTGCCGCCGGGCAGCAAGGCGGTGACGGGCTTGCGATCTGTATCGTATCGGGTTGTATAGACCCTGCGGGGCTTCCCGCAGGCGAGAGGCTAGGGCGCGAGCAGACGTTCGAGCAGGGGGAAGTAGGGGTAGGGCTGGCCGTAGGTTTCCGAACCCATGTGGCCCTCGCCCCGGCGCAGGATCAGCGAGCCGCCCGAAGCCTGGGAGATGGCCATGCCCTGATGGTGGTCGCAGCCCCAGGGATCGTTGTCCGAATTGATGATGAAGAGGTCGCCCGCATTGGCCCGGATGCGTTCCCAGTCGTAGGCGGGCTTGAGAATGGCGGCGAGGTGCGGCAGCTTGGGCGGAGCGCTCAGAAAGCCCGCCACGAGCGCCGTCTTGCAGACGGCGGACGGCAACGCCTCCAGCAGGGCCAGCGCCAGGGGGCAGCCTGCGGAATGAGCCGCGATGACCGTGCCAGGGCCGAAAACGTTCCTTGCGCGCCCCTCTTCCAAGAGAAACGGCAATTGTCTTTCCAGCTTCGGCAGGTCCGCGTCCGGGAGCTGCGGAGCCCAGACCTCGAACCCGCATCCCTGAAGGTGGCGGCCCAGAGAGGGAAGCCAGAAGGAGTGGGGACTGCCTGATGTTCCGTGCAGGAGCAGGGCTTTAGGGGCGTGGGCGTCGGGCATCCATGACTGGTAGCCCAAGTCCGGACCAGCGTCCACCAGCGATTGCGTTACAGGCCGGACGGCGGGCGTTTGCCCGCTGCGGGGCGTTGTGCTATTCGGCGAAAACCGTTCGCGCCAAATACCAACCTCGCGAGGTTTTCCGTGCTCACAGCTCTCCCGGCGCGCATCGAGCGCGCCTTCCTGCCCATTGCCGTGGCCTGCTCCGCGGCAGCCCTGATCGAGCCCGCCCTGTTTTCCTGGATCAAGCCGCACATCGCCCTGGCCCTGGGCATCATCATGTTCGGCATGGGCCTGACCCTGGAGGTTTCCGATTTCATGGGCGTGCTGCCGCGCTGGCGGCTGGTCCTGGCCGGGGCGGCGCTGCAATACACGGTCATGCCGCTGCTCGCCCTGGGCGCGAGCGCCCTTTTCGGGCTGGACCTGGAGGCGGCCGTGGGGCTGGCCATCGTGGGCGCGTGTCCGGGCGGCACGGCTTCCAACGTGATCGCCTACCTCGCGGGCGGCAACGTGGCCCTGTCCGTGACCATGACCATGGTTTCCACAGCCCTGGCTCCGCTGCTCACCCCCGCCATCGTCTACGCCCTCTACGACACCCGCATCGAGATCGACTTCTGGGGCATGGCCCGGTCCGTGTTCTGGATCGTGGTCTTCCCGCTGGTGGATGGTCTGGTGCTGCGCCGCCTCCTGCGCGAGCGCATCTCCGGGCTGGTGCGCATCTTCCCGTCCGTGTCCATTCTGGCCATCTCGGCGGTCATCGCCTGCGTCATGGCCCTGAACCGGGAGACGATCCTGGCGCTGCCGCTGCTGGTGCTGGGGGCCGTGCTGCTGCACAACGTGGCGGGCTTCGGCGCGGGCTACGCCGCCGGGCGGCTGCTTTCCAGGGACCGGCGCGACGCCATCACGCTCTCCATCGAGGTGGGCATGCAGAACTCCGGCCTGGGCGTGGCTCTGGCCAACGCCTTCTTCACGGCGCGGGCCGCCCTGCCGGGCGCGCTCTTCAGCCTCGTGCAGAACCTCGTGGGCATCAGCCTGGCGCGGATTTGGAAGCGGGGCGGGCGGTCCGAGGCCATGTCGGCGACGACGGGACAGGACGCGGCATAGCGCTGTCGCCGGGGAGCGCGTTGTCTGCCCGGCGGATGAGCATCGCCTTCGGAAGATCAGGGCTTGAGCAGTTCCAGGAGAAGCGCTTCGGTCCGAACAACCATCCGCTCCAGGCTGAACTTTTCCAGAATGCGGCTGCGCAATGAATTCCGCAGAGCCTGTCCTTCGTTCTCCGCACGTTCGAGCATGTCCAGCATGGCCTTGGCCAATGCTTCAGGATCGCGAGGCGGGACGATCATGCCCAATTCGCCGAGGATCTCGGCGCTGTCGCCCGCGTCCGTGGCCACGCAGGGCACGCCGCAGGCCATGGCCTCGCCGAGGACGTTGGGGAAGCCCTCGCCGTAGGACGAGAGGCAGACGAGGTCGAGCGCGCCGTAGACTTCAGGCATGTCCCGTCTTGCTCCGGTCCAGACCAGGCGCGGGCCGAGTCCCAGGCGTTCAGCCATTTCCCGAAGCGATCGGGCGTATCGCCCTTCCCCGTCTCCGATGCAGGCGAAACATGCGTCGGGCTTCTGCCGCTGGAGCATGGCGACCGCATTCAGGAATACGGGGTGATCCTTCATGGGGTCGAGACGTCCGGGAAGCCCGACCAGGAGTGCGTTCCGGGGAATGCCCCATTCCGAGCGGAGCCTGTCCCGGAATTGCGGCAGCGGACGAAAACGATCCGTGTCGATGCCGTTGGGCACGACGTGCATTTTTTCCTGGGGAAAGCCGTTCGCCACGGCGTGGTTCCGGCCCGCCAGGGAGTTGAGCAGGATCAGGTCGGCCCGGCGGGACAGCAGCCGTTCCAACGCATAGTGAGCCTGTTCCAGGCGACCGTAGCGTGCCAGGTCCATGAACGCGGCGCGAACGCCCCAGACGGCCCGATAGCGGGGACCGAAGGGGCGCAGCAGCACGGTGAGCAGGTTCGGGGTGCCGAGATAGCCGTGCAGTATGTCAGGCCGCAGCCGCCGCACGAGCGCCCGCACCCGCAGCGTAAAGCCAAGGGCGTCCCAGCGGCCGGTCTTTCGCAGGTCGTGCAGTGCGACTCCGTCCAGATCCCTTTCCAGGGTTCCTCCGGCATAGAACACGGCCACATGCACCTCGTGCCCGCGTCCGGCCAGCCCGTTGGCCAGGGCCGCGAGCTGGCGTTCGGCCCCGCCGGGGTCCAGAGAGCGGGCGAGAAAGAGGATGTTCATGGGGCCTCCTCGGGGATGCGTCCGGAGGAGGAAAGAACAGCCTCCACCAAACCGCTGCGAAGAACCTCGCGGGCAAACAAACCGTGGGCGTAGCCGTTCCAATGCATGTCGCCTTCGAACTCAAAGCGGCGATGGTGCTGCTTCCAATCTTCGATGAAGACCTGTTGCATGTCCACGGTCCGGTAACCTTGCTCCTTGGCAAGCCTCATGAATTGATGACGCATTTTCCAGAAGTACGTGGAACTGTCCTGCGCGAGCATCTTGGGGTCGTACAGGTCGGGGCGAATGCCGTCCACGACGAAGAGGATGCGGTCGGGGGGAAGCTGGGCGGCTTGAGGAAGGGCTTTGAAAAAGGCGTTCACGGCTTTCTCGGAGTCGCGGAGGCGTTCCTCAGAGGCTTGCGCGATGGTTTGGCCCACGTATTCGGTTTTGGGTCTGGGCTTGAACAGTCCTTGCAGGCGTTCGATGATGTGAAGGTTGGTCACGAGGTACATTAAGAGCTTAGATCTTGTGATGACCTGTACGCCAAGCCCAGGAGTGTAATCGATGAGCTTCAGCTTCAGCTCGCCATTTTCTTCCTTGAAATAAGAAAAGCCTGGGGCTTGTTTATACTTGAATAGCGATTCGTCGAAATCGTTTCCAACAATGACGAACACCATGCATTGCGGGGAAAACTCTTCGTGAACCCATTTTGCTGTGGCCAGATATTGGGAGAGGGGGGCACCGGAGCGGCCGAAGCTGTAAACGCGCATTCTGCCCTGTAGCGTGGTTGCGAGCCGCCCAAATCCAGTTTCGCTGTACGGGACCATCACCGCTTCAACATAGGAATCGCCGATGACCGACAAGAGGGGGGGCACCGCCTCTTTGTCGTAATCCTGGTTGTTGATGAACCCATAGTTGTTGCTGTGCACTGTGTTCTGCATCGAGAAGAACGGCCCATTCGAACGCAGCAGGGTTTGGTTGGGCACAAATCGGAGCATGGGGGATGCCGCGTTGACGGGCTGCGAAAGCAGGAGTTCGTTGACGGGAAGGAAACGGAAAAAGATTTCCAGGACCGCAAGCGTCAGGATCAGCGCGGCCAGGGTGGTGGCCAGAAGAGAGAGCGTTGTCGGCTTCTTATGGTGCAATGTTGTGCTCCAGCCAGGCCTGGAACATGAGCACGTCCCAGAGATAATAGTGCCAATTGGCCTGGCCGGAGAGATATTCGTCCCACATGCGCCGGACCATTTTCGAGTCCAGATAGCCTTCCTCACGGAGTCGCCTTTCCCCGATCAACGACTCGCACCAGTCCCGCAATTCATTCTTGAGCCAGTGTTCAATGGGCACGCCAAAGCCGACTTTGGGGCGTTCCACCAGGTTTTGGGGGACATAGCGATACAGCACGTCCCTCAAAACGCATTTCCCCTGCCCGCCGCGAACATTCATGGCGGTCGGCAGCCGGGAGGCGAATTCCACCACGCGGTGGTCCAGCAGGGGGACGCGCGCTTCCAGGCTTACCGCCATGCTGGCCCGGTCCACCTTGGTCAGGATGTCGTCCGGCAGGTAGGACACAAGATCCCAGAACATCATCTGCCGGAACAGGTCCGTGTCCAGGCGGTTGTCGGGTCGCGTCAACGCGGTGGGCGGCTCCGCGCCTCCAAGGACAATGTCTTCCGGGTGTTTCTGATGGGAAATGAAAAAACGGTAGAATTCGGAGAAATCCGCCATGCCGAGCATGTCCAGCCGCCAGCGTATCTTTGGCCCGACGCTGCCCAGCAGGTCGAAGCTGCCGCGGGGAAGTCGGCGCAGCAGCGAGCGCATGCCCTTGCGTACGGCCAGGGGCACACGGGACAATGTGTTCCAGCCATTCATCCAAAAATAGCGCTGATAGCCTGCGAAAAGTTCATCGCCGCCGTCTCCGGACAGGGAAACCGTAACGTTCTGCCGCGCGAGCTTGCTGACGCAGTAGGTTGGAATTTGCGACGAGTCGGAGAAGGGTTCGTCCCAGAAATGAGGGATCAGGGGAACCACGTCGAGCATCTCGCGCGGGGTGAGGTACAGTTCCGTGTGATCCGTGCCGAGGTGCGCCGCCACGGCTTTTGCGTGTTCGGCTTCGTTGTAGCCCTTCTCATGGAATCCGATGCAGAAGGTCTTGACCGGTCGGCTTGAAAGCGACTGCATCAGCGCGACCACGGTGGAGGAGTCGATGCCTCCGGAAAGGAACGCGCCCAGGGGCACGTCCGCGACCATGCGCAGGGAGACGGCATCCTGGAGCAGGCGTTCCAGTTCGTCCGCAGCCTGCTTGGCATCCCCGGGAAAGGGGGCTGCCGCTCCGGAAATCCACACGTCCCTGGCGGACCAATACTGCTCCAGTTCCGGTTCGCTTTGCCCGGCTCGCAGCGTCAGGATCGTTCCAGGTTCCAACTTCCAGATATTGGAATAGATGCTGTAGGGAGCCGGGATGTAATTGTGGCGGAAATAGAGGCTCAGAGCTTCCCTGTTCACATGGTTGTCGAAGCCCGGCAGGGCCTTCAGCGGCTTCAGCTCCGAGGCGAAGGCGAACGCGCCGTTCACGCGGCCGTAGAAGAGCGGCTTGATGCCCAGGCGGTCGCGGACCAGGGAGAGGCTACGCTCCTGACGGTCCCAGAGGGCGATGGCGAACATGCCCACGAAGCGTGTCACCGCCTTGCGCAGGCCCCATTGCCGGACCGCTGCGAGGATGACCTCGGTGTCGGAACCGCCCTTGAAGGCGTGCCCCAATGGTTCGAGTTCGCGCTTGATCTCCGCGAAGTTGTAGACTTCGCCGTTGTAGACCGTGACGAAGCGGCCGCAGGCGGAGTGCATGGGCTGCCTGCCCAGGGGCGAGAGGTCGAGAATGGAGAGGCGGCGGTGTCCGAGGGCGATCCCCGCATCGTCGTCCGCCCATGCGTCGGCGTCGTCCGGCCCGCGGTGGGGAATGCGGTCGGTCATGGAGCGGGCCAGGCTTTCGCCGCTGGCATTTTCGTATCCTAAAATACCTGCAATTCCGCACATGCTTTATGTCCTTTGGGTAACATGAACAGTGACCTTGGGTAATTGGCCCTTCTCTGTTCTCAAGGGGATGGCTTGCCCTTTGCCTCTCGCTGGATTCAGGTGGGGCCTTCCCACTTTGAAGCTGCGGGGGGCTCACCTGCCTCGTGGCTGGCCGTCAGGCTGGACCGGGGTTGATGTCTGACTTTTCCGAGCGGGAATGCCTTGCAGAGCGTCACATGCGGCATGCTGGTGGACATGATGCAAAAGGCCTGCTCGGTACTGCAGCTGCATCAATTCCGCCCCTGTGCTTCCCTTTGCGCTATGCGTTCCTGAATAGCCGAAAGCAAGGAGGGGTAGATGTTCTCCGCGAGGCGTTCCGCGCCAAGCGGCGTAAGGTGGCAGTAGTCCACGTAGAGGTCTCCAGGCTTGTCCGGCGCGGTCAGTTGGGCGGCGTCGAAGTAGCTAAGGCCATAGGAGCGGAAGAGCTCCGGCAGCTCGTCACGTATGTGGCGCATCTCTACAGGTGGGCGATGCATGTTGCGGACTGTGATGTCAAGAATCCGTCGATCATGCTCTGTGAGCAACTCCGCTGGTTCCAGGACGATTTCCGGCTGGAGGTAAATGAGGTGCCTGAAATCATGCAGCTTTCCAAGTTGAGTGATCTGCCAGTAGGCGCGCAAAAAGGTCTTGCGAGCAGCGGATCTGTATGATTCATCCGTATACGGAGCATCTATCGGAGCGACGGGCTGTCGGGCAATATTGCGTTCAAAGATGGGGCGCGTTACTCTTTTTTCAACTTGTGCGGCCAGGGCGGAGTAAGGAGCGAGAGCGCGGGCCAGCAGGTGAACAGCCGTAAAAATGTCTCGGTGGTTGATTGCTCTTGTCAACTGGACCGAAGAGTAGGCGTAGCTGTTCCACGGTTCAAAGCTTGGGTCGGAAATGTAAAAGTCGTTGTGTCCTTCGATGTTAATTATGATGTCGGGGTGGTAGTCTAGGAGCTTTTCATTGAGGTAAACGAGCTGTTGGAAAGTCTGGTAGGCGACCACTGCGGTGTTGATAACTTCGACCCGCCACGACGATCCCTCCTCCTTGAGCTGGCGGTTCAGAGTCTGTTCCAGGTGGAACGTTGGCAGTTCCGAGTTGAAGAGATCCCGATGGTTCGAGTAGACGCCTCCCCATGTTCCGAGCCCGTAGAGGGTTGATGCGCCCATTGCGAAAATTCGGATGGTTCGATCTTGCTTACACACGGCGATGGGTTGGTCGCGTCTGAATCCGTCCGGCGAATGCAGGAGTCGTCCTTCCGTGTTGTTTTTCGTGTTGAAAAGTGGGTTGAGTTCATGGCCCCGATAGGGCGAATAGAGATGCCGTTCGGCCTGTAAAGGATCCGGCTGTGTCGAGAACAGGGGAAGCGCGATACGTAAAACGCCTTCAAGCAGTAGAAGCGTGATGAGGCTGGAAGCAAGGACGAGCATCAGATTTTTCATGTCAATTCCTGGTTGAATGTCGTGGGTAGACCCCAGCGGACTGAGAAGTGCCGATCCTGTCCGCTCAGTTTAGCATTGGCTCGTAGGGTACGGCAACATGGCGTCCTGCCAAGACAGGCGGCTTGTCGCCGTGTTCCAGGCCTTCCGCCGGTCGCCTTCTTCTCCAGGGAATTGTTGCGCCGCTTTCGCCATTCCGGCGTCCGTGCGGGCCCTTGGAAGAATCTTTTATGCTTTCATCTCTTACGTTGTGTCGCCTGGATGGCCCTTTGCAACGTCCGGTCCCAAGTCTCCGTGACGGCGTTTATGGAAAAGCGTTCCACGACGCCTTCTGCTTTGACTCCCAGTTTCAGGCGCAGATCGGGGTTGTCCATCAAGAGAGAGAGGGCCGCAGCAAGCGAGTCAATACTGTTCGGCGGAACAAGAAGCCCGTTTTGCCGATCTGTAATGATGTCCGCTACAGATCCGCAATCGGTGGCGATGACGGGCATCCCGCTGGCCATCGCCTCGCAAAGCGCATTGGGGAAACCTTCATAAAGGGAAGGCAATACGAAAAGATCTGCTCTGGCTAGATACTCCGGTACGTTTTGAATCCTTCCCGGAAAATGGATGCGTTCTTCGAGTCCCAGGCGGCGGGTCTGTTCGCGCAGGAGCTGATGCAGCGGTCCGTCGCCGACTAGCGCGAGATGCCAGTGGGGTCTTTCCCTCGCCGCCTTCGCAAACGCTTCTATCAGCAGGTCATGACCCTTTTCCCGGGAGTGACGGCCGATGCTCATGATCAGAGGGGAAGGAAGTTTCGGGAGGGGGCCCTGTACTTCAGGTTTAGGAACAGGGTTGGGAATGATGTCGATTTTGTGAAAGAGCCAACGTGGAAAGAAAGATTTTGCCCACGAGCCCTGCACGGCGATTCGGTGGGCAAAAGGATAGGTGAGCTTTCGAAGACAGCGGAACCCCGTGCCGATACTATGCAGCCAGGGGTCGCTCCGCTCAGAAACGACGAGGGGAATTCCGCTCCCCATGAGGCTTAGTATGACGCGAACGTTGACGGTATCGATGAAGCTAAGAACGATGTCGGGAGCTGCATTGCAGATGGCCGCTCTGAGGATGCGCAGGCGGCGCAGGTTGCTCGTGATGGATTCACGTAGTGTGCTGGACGGCCATAGCAGGTCCAAGGGGTGGATTTTGATGCTGTCCTGTAGTTTGTAAAATGAATAGGCGTGCTTCTCGAAGGTGAAGATTTCAACGGAATGAGTATGGTGCAGAACCCAATGGTTGGCCAGGGTAGCGACAACCCGCTCGGCTCCGCCGGATTCCATAGAGGATATGACGAATGCGATTTTCATGAGCCTGTTTCCGTTTTCCTTCCTCGTCGTTAACATCGGTGAAACGGTCCCGCGAGTCGTTCATAATCCACATCCGGGTGTTCGCCACTTGAGAAGTTTTTGCTGCTTCATCTGATCTTTCTTGAAATCGCAACCCTCGTTAGGGGATTGTCAATGGCGATATCCTTCTCCCCCAGTAACCAAAACGTTATTTGTATCCGGGGGGGGCGTTCAAAAGCTGTTCCCACGAAGCCATCGTCCTGGTGAGGGAAAAGCGTTTCGTCACCTGAAGGGCTTCCATCCCTAGACGCTCGCGGAGTTTTTGGTCGGCCATCAGCCGTGCGATGGATTTCGATAGCTGGCCGATTTTTTCAGCGGGGACCAATAGTCCATCGGTTCCGTCCCGGATGATCTCGGCAGGACCGCTGGGGCAGTCGAAGGCCACGACAGGCATCCCGCAGGCCATTGCTTCGCAGAGAACGTTTGGAAACCCCTCAAAGCGGGAAGAAAGAACGAACAGGTCGGAGCGGCGGAACTCTTTGCTCAGGTCGGATACGTTGCCTGGGAGCATGGTTTGTGCGTCAATTTGAAGTTCCTTTGCCAACCGCAGCAGGTGTGGGCGTTCCTGCCCTTCTCCAAAGATCGCCAGGGACCAGTCAGGGTGTCGGCGCAACGGATCGGCGGCAGCCCTTAGAAGGAGATCGAATCCTTTTTGCGGGCAAAGTCTCCCCGCAGCGATGATTCTTTTGCCTCCTCCGGTCCATAAGTCAATGGGCGCTAAAACCGGGTTCGGGATGACGCTGATTTTCTTCTGGAGATTAGAGGGAAAATAATCGGCACAAGTACGTGTCTGGACAACAATAGCGCGGGCGAGCGGATAGAGCAGGCGGCGCAAGTAGTTGGGTATTCTTCCCAGGTAGTAGTGAGCGGGGTCCACTCGTTCCGAAACGATGACGGGAATGTCGCTGCCGAGCAGGGCGAGCAGGACGCGGAGGTTGGTGGTGTCGATAAAACTGATCGCCGCCTGGGGGCGCAGCTCTAAGATCGCTTTTCGGATTCTGCGCAGATGCGTGAGGTTATTGAGGGTATCCGAAGATACGGTCGGAAGGATCCGCGGGACATGAATGACCTCAACCCCTGGATGCAGTGGATAGAAGGAGGGCCGCCCTGGCTGCTCAAAGCTTAGCAGCGTAACGCGGTGGTTATGGGATGCCCAGTGGTTGGCCATCGTGGTCAGCACCCTGGCGGCCCCCCCTCCTTCGAGGGATTCGATGAGTAAAGCTATCCGCATGTCGGGGGCGTTGTTTTTTGGGCCACGATGAGGAGGTTGCCGTAAGTTGTGTCCGTCGTGTCAATTTGATCAAGCGCCCAGCCTGCAAAATTGCAGAAAAGGCTCAGAGGCAAAAACAGCGGCAACCCCAGAAATCGTAATAACTGACCGAGCGTAGTGGTTCCGAGCTGGTTGTGCATCCAGCACAGGAGAAGCAGTGCCAGGGTCGAGCCGATCCCTCCCTGACGGCGTGTCGTCAGGATCGTATAGCCAGGCATAATACTGCGCAGGCCATGCTCTGAGAAACGTCGGTAGTCGTGGGGGGCGCCATGCACTGGATAGATGAAGGGGGCTGAAAGAATCAGGGTTCCGTTATGCGCCAGGACGCGGTCCGTTTCAGCAAGGAAAGAGGGTAGGTCTTCGACATGCTCAATCACCTGAGTGCAAAGGATTGCGTCAAAAGACTCCGATTCAAAGGGAAAAGGATCGCCTGGAGCCGCCGTGACATCTACGTTGGGGCTGGGGGAGATGTCCAGACCAACGTAGCTGTCGACGATGAGATATTGTCGGTAGGGCTGCGAGCCGCAGCCCACGTCTAGAACAGATCCCCGTAAGGTGGAAAGCACTTCGCGCAAGTCGCTGTCAAGGGGGGCTTGTGCGTGCCACTGGAAATGCCACGGACGCAGATGCGGAGGTATTCCACAGAGCCGATCATACCACTTCGAGTACGACTCGATCAGCCTGAAAAGGAATGTTTTGATTCGTCCCAGCATGTTGTCCTGGCCCACCCGGTGGGAAAATTTAGCAAAAACAGTTTTTTCAAATGCGTAGCGGCGGCAGATCCTCATTTGCAGATTTCTTCGTGGTTCTTCTGAGCGACACAAGCCACAAAAGGGGAAAACGTCAGACTCTGTTTTTCTCGCATCCCGGCCTCTTCGAGCCTCCAGACTGCGATGCTGCAGCGATACGCCAATTCGCGAAAGAGGCGGTACTTCCATGTCCCGGACCAAACCTCGGCGTTGATTGTGCCAAGACTCAGTGTACCGAGATAGGATGCATCCAGAACTTTCAAGCCGCAATTCTGGTGGCATGCGGCCAGGCTGGCGGGGGTGTGCGCGACATGCGCGTTGTAGAGAGGTCTGTCGATCCATTTTTGCAGAAGGCCCTGAAGTCCTCGCATGTTCGGTATGATTGAGATAATACGCCCCCCTGGGCGCAGCAGCTGGACAAGCTGCGTGATGATCGATTCGGCGGGTTCGAAATGTTCCACCAGGCCGTTGCTGAAGACGATGTCAAATCGTTTCTGAAGGTTAATCGGGAGCGTGAACAGGTCGGCATGGATGATGGTCCCCTGTACGCCTGCCTTGGCGAGGATGGCCCGGCTGAGGCTGCATCCCTGTTCGGAATAATCGATGCCCGTGATCTCCAGCCCATACTGTCGCGCAAAGGCCGGAAGCCATGCCGATCCCCCGCAGCCCGCCTCAAGAAGCGCAAGGCGCGCATTGGGTTGAGCGGGGGGGAGATTTTGATCGAAATACCTGCCAAAGCGGCGTGTCATGAAGTGGTTGATGTCTACGCTCGTGATGTCGGCCGCTGCGGGGACGGCATCCACGTCCCAGATGTTGTCCCAATGAGATTGGGGGAGAGTCTTGGTGGTCTTTTCAGACATGGCCACGTTTCTCACTCGTCCGGGGTGGTTGTCAGGAAGGCTACCATTTCTTCGCTCATGTCGGTATCTGCGTCATCCCACCACCGCATCTCCAGCAATCGTGCGATTTCTAGGTCGGAAAAGCGCTGTCCGAGGATCGAGGCCGGCGCCCCCCCCAAAATGGAGTATGGTTTATAGGCTCTTTTGGTCACGACGGCGTTGGCGCCGACGACGCAACCATCGGGAATCACAGCTCCTGGGAGGACAACGGCACCCCAACCGAGCCAGACATCGTTTCCTATGGTGACGGGGAGGGACTCCGTGTCCTCTGCTTTCGATGTCACACGACTGGATACGATCCGGCTCAGCAGACATGTCGTTCTGCTGCGCAGTCGTCTGTTCGTCGAAGTAATATATGTATTGTGCGCGATTGAGCAGAATTTGCCTATTGAAATCCTTCCATGCCCCAAGATGCTGGCCTGTCCCACGGCGCAGTAATCCCCAATGGAGACGTTGTCGTCCACGTGGGCGTCATATATCAGGCATCCGTTTCCGATGTGAGCGTTCGGAGCGATATTGCTGCCGATGGAAACAAAGGCTTGTGGATACTTTTTCGCGAGGAAGCGACGCTTCCGCCAGATCTGGAACGCCCGCGGAAGGAGTGCTTCCGTGATGAGGCGGCGTTCGTTGTCTCGATGCAGTTTGACAAATTCAAGCATGAAGGCACCTTGTTAACACTTGAGTGTCCCAAGCACATGGTACGCGCACGGCGTCTTCTCTTTGCTGTTCAAATGCAGCACCTGCTGGAATCCCGCCTTACGCATCCAGTTGTTGACGGTGTCGAGCGTGATGACCCAGTTGTATGCCGGAGAAAGCATGTCAAGCACGCCGATCTTGTGTCCGCGCCCTTCGGTCGCTCCGGACATGTTGAAGCGCAGGTTTTGGTAGTTGTCCATAAGGGGATAGCGCCAGTCCCACTTTTTTGCCCAAACCTTGTCGACGAACGCTAGACGTTTTTCAACGGAATTCAGAGAGTGAAATATTTTGCGCTGGATGCCCGTCAGTCGGGTTCCGTGGATGCCATCAGGAGCATAGACCATGAGGTACATGGAACCACCGGGGGCAACGGTGGAGGCGGCGTTCTCGAAAGCAAGCCTTGGATCGTGCGTACACATGGCCACACCCCAGAAGTTGGTGAAGTCAAACTGGCCGTGCATTTCGGGATGGTCCGGCAATGTCATGATATCCAGTTCGCGGACATTGGAGTTGAATCGCGAAGTGGCCTTGAGCGCGCTTTGCGAGATGTCTGTGGAAAGAACGCTGGCTGCTCCCAGCTTTTGCAGCACTCTCGTCCAGCGTCCATGTCCGCAGCATAAGTCGAGGCATTTTTTCCCTCGGATCAGCGCAGGATCCACGGGCACGTCCATGACTCTTGATCCCATGGAAGGATCGTGAAAGTGGTCTATTCCGTCGGGATGGACTCCGGTCCATTCGAACACTCGATCGTTGATGTATTTCTCTTCCGTGGACGATCCGGGAGTCTGGAAGAATTCTTCTTTTTCCAGCGCAAGCTTCCACTGTAGCTCGAACTGCTGCTCATACTGGGGGGGGGGATATTTCCCGGAATAGGAGTCATCCCAAACAGTTTCAGAATAGGCGACATTCGTCTTAGACATTGATTCCTCTTTCTCTTACTTAAGAATTATCTGGTTCAGGAGTTGCTGATGAATGTATACTTGGGGATGATCTCTTCGGGTGACCCATTTTGGATGATGTCTCCATCGTCAAACCAGTAAATTATATCACAGTGCTCGACGGCTGTCATTCTGTGCGCAATGATGATGATGGTCCTTGAGCCTCGGATTCCCGTGATCGTATCCCGAATGATTCGTTCCGTCTTGTCGTCAAGGGAACTCGTCGCTTCATCAAAGATCAGCACGCTGGGATCGCGGTAGAGCGCCCGCGCTATGGCGAGCCTTTGGGCTTGTCCCCCGGACAGGTTCCCGGCGTTGTTGCCGAGCGTATAATGAACTCCACCGGGGAGTCGCTCAATGAAATCGCTTGCGCCCGCCAGGTCGCAACACAGCTTTACCCGTTCCATGTCGATGCGTTCCTTCAGCATGGAAAAGCCGATGTTTTCGGCAATTGTCCCGTCAAATAGAAACGGCTTTTGCGGCACAATGCCGATCTGCTTGCGCCAGGACCTGGCATTCCGCTGTTCGAGTTTTACGTCGTCCACGAATATCCCGCCGGCGGATGGAAAAAGTAGTCCCGTGATGAGGTCGGCCATCGTGCTTTTGCCGGAGCCGGAGTGTCCGATAAATCCGACCATCTGTCCCTTATGGATCGTAACGTCGACCCCTTTGAGTGCTTCGGAATCCTTGTCCGAATAGCGGAATCGAAGACCATCAATGGCAATCGTGGACTGCAGCACCGGCATAGCCGTTTCGTGGGCTTCGGGATCCTTTTGCGTATGGCTGTCAATGAAGCGCACAAAAGCAAGAACGCGCTCCACACGGGGATAGTCGGTGCGGATGGCGACCATTGCCGATACGCTTCGGTATATAGCTGGCAGAACCCGCCAGGCTGAAACCGCGATGAGCGAAAGCATCACCATGACTTCCTCAGACGATCTGCCGTCATGCCGCAGCATGACGATCGTTCCGACTATGAGCCCCCCGAATGCGAGGCTTTCCAGCAGGAAAACCGGGATTCGCGTCAGCACACGCTGTTTCGCGATGTAGTGCACGTAGCTCGTTTGATCTCGATGAAAAAGATAAAGAGACTCATCTATGTTGTCGAAAATCTTCAAGTCGCGAAAACCCTGGACCGTCTTCATCTGAACTCTGTTTACATCGAGGAGACTTTGCGTGGCTCGCTGCCCCAGACGTAAGGAACGTTTGCGCAGCAAGAGAAAACAGGAGAGGCCCATGAGGCTGATAACAAGGAAAACGAGTAGCGTGGTTTTCGGATTGAGATAAAATAAGGAGAAGAAGATGATCAACGATACCGTCAGATCGCTGAAGATGGCCATGGCGTTGGTCAGCATGTTTCCGATGAAGACTCGCCAGGATATCGTCGAGTAGATGTCGGAAAAATTTAAGCGGACAAAGGTTTCATATGGGATCCTGTCGATACCCGCGAGCATTTTCTCGCCATAGGCCAAATTCAGGGCGCCGTCATAGCGCGCCGTGAGCCAGGTATGCAGCGCGATGAGCATGTTTTTGAACAGAATCATCGCCAGGGCTGCACCGCCTATCAAGCTGTAAAAAGTGAGGCGGTCTTGGGTGAAGTTGATGGAGAAAAAGGTGCTCAATGTCTGGACCGCCTGGGAGTCGATGACTTTTTCCGGGGCCGTGAGGCTTGAGATGAAGGCTGCCAGCAAGCCTAAAGCCATGACTTCCACCAACCCGTTGAAAATGGTCAGGAGAGTCAAGACCGCCAGTTGGCGGTCGCGGTTTTCCCCCGCATGGCGAAGGATTTCTTTTGCAAGTGCGTACATTGGCCCGACTCAATCCTTCAAGGCGGGCGCGAAATCCGACGCCCATCCTGTTCCGTGCAGCCATTGATCATGGGACGACAAAACCTCCTCCCACCAAACCGAGGGAGAGGTGACATGGTCGACAATCCGGTATTGCTTGCGGACGATGCTTTCAGCAGCTTCCTTATCGTACAGCAGCCTTGAACAAATCGAAATGAACTCGTCGAGCGTGGTCGCGGTAGCCTCGGGGAGTTCGAGGCAGGGGAGATCCGTGCCCTTTTGGGAGTCTCTGTTCCACAATGTCGTCGGAGTGTGGTCAAGCCGCATGTGTGTCGAAGGCGTACCGGCGGAGTAAGCTTCGATTCTTGTTCGCCCTCCGCCGATGGGCCATGGGTCGGGAGCAAGGCGCGCCGCTCGAAGCAATGTGAAAATCTTATCCGTAAGCTGCTCTTTGGGCAGGTAAAGAGAAAAGGCTCCAAGGTACTGGACCTGACTTGCCACGCCACTGCGCCTGAAAAAGGATGATATCGATTCAAGATGCTGGGCGTTGTCTTCACCGAGAAAAACAAAACGCAAGCTCTTGTCCCGCTGCAAGAGAGTGGTTATCGCCGTCAGATAGGGGGTTTGGGCCACCTTGTACAGCCTGTTCATGCTCAGAATTATGTTGCTGCGCTGGCTGAACGGTGGATTCTCCGCTCTTTTTATCTCATAGGACGGCCAAGTGAAGACAGTCTCGTAGCATCTCTCTGCCCTGACGTATCCGCGTGCGAAATGCGACCACAAGCGCTGGTTCTTGACGCTATAGCCTTTCCTTGGCTGCACATAGAGGGAGTAGTCGACTTTAGGATGATAGATCAGGTCGGATCCTGACAAGTAGCCTATCAGGCACGGCGTATCGACCAGACTTGCTAGATCCCTCTTCGGCTGGTTGAAGCGAACAGGGCACCAGTTAGCAAGGATAAGGATATCGAGCTGCGCCGCATTGATGCGTTCCGCAAGTTCGCGGATGAATTTCTGATAGGACTCCTGCTGTTCCACTCGAACGCAGTGGATGTCCGGTCTCGCGGGCGCGGGGCGGTGTGGGCCGTCGTCAACGACCGTGTCGAAAAGGTAGAGCTGGTGCGGTTGAGGAAACTGCGATTCGTAGCACTCCGGAAAACCCATATCCACACGCCGGGTAACGACGCCGATTCTCAGCGCGGGGGAAGCGGTGGGGGTACGTTTGGGGATCGTCCGGAAAGGGGATTTTTTCGATTCGAATCGCGCCCGAAGGCCGTCAATGTGGAAATTGTTCCAGACTATGCCACGTTTGAAGAACAGGTAGCCCAGGAGGTTGATGACCTTGAGCGCCACAAAGTCGGCAATGGAGTCGTTGAATACCCGTTTCGTGCAACGCCAGAGTGCAGCCAGTGCCCACGGAGCAGTCCGGCTGTCGCAAATCCTCGCCGCCAATGAAATGCAAAGTTGCTCAATTTTACCGGGTGCTGAAAACGATGTCATATTTTGCGTTAAGCCTGCTGCGGTGGATCTAACCCGCACTCTTGTTGATATAATTATCTGACCTGCTCGGTAGTGAAAGCGTAAGCCGAGACCTTAGTCAGCCTTTTTAAGCTCAAAGAGGTGTCGCGAAATGAAAGAATCTGTTCCCTTTATGTGAGACGGTTCACATATATAGAGATGTGAAAGAGTGTGCAGTCTTTGAACCTTAAAAAAAATCGAATAAAATATGTCAAAAAAATCTATATTAATAGATCTCGAATCGGTATGCTAAAATATGTTGCGTCGTTCTATCCATTTGTTGTAATATTCAATAGGTTTTTCAGGGTTGACATATGGTTTGTTGTTGCAGTTGAAAATCACAAAACAGTGATCAGTGACAACCCTGTGAATATGACCTAAAATCTCGAAGTGCTCACAATACTTGTTGTCGCAGTAAAGCCCTTGAGGGTTGTCAATGAAAACAAAATCGTACCTCTGAGAGTGCTGCTGCATCTGTTGAATAGAATCAACCTGCCGTACTATCGCGTTCGGGAAGTTGCGCTTGAGTCGCTCGATGTGTTGAGAATCATATTCCCAGCATTCCAGCGTCTTGACCATGGAAGCGAAGCGATAGGTAGCCCACTCTCCGGCTCGAGAAAATGTGTCCAGCGCCTTGAGAGACGTAAGGGGGCGTACGTTGTTGATATACTGAAGCAGCTTTTCCATCGAGTTAGCCCATGAGGAGTTTTTTTGTTGTTTCCAAGCCTATATTGGCGATAGTGTCCAGAATTGACATGCCCGGATAGAATTCTCCATCGGCAATTTGAGGGTACGTCGGGTGTTGCATTTGAGAATAGCAAACCTGGATGTTGTGGGCGGCAAAAAGAGCATTCTCCTGATAAGCGGAAGCTCCGTTTCCACTAAGATATGAGTTTCCTCCTATCGCTTTCCCGATATCGCAAAGCCGTTGAGTGCTCTGCGATTGAACGCTGAGGCTGGACGAAAGCACAAACTCGGGCATGTCGATACCGAGTTCTTTACAAATGATATGGATGGCATACGTATTAAATTTGGAAACATTGCGTTCCTTGTGCAACATGATGCTCTCCAAGATAGATGTCGCGACACGACCATGAGCGCAGTTTCTGTAATTGTGTTCAAACCTGCGGAGCAGCAATTGCTCCCAGTCAGAATTCGAGTAGAACATTTGGTTTAGCTGTGTCGTGTGGGATTGGCGTTTGCGTATGCTGGCCGTCGCCCACTTTGGTTGTTTTCCGAAAAGCATTTTAACTCTGTTAATGTAGGATCCTGATGAAAATTGGACGTCATCCAAAAACACAAACACATCGCAATGTGTGATTTTGTAAAAATAGCCGAACCACGGCAAAAAGTTTGGCTGATGGGCTGCGTAGATTGTCATTTGTGACAGATAGCCTTGACGGCCTTTGCTATGCGTTGGTTTATGTCCGTGTCCAGAGCGTACTCCTTGGCTGTGAATCTTTCCGGTATCCCATTTCTAACATCAATGCTATAGTCGTACAGCCGTTTCAATGCCATTCTGACTTGCTCGATGGTCATTGTAGGGTTATTGCAGACATCCTTGTATCGCAAAACAATGACATTGTCCTTTCCCTCAATCTTTTTCCCATAAATCTCCGAAATACGTTTCATTGAGTGGGCTATTTGTTCCTCGGGAGATAGGTGGCGAATCTCCTCAAAGTTAGGCGGATACAGTCCCCACCAGGAGTCAGGTGTGCCGTAATATTCGATTCTGGAATTGTATTGGGAAATCGCAGTGTCCGTGAAGTCGCGCTGTACATATATCCAGAGTGTCTTGTCGAGGGTCGCGTCTATCTGATCCATATGAGGGACTCCCAGGATATTCTTGAACAGAAGTGGCTTGTCGTGAGCATTCATCAGGGAAAATAATGTTTCTCTTAACTTTTTTGATTGATCTGGGCTAAACGGTCGTTCTGTAAATTGGTTCTCATGGTCTCCCATATGCAAAATGTCGCTCCAAAAATAGCTATATTCATGAACTCCTTCCGCGTTTGGGAACTTGCCGAAGCATGGCGTGTATTCTGTAACGTATTTTTCACTCGTTATGATGCTGGCCAGTTTAAAACCTACATTGGGATTCTTCCAGAATCTTGCGGAAATGTTGTTGGGAAAAATGACGTTCAGACAATTTGCAAGAAGTTGGTACGTCAGTGATGTCCCGCTTCTGTAAAGTCCAAAGACCATGAGGCAGACATGCTTACTGGATTCCATATTTTCACTGTTTTTGAGACGTTCGTTAAGTCCGGAGACAGCATCGTTTAGTTTTTCAAGAAATTCAATGTGTTCAATGTTGTTTTTGAATTGAACCCTTCGCTCGTTTTCTTCCATGATGGATTGTTGTATTTTCATCATATCACATTGATTTACTTTTATTGGTTTCACTGCATCCCTGAACGCCAAATTCTCTTCCGCAGGACTGCAGGAAGTCGTTGATCCATTTCCATGTGGCGTCCGCGCGGCCGTAAACGCACCGGCGGTAGCGATCAGCCGGCGGCATGGGCTCATCCTGCCAGAGCCCTGGGTGCGTAAGCACCTGGAGCCGTTCGTGTCCGCCCTTGAGCAGCACGTCCTCCAGGCGATCGTAGCGCCAGAGTCCGTTGGAATCGGAGCAATACGTCACCTCGTTGCGAAAATAGTCCGAGGCCGCGTTGACCATCCCCGCGTAGCTTTCCCCGGTGAAGGTCTGCGAAAACGGGGTGGTATAGTGGAACGAGAAACTGCCCATCTCCACGCGGAAGATATCCTCAAGCATCCGCTTCTCGCGGGCGAGCACCTCCTCAAAGTCCTCGCGGGGGTCGCCGAAGTAGCAGGAATCGAAGTGGACTCCCAGTTCGTGGCCGAGAGAGGCGATTTCCCTAACGGCGGCGGTGCAGTGCTGATCGAGCAGGTTGTAGAATTCGCTGTGGGGATTGATGAAATAGATCGCCCGGACGCTTTCCTCCCGCTCAATCCGTGCGAGTCGGAGCGCGCGCTGCGGGGAAAGGTCGATGTCGTGTCGCCAGATGAGAAATTCTCCGTCCCTCGGACAGTCCGTGAAAGTATGGAAGGCATAGCGTTCCCCGGCCAGCCGCAGCAGTCGGTGGAATTCTTGCGTTGTGAAGTCGGCGGGTCGCATCGAGGCCGTCCGGGTCATGGGCGCACCTCGTGGGCATAGTCGGCGAAACGGCGCAGGTGCAAATCCGGAAAGTGCCGCAGCAGAGTGGAAACGTCTCCGCAGATGGCGGAAGGAGTGTCCTGCGTTTCCTCGAAGACCGGTTCTGTTTCGAGGCAGCGGCCCAATTCCAAGCTCAGTTCCCGAATGCTCAGGCATTCCGGCCCGGCGAGATTGAGAATTCCGGGCAGGTCGTCTCGTCCGGGTGTTTCAGCAAGAATCCGGCAGACGTCATGGACATGAATGGGCGAAAGCCGAAGCCCCACTCCGCCCGCCAGGGTGATGGGGTTCCCCAATTTTACGCTTCGGGCAAGGCGGGGGAGCAACATGTTTTCCTGGCCCGGACCGTAAACCGAGAAGATGCGGAAGACTCGAGGACGGAAAGAAGGACTGTACTGCAGCACCATTTTTTCCGCGCTGAACTTGCTGACCGCATAAAAGTTGGGCGGCTCGCATGGCGTGGACTCTCCCTGCGGTTCGGGGCGCAACGGGTAGACGCTGCCGGTTCCAGCGAAAATAAAGTCATCCGCCTTCCGGATGCGAGCCCATTCCAGCAGTTCGAAGGTGGAGCGGACGTTGATGGCGAACATGTCCTCGGCACCGGCGGGAAATTCTCGATATTGCATGGACTGCGCGAGGTGGATCACCGCCTCTGCTTTGTCGGGGAGAGCATCGGTCCAACCTGTTTGGGAGAGGTCGGCGACCACGGGCACGACTCCGGAGGGAAGGCGTTCGGGGTGCGAACGCACCACAGCGTGGACTTCGTGTCCAAGTTCGGCCAGCAGGGCCGTCAAGTGCCGTCCGACATAGCCGTTCGCGCCAGTGACGAGAGCCTTCATGCAGCCTCCATGAATTCGTTCAGCCATTGCTCGAAGTTGAGGAGCGACCAGATCAGCAGGCGTCGATTCTGTTTTCCGTCCAGGTGCTCTCGGACAAGGTCGCGTACAGCCTGACGGTCAAGATACTCAAACAAGCGGGAGTGGTCATTGAAGATGACGTTGCGAACAAAGTCAATACTCTCTCCCTTGAACCATGTCGCATCGGGGCCGGAAAAGCCCTGTTTCGCAGCCTTGAGCATATCGTCCGGCACATGCCGCTGAAGACATTTGCGCAGGATGATCTTGCCGTCCTGCTTGCCAAACGTGTTCTTGCGCATGGAACTGCCCGGCTCGTTCTCGTCGATGCGTTGAACGCTGTTGATGTGCTTGAGCTTGCAGGCCACAGGAACCTGCATGGCGAAGTCCACAAGGTCGTTATCCAGGAAGGGGACACGAGCCTCAAGGCCGTGCGCCATGGTCAGCTTGTCCTCGACCACGAGCAGGCCGTGCAGGAAGGTCTTGCATTCGAAGTAGAGCGAATGGTTGATGAAGTCCTGCGGGCTTTGTGGCGGGGCGAGATGCTTCGGGAAAACGTCGCGGAAGATATCTCGTGTCCAGACATGTTCAACGGAGCCCCAGACCGGTCGAAAAACTTTCTTGATGAGCGAATTGGGGATCAACCGCTGCCAGAACAGGTAGTAGCTGTCGACGTATTCGTCGAAAGTCTGTGTTGCCGCGTTTCGTGGATATCGCCATGGATACCCGGCAAAAAGCTCATCCCCGCCCGTGCCGGCCAGGACCACCGTACAGAATTTGCTGGCAAGGTGGGCGGCGTAATAGTTCGGGTAGCTTTGGCCCACCCGAGGCTCTTCGAGATGCCGAACCAATTGCGGCAGGCAGGCTTCCATGTCCCCCGCCTTGAGCACCATCTCATAGTGCCGGGTTTTGAAGAGGTAGGAGAGCTGCTCGGCCCGCTCCCTTTCGTCAAAAGCCAGTTCCAGTCCCGACGCGGAGTGGAGATCAAAGCCGCAGGTAAAGGTCTTGAAGTCCCGTGTATGCTTGGAAGCCTCGGCCACGATGGAGCCGGAGTCGATGCCTCCGGAGAGAAAAGCTCCCACCTCCACGTCGCTCACGAGCTGGCGTCGAACTGCCTGCCTGAAGAGCCTGTCGGCTTCCTCAACGTATTCGTTCTCGTCGAGGGGGTGTTCGGGCTCCCGGAAGTGGAAGTCCCAATATTGCCGAAAAGGCAATTTGTCTGTTGGGTGTGCGCAATCGAGCGTGGCGTGGTGGCCCGCTGGAAAGAGTCGGACTCCCTGGAGGAAGGTTCTGTCGGAAAAGAGGTTTTGAAAGGTGAAATATTCGAGCACAGCTTCGCTGTCCACGCGACGGGCAAATCCAGGATAGTGTAAAATCGCCTTTTGTTCCGACGCGAAGAAAAATGTGCCGTTCTGAAATGCGTAATACAACGGCTTGATGCCGTACCTGTCACGGGCGAGGAAGAGCTTCCGCTCCCTCCTGTCGTAAATGGCGAGAGCGAACATGCCGTTGAAGCGCTCAACAGCCTTTGCCCCCCATTGGACATAAGAGTTCAGCACCACCTCGGTGTCGCATTCGGAGCGGAAAACGTGGCCGAGCCCTTCCAGTTGATGACGTAGTTCGCGGAAATTGTAGACTTCGCCATTGTACGAGATCGCGAGACGTCCATCCTCGGTCAGCATGGGCTGTTGTCCCGCGCTGCTCAGGTCCAGAATCGCCAGTCGGCGGTGGGCCAGCCCCAGGGGACCATCAGTGAAGACACCCTCACCATCCGGTCCCCGATGTGCCAGGACCGCATTCATCGCCTCCAGCTGTTCGCGGAGGACCGGGGAACCGGAGAAGTTCAGGACGCCGCAAATTCCGCACATAATCTATCGCTCCGTACGCTGCCGCAGAACCCGGCCGGGGTTGCCCGCGACAACGCTGTAGGGGGGCACATCCCGCGTGACCACGCTTGCGGCTCCGAGGATGGAGCCCCTTCCTATGCGTACGCCGGGGAGGACGACAACGTCGAACCCGAACCATACGTCGTCCTCCACATGCACGGGCTTCCATTCCAGGCCCTGCTCGCGCATGGGAATGTCCGTTTTGTCGTGAGTGTGGGCTGATGTGACGATCTTGCTGCCAGCCCCGATCATGACGTCGCTCCCGATGGTCAACCCGCCGCCGCCTCCAAGGAAGCAGCCGGTATTCAACGTCACGTTGTCGCCGAAGGTAATTCCCCCCGGATGCTTGATCGTCACTCCATCGTGGATGGTCAGGTTGCGCCCCGCGGCTTTGCAGAACCGGGAGTAGAGGCGACCGCGCAAGCGGGCGGCCCACGAGAACGAGAGGTACTTCAGCCAGGCCTGAACAACAAAGAAGAGACGATCCGAGGCCTTCAAGTTTCGCATTATTCCCCCTTGTCCCGAGCGGCGATAACGCCTTGGAGGAACGGAGTCATTTCTGAGAACGGGAAAACATGTTCGCCTTCATGGTAGGTGAAGGTGATGCGCGGATCCCCGTCGAGTCGCAGCGCATTCTGCGATGCATGCGTCAGACATTCGCTTCCGTAGGGGTAGCCTTCCTGCTTGCCCCAGGAGAAGAGCATACGGGTTTTCCCTTGGAGCAGAATGGCCCGGACGCGTTCCGGCGCGAGCAGCTTGTTCCAGAGGTCGGGGATGATGATCTGGCCGATGTTGTCGAGGGGCATCCGGCGTAAAAGAGTGCTGTATCCCGAGGCCACCACGGCAAAGTCGGGGTGGGAGAGCAGCGTGGCGATCAATGTCGCTTCCCCGCCTTGGGAGAGGCCGACGCAACCGACCAAAGGATGATGCGCCCGGATCAATTGAAGGAAGGCCATGGCTTCGGTGATGTGCGTGGCGCTGTATGGGTAGCCGTCGTTCAGCAGGCCGGGCACGAAAACATACCGTGAGTAGCGCTTCACCCCATCGTGGATGGCCCGCGCACCATGGTTCGGCTTGATGAGCACGTAGACGTCGAACCACTGTCGGAGATAGCTCGCCACGTCACCGTGGTACCCGTTCCCTCTTCGGATTTCCCAGGCCTGGTCGTCGCCGCTTCCCGGAATGATCAGCACGCCGCCTCGGCTTGCGCCGCCGGTCGGGGGGAGATGGTATGCATATGCCTCATGGGGGCGGCCGTCGCAGCGGAACCGCAACCGAAGGACATCGTCGGCAAGAGCCTCCGCGTCCTCAATCCGCAACGACGGACCGTCCAGGAAGGACTCGGATGTGACGAGGCGCATTTCGTCAATGCGGGCGGCAAGGTCGTCCATGGATCGAACAGGTGCCAGGAGCAAGGGCACGGCAGGCAAAGGCTCGTCGAAGAGCAACGGAAGCACGATTTGTTGCGGGTTACTGGCCCCTTCGGCCCAGGAGCGCGTGCCAAAATCTTCGGGCAGGATGGACCGCTTGATTTCCACGATGGCCCGAAACAACGGCGTGTTGTAGGCCGCCGAGGCAAGCCCGAAGGCGAAAGCCGCGGCCAGGAGAAGGGCGCCAAGAAAAGAGAGAATGATTCTTCGGCGGTTCATGGATGCGAGGGCGAAGGCTCATCGTCCGCAAGGGGATACGCAGAACCGACAGAGCCCGGGTTTGCATCGGCTGCGTTTCGTCGTGCCTTTCGCAGATAGGTACGCCCCAAGAATCCTTCCTCCATGTAGTACATCTTCCAGTGGTCGCAATGCGTGCAGGGGGGGCAGTCTTCAAGGTTGCCGTCGAGATGCTTTTCGCGAAGCCGTTGGTAGGCTGCCGAGGTCCAGATGTCGTGGATGTCTGATTTGGAAGCGTCACCAAGCGGAGAGCCGTCCACAAGCCTTGTCCAGTCGTGGTTGCAGACAGCAACGGTGCCGTTCCAATAGACCGCGATGTCGGTGAAGGGCTTTCTGCAGGGCTTACGCTCTTCGAAGTTCGGCAGTTCTTCGCCGATGCTTCCGGGGTTCCCGTCCGAGCTGTGCTCCGTGTACACCCGGACGCGGTCGGCCCGGTCGGTCCAGTAGTCGATGAAGCGGTCCATGCCGGGACGGTGGGCCTTCGTCTGGACGGAGGATATCTGGACAAGGGTCGGCGCGTCGAGCTGATCACGCCGGGCAATGAAATGCCGCACGTTGCGCATGGCTTTTTCCAGGTCGCCACCTTTTCTGGAGGCGTTGTAGAGCGCCGGTTCAAGCGTATCAAGCGAGAAGGAGATGAAGTCGATGCCCAGCGCCAGAAGTCTGTCTGCCGCTTCCGTCGTCAAAAGCGCCGCGTTGGAAGTGAACTGGAGTTCTCCGGAGAGCCGTTGGCGGGCGTGGCGCAGGATTTCTTCCCATTCCGGGTGCAGCAGGCTCTCTCCCCGGAAAAAGGGTACGAGCGCATGGCAATCATGTTCGCTCATCTCGTCGATGAGCCGTTTGGCCAACGCGACGTCCATGAAGCCGCGCGAGCGTTCCATCAGCTTGCGCGGGCAGAAGGTGCAACTGAGGTTGCAGATGTTGGTCAATTCCAGCGTCACCCGGACAGGGAAGGCGCCAGCGTCGACGGAAAAAGGTGTTCCGGTTGCGTTCATCTGCTTGCCTCGGCTGCGAATTCGGACCTCTGCCCTGCCGTCCGTGGCGAATCTGCTGCCATGTCAGACAACCTTCCAATGAGGGCGTTTCATGAAAATATCGCGGGCTTCGTCAAACTCCCGCGCGGTGATGGCCAGAGGGCGGACCTTGCGGTTGATCTTCTGCTCGGTGATGCGGCGCAGGTCTTCGAGCTTGTCGCGGTTCACGTCCCCCACGAGCAGCACGTCGATGATGCCGGAGTCCCTGCCCTGGGCGTAGTCGTCCAGGATGTAGACTTCCTCCACCTTCCCCAGGCTGGCCATGATCTCGTCCATGAGCTGGTCGATGCCGAAGGTCTTGCGCACGATGGAGCTGATTTCCGGGAAGAAAGGATGGCGGGGGTTGGCCCGGAAAAAGACGGATCGGCCATTTTGCTCCCGTTCGAGGTACCCGGCGCTGGTCAGGCTGTCCAGCTCGCCTTTGATGGCGTTCGGCGATACATCGAACTCGCCCGCCAGTTCGCGCAGATAGCAGGAGACTTGCGGGTTGAGGAAAAGCTTCATCAAGAGCTTGATGCGCGTTTTCGATGTGAACAGCTCGGTAAGCATGACCAAGTTCGTACAGAAAAATTGAACGATAAGCAAGTGGGATTGGCATTGAATCTGACTGCGTTTCGGCGGCATAACCAGCCTCCGCCCTTGCTCAAGTTGCTTTTCCAGCACCAAGCGTGTACTGAGGCAGCTTGAAAAAAAGCACCGATCAAGCCCATCGTGAGGTTACGTGATGATCTCGGTAGTGAACCGCATATTCGGCGCAAACGATGCCGATACGCCCCGACTGGGTCTGCGCGTTGACTGGAAAACCCTTCTGGCGGCCTGTCTGCTCGCCTGGCTCGTCAACTTCCTCTTGCGGATGATCGACCTCTCCGCGTGGGGGCATCCCGGTCTTTTCGTGAACGACGGCCATATCATGGGCACGCACGACACCTATTACTGGCTGGCTGCCGCGAGCGGTGTCCGCGGAACCTACAACTCGGAAATGCATATTCTTTTGCGTGGTGTTTCCGTCCTCTTCGGCGGAAATCTCGTCAACGCCGCCTTTTTCGGTCCGGTATTGCTGGCCGGGCTGGTGGGGGCTGTGGGGGCGCTGTGGGGATGGCTGCTTGGCGGGCGCAATGGCGCGTGGTTGGCGGGCCTGCTTTCGGGGTTGGCGCCCGGATTTTACCGCCGTACGAGGCTCGGTTATTACGATACAGACCTCATGACCCTGCTCATGCCGCTTTTGGCGGGGTTTCTGTTGGCCCTCCTGCTGCGCAAATATATCCGTCCGTCTTGGCGGACCGTGGAGCAGGAGCCTGCTGCCTGGGGACTTCGCGACGCACTCGCCGCAGTGGGATTCGGCATGCTCGCGCGATGCGGATGGTGGTTCCACCAGGATATTTTTTCTTACTATGTAGTCATCGCCTGGCTTGCCGCGGCCCTGGCGATTGTCGGCGGTGTGCGCGGCGCGCGCGGCGCGGCTTTGTGGCAGATCGCACTGTTCGGCATGGCCGCGCTGTGGGGACGGGAAGGAACCGGGCTGAGCAGGGCGCTCGCCGGCTTTGCCCCGCTTTTTGCCTTGGTGCTCGCCCTGGGAGTGGGGCTTTTGCCCGCAGCCCCGCGACGGCGTGTGATTTCTCTTCCCGTAGGCGCGGCAGTCCTGTGCTTGGTCGCTTTGCTGGGCAATTTTGTTCTCGGCCCGCTGGATCTGATCTGGTCCCAGCTCGCCCCCTACTTCAAGCCCGTGGCGGACGGCGTGGCAGCGGGAGTGGCCGGAGTGACCCCGCCCACGTATCCGGCCGTGGCCCAGAGCATCATCGAGGCCGAAAACGTCGGGCTCGCCGCCATTTTCATGCGGCTCGGCCCGTTCAGCTGGCTGGCTCCCTTCGGAATCATCGGCCTGATCTGGGTGGTATTGCGCCGCCCCGCGGCCGTGCTGCTCCTGCCGCTGCTCGGCCTGGGCCTCGCGGGCTGGAAGCTCGGCGTGCGCTTCACCATGTTCGGCGGTCCCGCGGTGGCCATCGGCCTGGCCGTGCCGCTGGCTTGGGGCATGGAGCGCCTGGTGCGGGCAAAAAATCTGCGCGCCTGGTACGTCCCTGCCTCGCAGATCGCCATCGGCCTGGCCATCGTCGCGGGCCTTGCCTTCCAGTACAAGTCCCTGCCGCTGACCCCGGTCATCGACAAGCCGCACGGCGAGGCCCTGGTGGCCCTGGGCGAGAGAGCCCCGGAAGGAAGCACCGTCTGGACCTGGTGGGACTACGGCTACGCGACCCAGTTCTACGCCGGGCGCATGACCCCCTCGGACGGCGGCCAGCACGCCGGGCGCTACATTTACCCCACGGCTCTGGCCCTGGTTTCGGATTCGCTCCGGCAGTCCGCAGGAATCATCAAGTACGCCGCCCTGCACGGCGGCGATCCCTCCGGGGAATGGGACGCCATGGGCGCGCAGGCGGCGCGGGCGCAGGTCGAGAGCCTGCGCACCGAGGACGTGCCCGCGCCGGACAAGCCGCAATATCTCGTGGTGCCCTGGGCGGACATGCGCATTACCAAGTGGATCAGCTTTTTCGGCTCCTGGCGGCTGGACACGGGAGCCGCGCCGGAAGGGTATCGCAGCCAGCGCGTGACCACGGCCTTTCAGCTCGACCCGCGCCGGGGCTTGCTCGTGCCCGCCGACGGCAGGCCGCCGATCCCCGTGAGCAGCGTGGACGTGCTCGACGGCGGCGACTACAAGCACCACGATTTCCTGCAGAACCTCGGCGCGCCGCATCTGGTCGTGAACAAGGGGCAGCAGGACACCTACCTCATGGACGAATCCCTTTACAGCAGCACCCTGGTGCGCCTGCTCGTGGGCAATCCGGATGATCCCGCCATCAGCGAGCATTTCCAGCTGGTGGTCGAGGGCTCGCCCCACGTGCGCATTTATCGGGTCAAATAGAAGGGAATCCGCCTCTCAGCGGAGATCGTCCAGAAATCCGCTTTGCCGCACGGCGCGGGCCGCGAGTTCGTGGCCCGCGCCGTTCCAGTGCGCATCCTGCGCGAATTCAAAACGACCGCCCGTGAGCGCGTGTTCCGCCCGGAAGAGCGGCTGCATGTCGATCACGCCAAAACCGAGACGCCGCGCCTTGACCATGAACTCGCGGCGCATTTGCGCGAAGTAGCTGTCGTCGGTTTGGGGGGCGTAAGCCGGATCGTAGAGCCGGGGCCGCACGCCGTCCACGACGAAGAGCATCCGCCCGGCGGGCAGGCCCGTCTCCTGCGGAAGCAGGCGCAGAAATTCATCCACGGCCATGCGCGAAAGGCGCAGCCGCTCGGCATCGATCCTGGCCGAGGTCTGGCCGACATACCGCTCGTCCCGTCCGGAGCCGAACAGGCCGAGCACCCGCGCGGGAACGTCCTGCACCCGCGCGTTGGTCAGCAGGTAGAGGGCCAGTCGGGAATGGCGCGCCAGCCGCGTCGTCCAGGAAGGCTCGTAGTCCCTGCGGACCAGCTCCAGCTTTCCGTTCCGTTCACTGAAATAGTGGAAGCCGGGCATTTGCGCATAGCGGAAAAGGGATTCGTCGAAGTCGTTGCCCACCACCACGAAGATGAGCTTGTCCGCATGAAAGGTCGAACAGGCGTAGCGAGCGTAGGCGAGATACTGGGACAGCGGCGCGCCGGAGGCCGCGAAGCTGTAAACCCGGCCGCGTCCTTGCAGGTCCGAGGCCAGTCTGGCCTGAAGCGTTTCCTTGGAGGGGACCATGACCGCTTCGACGTAGCTGTCTCCGATGACGGCGGCCAGCGGGGTCGGGGCGTCCGGAAGATAGTCGAGGTCGTTGACGAATCCGCAGTTGTTGGTGTGCACGCGGTTGACCAGGGCGAAGTCCGGCCCCCGCGACCAGACCGAATCGCGGTTCGGTTCGAAATGATAGACGGGCGAGTCCGCGTTCACGGGCTGGGTGTGCAGCCCCTCGTTGACGGGCAGCAGACGCAGGGCGCCTTCCAGCAGGAGGAGGGTCAGGAACAGGCCGAAGGCAATGGCCGCGATGTCGGCGAACAGGGATTTCATGGGCGCAGGCCGGGAAGCGAGGCTGCGGAAATGATCGGGTCAGCCGCGCGCCCGCCCTGGGCCGCGAGCACGAAAAAGGGGCGGGAAACCCCGCCCCTGAGAAAGCATCGGGCCGCGCTTATTCGCAGACCTTCCATTGTCCGTCTTCCTTGACCATGGAGATCTTCTCGTCCATGTCGTCGGTCTTTTCGTCGTCCGGTCCCTTGGCCTTGATGGTGCCGCTCACGTGGACCGTGGCGCTGTCGCCTTTTTCCTCGACGACCTCGTACTTCAGCCCGGAAAAGTCGAATTCGTACTGCTTGAGTTCCTTGGCGATCTCGTCGATGAGCTCCTGGGGAGGCATCTCGTCGAGCATCTTCTTGCAGAAATTGTCGGACGCCGTCTTGAAGTCGCCGCTGACAGTGGCCTCCAACGCGCTTTGCGCGGCCTTTTCAGGGCCGGGGCCGCCGCATCCCACGAGAAGGGCGCTGAAAAGAAAAAGGACCGCAGCCAGGTTGAAGGCTTTGCGCAACATATCACGTCACCTCGTTGTTCCGGTTGGGTGGGAGAATCCCACGAATGGTCGCATCACTTGGTTTCCTAGCTTTGCGTATACGATACGTCAAGCGGAGTCGCAGGTTCGGGAGGCCGTCTTTTGCCCCCGGAGCGCAATTTCTGCGCGAGAGAAAAGCAAGGGGTGGAATTAACTCTTTTATTTTAGCGTGTTGCTCGTGGCACGTGGGTTGCTATCATCTTCGCATGATTCAACGCGCAGCAAGGGTGGAACGGAATATGACCGGTGTCGAATCCGGCGGGACAGGGCGGCACGCTCCTTTCGGCCCCTGTCCTGCCGGGCGCTTTTTGGGGCGGATATGCCGAATCCTGCTGCTGTCCGTTATGCTTTCGTGCGTCCTGCCGGGAACGTCCCTGACAGCGCGGGCCATCGGCGCGCGGCAATACGTGGCGGAGCAGGACGTGGCGGAGCAGAACGAGGGCGGGCAGGCCGATGCGGCGGAGCAGCGTCCGTCCAAGGACGCTGGCGGCGGCTCCGGCAAGCCGCAGGCGGCCGGGGAGGTGATCATCCGCGGCACCTTGGGCACGGGCGCGCGCGTCATGGAGCAGCAGCCGGAGAGCGGCGGGCAGGGGCGCGAGGCGCAAAAAAAGCCCGGCTCCCAAGAGAGCCGGGCGGTCGATCAGCCCCGTCGCCAGTGACGGAGCTTCGGCTCAGGCATTCACGGAATAGCCGTTTCCCGCACCGGAGAACACGTCCTCCGTGGCGGTTTCCGTCTTCCGCACAAGGTCGTACCCGAATTTCGCAGCCATGTAGCGCAGCGGCGCCAGGTTGCCGGTCGCTTTCATCAGATCCATGAGGGTTTCCACACCGACCTTGGCCGTCGTGTCAAAGGGATTGGCTTCGCGAAGCATGGTGGAATAAGGCTTCCCGATTTCCTCTGCGATGACCTTGGCCGGCTTTCCGCCTTCAAGAATGCTCTGCTGGATGATGCGGGTAAGATCGTAAGCGTGCATGACATACACTCCTTCCGGTTTGCCTCAGCCGGGAGTCGGAATATCAATGCTAATCAAGAAGCGTGCCTGGGCGTATTCTCAAGCCCTGCGGCGGTCGCCGCAGGTTGAGTCTGCGCCCGAACGCGAAAAAAGACGCGAAATGCGTCTTTTTTGGCGCTGCCTGGGCGCGGATTTCGCCCGGCCTGCGGCGGCTACTTGCCGTCCTTGATCAGCCGCTTGGCGATGGCCAGGTCGTAGAGAGCCAGCGGATTGCGGTCCGGGCTGCGCTCGCGATAGAGTTCGGAGGCGGCTTCGATGACGTCGAAGGGCAGCCACTCGTGGCGCTCCCAGACTTCGGGATGCGCGGCGTTCCAAAGCCGGAACTGGACCTGGCCGTCTACCTCGCGCACGTACATGCGCGTGGTCGTGTCCTGCATGGACGGAAGATAGTAAAGTCCCAGATCGTCCTTCATGGTCGTTCCTCGTTCCTGTCGGTTTTGTGGCTTCGTCCCGGCGCGGGCTAGATCCGCACCGGGCGTCTGCGCAGCACGGTGCGCCCGTCCTCGCGCCGGACCTCAAGGCCGATTCCGGCGAGAACCTTGTCCAGGGAGCGTCCGAGCAGAAATTCCAAGGCGTCCGGGCTGATTCCGGACTTTTCCGAAATGGCCTTGCGAAGCTCGGCATCGTAGGCGAGAAGTGCGCCCACCGCTTCGAGCGCGTCCTTGTCGCCTTCGGCGATGCGTCGCGCCAGGCTGGTCAGGCGGCGGGGGGAGCAGCGCTCGTCGTGGTCCTCGATCAGCTCCAGCAGGGGGTGCCCCTCCGGCAGCAGGTCGCGGCGGCCGATGCGCTCCTTGTCGTAGACGGCCTTGAGCCGTTCGTCGTTCTCGCAGAGCTGGGCGCGGCATTCCACGGGCCTGTTCTCGTAGATGCCGCAGGCCCGGTTTTTCTCGTCGAAGAATATGCAGGTCGCGGAATCCGGGGCCGAACGGATCTTGATGATCTCCTCGACCAGGGGTACGACCTTGCCGAGGGGCTGGTCATAGACCATTTCGCCCACCCGCAGGGTGGTCAGCTTTTCCATGGGCAGGACGCCGCCCACGAGTCCGGCGTCCTCGTCGTGCAGGGCGGGGCCGCCCTTGCCGCAGCAGATGCCGCAGCGGCGGCAGCCGGTGGTGGTCTCGCGTTCGATCATGTGCTCTCCCGCCGGTCAGGTTTGCGGAAAATTCCGGTCCCGGCAGGGGGGAGGGATACCCTGCCGTGGCCGCCAAGGCAAGAGGGCCGTCACAGGGGGGGGCAAAGGACCGGGGCGGCGATTGATTATAAGCGGAGACGCCGCGTTTCCGGGGATTTTGGGTTGACAAAGAACTCCCGATGTCCTTAAAAGTGTTGGCAGCTTGTGCTATTTGTCACAGGTTTTCAGAGCGCGACCGCACGCCCATCGGCCTGCGGGCGTTCTCGTCATAGCACGGAAAGATGCCCGGACGCCCCGCCCCATAAGCGGGAGGCCCATCCGGACGCGCTATCGGTGATGAGGGTAGTAACTTAATCCAAACGTTATGGAGGTTAAGGGAATGGCGAAACACAAAACCCCCTTGTTGGACCAGCTGGAAAGCGGCCCGTGGCCCAGCTTTGTGTCCGACATTAAGCAGGAGTGTGACAGCAGAGCCAAGAACGAGAAGGGGATCGAGTTCCAGATCCCCGCCGACTGCCCGGACGACCTGCTGGGCGTGCTTGAGCTCTCCTACAAAGACGGTGAGACCCACTGGAAGCACGGCGGCATCGTCGGCGTTTTCGGTTACGGCGGCGGCGTCATCGGTCGTTACTGCGACCAGCCTGAGATGTTCCCCGGCGTGGCCCACTTCCACACCGTGCGCGTGAACCAGCCCTCCGGCAAATTCTACACCACCGAATTCCTCCGTCAGCTCTGCGACCTCTGGGAGTTCCGCGGCTCCGGTCTGACCAACATGCATGGCGCCACCGGCGACATCGTGTTCATCGGCACCACCACCCCGCAGCTCGAAGAGATCTTCTTTGAACTGACCCACAACCTGAACACCGACCTCGGCGGTTCCGGTTCCAACCTGCGTACGCCGGCCACCTGCATGGGCATGTCCCGCTGCGAGTTCGCCTGCTACGACACCCAGGCCCTCTGCTACGACATGACGAACGAGTACCAGGACGAGCTGCACCGCCCGGCCTTCCCGTACAAGTTCAAGTTCAAGTTCGACGGCTGCCCGAACGGCTGCGTGGCCTCCATCGCCCGTTCCGACTTCTCCGTCATCGGCACCTGGCGCGACGCGATCCGCATCGACCAGAAGGCCGTTGCCGGCTACGTCGGCGGCGAGATCGCCCCGAACGCCGGTGCCCACGCGGGCCGCGACTGGGGCAAGTTCGACATCCAGAAGGAAGTCATCGACCTGTGCCCGTCCGAGTGCATGTCCTACGAGGGTGGCAAGCTGGCCATCAACGACAAGGAATGCGTCCGCTGCATGCACTGCATCAACACCATGCCGCAGGCTCTGCGCATCGGTAACGATCGCGGCGCCTCCATCTTCGTCGGCGCCAAGGCTCCGATCCTCGACGGTGCGCAGATGGGCTCCCTGCTCGTCCCGTTCGTCAAGGTCGATGCCGACAACGAGTACCGCGAGATCAAGGACGTCGTCGAAGGCATCTGGGATCTGTGGATGGAAGAAGGCAAGAACCGCGAGCGTCTTGGCGAAACCATGAAACGCATGGGCTTCAACAAGATCATCGAAGCGGCCGGTGTCCCCTTCGATTCGCGTCAGGTGCAGGAACCCCGCACCAACCCCTACATCTTCTGGAAGGCCGAAGATGTGGAAGGCGGCTGGGATCGCGACATCTCCGACTACAGAAAACGCCACAAGCTGTAAAAGGGAGGAAAAGACATGGCTTTTATCTCTTCTGGATACAATCCCGCGAAACCGATGGAAAACCGTATCACGGACATCGGGCCGCGCCACTTCACGGATTTTCTGCCGCCGGTCATCAAGAAGAACTTCGGCAAATGGCTTTATCACGAGATCCTCGAGCCCGGCGTGCTCATGCACAAGGCCGAGTCCGGTGATGAAGTCTACACCGTCCGCTGCGGCGGCGCCCGTCTGATGACGGTCACGCACATCCGCGAGATCTGCGACGTTGCCGACAAGTTCGCCGACGGCCACCTGCGTTTCACCACCCGCAACAACATTGAGTTCATGCTCGAGTCCAAGGACAAAGCGCTTGAGCTCAAGAAGTACCTCAACGCGCAGAAGTTCGAGGGCGGATCCTACAAGTTCCCCGTGGGCGGCACCGGTGCTGGCGTGACCAACATCGTGCACACCCAGGGCTGGGTCCACTGCCACACTCCCGCCACCGACGCCTCCGGTACCGTCAAGGCTACCATGGACGTGGTGTTCGAGGAGTTCCAGAACATGCGTCTGCCCGCTCCGGTGCGCATCTCCATGGCCTGCTGCCTGAACATGTGCGGCGCCGTGCACTGCTCCGACATCGCCATCCTGGGCATCCACCGCAAGCCGCCGATGATCGACAACAAGATCCTCGACAACCTCTGCGAAGTGCCCCTGGCCGTCGCTGCCTGCCCCACCGGCGCCATCCGCCCGACCAAGATCGAGATCGACGGTCAGAAGTACAACACCGTCGCGGTCAAGGAAGAGCGCTGCATGTTCTGCGGCAACTGCTACACCATGTGCCCGGCCATGCCCCTGGCCGACAAAGAGGGTGACGGCATCGCGCTGATGGTTGGCGGCAAGATCTCCAACCGCATCACGAAGCCCGCCTTCTCCAAGGTCGTGGTTCCGTTCATCCCGAACGAGCCGCCCCGTTGGCCCACGATGACCGCGGTCATCAAGAAGATCCTGGATGCCTACTCCGCGGACGCCCGCAAGTACGAGCGCCTCGGCGACTGGGCCACCCGTATCGGTTGGGAGCGCTTCTTCGAGAAGTGCGATCTGGAGTTCTCCGAGCACCTGATCGACGACTTCCGCGATCCCGCCTACTACACCTGGCGCCAGACCACCCAGTTCAAGTTCTAGGACTGACTGGCTGAAATTAAGGGCGCGGAGCCCACAAAGCTCCGCGCCCTACAACAACAAAGGAGAGGGCTATGGCGCTCGATTTGGCCACCGCTAAAGAACAGATCATCGACTTCATCCATTCCAAGTCCAGCAGCAAGTCGAAGTTCTACTTCAACGATTTTACGAAGCTCTTCCCGGACGAGAAGGCCCGCGACGTCAAGAAAGTCCTGACCGCTCTGGTCAACGACGGCGTGATGATCTTCTGGTCCTCCGGCAGCACCACCATGTACGGTCTGGCCGGCGAGGGCAAACAGACCGCCGGTGAGGGTGAAGGCTAGCCTCACCCGTTCCCGTCGTGTCACAAGGGCCTTGTCCATACCTCTGGGCAAGGCTTTTCCTGTTCCATGGCTCCCCAGCTTCGAGGCTGCCTTTTGACGCCGAACACCGAACGCACCGTATTTCCGAGACTCGTCCTGGCCGGCCTTTCCGGCGGGGCGGGCAAGACCATCGTCAGTCTCGGCCTCGCCCGCGCCTGGGCCGACGCCGGGCTCCGCGTCAAGCCTTTCAAGAAGGGGCCTGATTACATCGATGCGACCTGGCTCGGCCTAGCCGCCCGCAATCCCTGCACCAATCTCGATCCCGGCCTGATGGAGCGCGACCCGCTCGCCGCGCTGTTTCTGGAAAAGGCCCAGGGAGCGGATATCAGCCTCGTGGAGGGCAACAGGGGGCTGTTCGACGGCAAGGACGTGACCGGCTCCTGCTCGACGGCGGAACTGGCCCGAACCCTGCGCGCGCCCGTGGCCCTGGTGATCGACTGCACCAAGATGACCCGCACAGTGGCCGCCATCGTCCAGGGCTGCGCCTCCTTCGAGCCGGACATCGCCCTGGCCGGGGTCATCCTCAACCGCACCGCCGGGGAACGCCACCGCAGCCTGCTCCGCCGGGCCATCGAGGAATACACGGACGTGACCGTGCTGGGCGCGCTGCCCAAGCTCAAGCAGAACCCCATTCCAGAACGGCACATGGGCCTCTGGTCCGACCGCGAGCTGGACGGCGACAGCGACGCGGCCCTGGGCGAGCTCGGCCGGACCATGGCCGATTGCCTCGACCTGGAGCGCCTGCGCGACGAAGCAGGCTCCGCCCCTGTCCTGCCAAGGCCGGACGTGGACATCTGGCCCCGGCCGGAGCCCGGCCCCAAGCCCGCTATCGGCTACGTGCACGATGCCGCGCTTTGGTTCTACTACCCGGAAAACCTCGAGGCCCTGGAACGCGCCGGAGCCCGGCTCGTGCGCCTCAGCCTGCTCGACGACGCGCCCTGGCCGGAGCTGCACGGGCTCTATCTCGGAGGCGGCTTCCCGGAGACCCTGGCCGAACGGCTGGCCGCCAACCAGGCGCGGCGGGAGGCCGTGCGCGGACTTGTCTTCGCGGGGCTCCCGGTTTATGCCGAGTGCGGCGGGTTCATGTATCTTTGCGAGCGGCTCGAATACGAGGGCCGCTCCTGGCCCATGGCCGGGGTGTTCCCCCTGGAAACGGGCTTTTGCGAGCGTCCCCAGGGCCTGGGCTACACCGAGGCCGAAGTGCGGGAGCAAACGCCATTCTTCGAGGTCGGCGACATCGTGCGGGGACATGAATTCCACTACTCGCGCTGCGTCCGCCCGGGCGGCGCGGAGAGCCTGCGTTTCGCGCTGCGCATGCTGCGCGGCAACGGCATGCTCGATGGACGCGACGGGCTGCGCAGTCAGCGAACCCATGCGGGCTACAACCATATTTTCGCTTTGGGCACGCCGCAATGGGCTCCCAATTTCGTTCGCGCCGCGCGCGCCTACATGCTGCAAACCTCAGGAGAAGACGAATGAAACGAATCCTCACGCCGCTGCTTTGCCTCGCTGTCGCGGCCTTTTTGTCCCTGCCCGCGCTTTCCCAGGCCCAGGACGCACCCGCCGCCGACCCGGCCAAGCCGGTGCGCGTGAACATCATGACCACCGCCGGAAACATCGTGCTGGAACTCTGGCCCGACAAGGCTCCGAAGACCGTGGAGAACTTTCTGCGCTACGCCAGGTCCGGCCATTACGAAGGCACCATTTTCCACAGGGTCATCAGCAACTTCATGATCCAGGCCGGCGGCTTCGACGAGAATCTTCGTCCGAAGCGCGCGGAGTTCCCGCCCATCGTCAACGAGGCGGACAACGGACTGAAGAACCGGACCTACACCGTGGCCATGGCCCGGACCATGGAACCCCATTCCGCCACGGCCGAATTCTTCATCAACGTGAACGACAACAACCCCTTGAACTTCCGCTCCAAGACCCAGGACGGCTGGGGCTACTGCGTGTTCGGCGAGGTCTACGCGGGCAAGAACGTGGTCGAAAAGATCCGGACCACTCCGGTGCGCCCGCAGGGCCGCCCGCCGTTCGCCAACGTGCCCGTGACGCCCATCGTCATCAAGCGCGTCACCGTCCTGGAGTAGCGTCCGCTTTCCACAACATGACAAAATCGATCTGTTCCGGCGTGTTTTCCGCCGGCAAGGATAAATGATGAGCGAAAAGAAAGCCTATGAGCCCTGCATAGCGGTGATCGGCTCCGGCTATTGGGGCAAGAACCTGGTCCGCAACCATCACGCCCTCGGTTCCCTGCGCAGCATCTGCGACAGCAACGAGGCCGTGCTCAAGCTGTTCCAGGAGCAGTACCCCGGCGTGCGGACCTGTTCGTCCCTGACCGACGTGCTCGGCGACGACGCGGTGCGCGGCGTGGTCATCTCCACCCCGGCCCCGTCCCATTTCGACATCGTTCGCGAGGTGCTCCTGGCGGGCAAGCATGTCTACGTGGAAAAGCCGTTCGTGCTCGACGAGGACGAAGGCCGCGAACTGATCGCCCTGGCCCGCGAGAAGGGCCTTTGCCTGATGGTCGGCCACCTGCTGCACTACCATCCCGCCTTCCAGGAACTGAAGCGGCTCGTGCGCGGCGGCGAACTGGGCAAGATCAACTACATCTATTCCAACCGTCTCAACCTGGGGAAAATCCGCCGGGAGGAGAACATCCTCTGGTCCTTCGCCCCCCACGACATCTCCATGATCCTGGCCCTGACCGGGGAGATGCCCGATGCGGTCAAGGCCGAGGGCGGCTCCTGGCTGCACAGCCGCATCGCGGACGTGACCACCACGCATCTCTCGTTCCCGTCCGGGATCAAGGCCCACATCTTCGTCTCCTGGCTGCACCCCTTCAAGGAGCAGCGGCTGGTGGTGGTGGGCGAGAAGCAGATGGCCGTGTTCGACGACACCCTGCCCTGGGCCGAGAAGCTCCAGCTCTATCCGCACTGCATCGACTGGAAGGACAACGTGCCCACGCCGTGCAAGGCCAACCCCGTGCGGGTCGATCTGCCGGAATCCGAGCCGTTGCGCCGGGAGTGCGAGCACTTTCTGGAGTGCATCCGCGAGAACAAGCGCCCCGTCACCGACGGCGAGGAGGGCCTGCGCGTGCTCGAGGTGCTCAACCGCGCCCAGCGCAGCCTCGAACTTCAGCCGGAGGCCGACAGGCTCCTGGCCGCGCCCGCCGCGCCCAAGCCGGCTGCCCCGGCCAAGCCGGACGGCGGCTACTTCGCGCATCAGACCGCCGAGGTGGACGAAGGCGTGGAAATCGGCAAGGGCACGCGCATCTGGCATTTTTCCCACATCATCAAGGGCTCGCGCATCGGCGAACGCTGCAATGTGGGGCAAAACGTGGTCATCGGCCCGGACGTGGTCGTGGGCGACGGCTGCAAAATCCAGAACAACGTCTCGGTCTATCCGGGCGTGACCCTGGAGGACGAGGTCTTCTGCGGGCCGAGCATGGTCTTCACCAACGTCTTCAATCCCCGCTCGCATATTCCCCGCAAGAACGAGATCCGCTCGACCCTGGTGCGCAAGGGCGCGACCCTGGGCGCGAACTCGACCATCGTCTGCGGCATCACCATCGGGCGCTACGCCTTTGTGGGCGCCGGGGCCGTGGTCACCCGCGACGTGCCCGCCCATGCCCTGCTCATGGGCAACCCGGCGCGGCGCACGGGCTGGATGTGCTCCTGCGGCGAGAAATTGCCGGAAAGCCTGCGCTGCGGCGTCTGCGGAACCGTATATCGCAAGGACGAGGACGGCCTGAGCCCGCTTTCCTGACAGGAGTTCGTACCTCGCCCGCAAACGAGGCGAATCGCATGCTGCAAGCCCCGGATCTCTTGATCCGGGGCTTTTTTGTTTCGCGCGATGCAGTGCCGGAAGCCATCCAATCAACATTCCCGATGCAGTCGCGCAACGCAAGTGGAATACATGATCCTTATGTTATGTATGGATTTTACATAGACCTGGAGTGTTGTTTCTGGCAATCTGACTCGGAGTATTGGACTTGATTCAACAGGAGGGAGAATGAAATCATTTCGGTTTATCGCGCCTGCGCTGGGCGCAATGCTGCTCTGTTGCGGGTTGCTTTTGCCAAGCCCCGCAGGAGCAGAGAGTTTTTTTGCCTTCACCGTGTCCGAAACGGACTGGTTGCCGGTCTATGGTGAAGGCTCTACGGCCAAGGCGGCCGAAAAAGCGGCCATACGCGCCTGCGGCGGTTCGCAGACCTGCATCGATCAGGTCGAAAGCGCAGCCACGCCCATCTGCTTCGCCATTGCGGATTCGCCGGACTGGCTCGGCTGGGCCAGCAGGCCGGACTACTCGGAAGCCATTGACGTGGCCCTGAAGGAATGCCGCGACCAGAGCAGCAACTGCCGGATCATCAGCCTGGAGTGTCGTCGATGAAGAGCAAGCACCTTTTCCTCTGCATGCTGAGCCTGTGTCTGCTCGCAGTCGCGGCTTCGTCCTGTCTGGCCGGGGAGTATCTGTCCGGAACGGTTTCCAACGAAAATTGGATGGCATACTACGGCAGGGGGCAGACCAAGAATGAGGCGATCAGTGCGGCTGTGCGCGCCTGCGGCGGCACGGACTTCTGCCGCCAGGAGGCCGAGGTCGTGGAATCGGGCCAGTGCATCGCTCTGGTGGACTCGCAGGAGTCCGTGTCCGTGGCCTGGGGGCCGGAACCCAAGGCCGTGGTGCGCGACGCCATGAAGCGCTGCACCGACGCGGGACACGCGGATTGCCACTTCGTGTCCATGGAGTGCGCGCGGTAATAACTCGCGGGCATCCTCGTCAAAAAAACGCCCCGTCGGGATTTCCCGGCGGGGCGTTGTCATTCATGGTCGGCGGTTCGTCAGTTCTTGTCCTCGTCCTCGGAACACCCGGCCTGTCCGGAAGCTTTTGATTTTCCCGCCCTCCGTTCGGCCCGCCTGCGCTGCTTGGCTTCTTCCTCGTCGCGCAGGGCTCGGCGCAGCACCTTGCCGACCATGGTCTTGGGCAGATCGTCGCGAAACTCCACCTGCCGGGGCACCTTGTAATGGGCGAGCTTTTCCCGGCAGTAGGCCATGACCTCGGACTTGTCCATTTCCTCGCCGTCGTGCAGGACGATGTAGACCTTCACGATTTCTCCGCGCGTCTCGGAGCGGATGCCCACGGCCACGGCTTCCTTGATCTTGGGATGCTGGTAGAGCACCTCGTCGATCTCGCGCGGGTAGATGTTGAACCCTGCGGAAATGATCAAGTCCTTGCGGCGGTCCACGATGTAGAAGTAGCCGTCGTCGTCCATGGTGGCGATGTCGCCCGTGTAGAGCCAGCCGTTGCGCAAGACGTCCGCGGTGTCGTCGGGCCGGTTGTAGTAGCCCTTCATGACCTGCGGGCCGCGCAGCACCAGCTCGCCCATTTTGCCGTGGTGCAGCTCCTCGCCGCCCACGACCATGTCCACGATCTTGGCCTCGGTATTGGGAAAGGGCAGGCCGATGGAGCCGTTCTTGCGAACGCCCACAAAGGGGTTCAGGTGCGTGATGGGCGAGGCTTCGGTCAGGCCGTAGCCCTCGATGATCTCGGCTCCGGTAACGGCCTTGAACTGTTCGATGTACTCCACGGGCATGGGCGCGGAGCCGGAAATGCAATACTTGATGGAGCGCAGGTTGTATTTCTTGAGGTCTTTCTGCTGAAGCAGGGAGACATAGATGGACGGCGCGCCTGGAAAGATGGTCGGCTTTTTCTTGTGAATGGCCTTGAGCAGCTCCTTGGGCACGTAGCGCGGAAAGATGTACACGGTGGAGCCGAGGATGGTGGGCACGTTCAGGCAGACGGTCAGGCCGTAGATGTGAAAGAACGGCGGCACCGCGAGAAAGCTTTCGCCCTTTTCCTGGCTGAGCTTGTGGAGCTGCGCGCGGCATTGCTGCATGTTCGCCGAGAGGTTGTCGTGGGTGATCATGCAGCCCTTGGGCACGCCCGTGGTCCCGCCCGTGTACTGGAGCAGGGCGAGATCCACGGCGGGGTTGATGCCCCGGCAGGTGAAGCTGCCGCGTCCGGCGAGCATGGACTTGTAGGAGAAGATCGTCTTGTCGTCGTAGGGGATCGTGGGCAGCTTGCCCTCGCGCTTGGTCTTCAGGCGGTAGAGCATGTTCAGCGGAAAGCGCAGACAGTCCGAAAGGCTGGTCACGCAGAACTTCTCGATGGGAATGTCCTTGCGCAGCTTTTCGATTTTGGGCCAGAGCAGGTCGAGCATGATCAGGAACTTGGCGCCGGAATCGTTGAATTGATGAACGATTTCCGTTTCCATGTAGAGCGGGTTGGACATGACCACAACGCCGCCCGCCCGCAGGATGCCCCAGTAGGCGACCACCGCCATGGGCGAGTTGGGCAGCATCACCGCGACGCGGTCGCCGGGGCGCACGCCCTGGCCGCGCAGGTTGGCGGCGAAGACTTTCGTCAACTTGGCCAGCTTGGCGTAGCTGAGCTTGTAGTTGTGGAAGACGAGGGCTGTCCGCTTGGGAAAACGTTGCGCCGTCTGGTCGAGAAATTCAAACAGGGGTCTGGACTCGTAGTCGAGGTGGTAGGGCACGTTGGGGTCGTAGCTTTTGAGCCAGGGGTGTTCCATTTCCGCCATCTGAATTGCTCCTGAAAAACAGCGTTAGTGACGGCGGAGGATATAAGAGCGGACCGTTTCGGTCAACTTGCGCCGTCGGACTGGGCAAGTTCTGCCTGGAACGAAAGTTGATAGGGCTACCCTAAAGAGATTTCCTTTCCTGTCCGATCATTCAATTGGTGAATGATGGCTCGGGGGATGCGACCGCAACTTGCCGGTTGCATTGACAGTATGTAGGACCGGGGATAGAAAAGTGGGCATATCCTGGGTTCTCTTGCTGGACACGGAAGGCCGCTGATGCACATTCTTGCCCCTGATCGCTTAATGACTGAATGAATATGCTGATTTCGCACGGAAAATATCTCAAGCCGAGCAAAGAGACCCGGGTGCTGGCCATCCTGGATTCCCTGGCTTCGGACAGCGGCATGTCCCAGTATGAACTGGGAAAGCGGCTGCGCCTGAGCGGCGCCATGGTCAACCAGTACCTGCGCAGCCTCCAGGAGCAGGAGCTGGTCCGCTTCGTCCCGCTGAACGGCAAGAGCTACCGCTACGAGCTTACCGAAAAGGGCAGCGCCCGCAGGGAGCGGATGTTCGCGGACTATTCCAGCGAAACCATCCGGATTTACACCGCGGTCAAACGGTTCGTGCAGGAAAAGCTCTCCGCCCTGGAAAAGAAGAACCTGGAGCGGCTGATTCTCTTCGGCGCCTCCGAAACCTGCGAGGTGGTGCTCTCCGCGCTCATCGGCAGCAAATTTCAGATCCTGGCCCTGCTGGACAACGATCCCGGCAAGCAGGGCCGCAGCTTTCACGGCCACGTCATCAGCCACCCTCTTGTCCTGGAGCAATTCGATTGCGACGCCGTGGTGATTACGTCTTTTGGGAAGCAGCACGAGATCTTCGAGCAACTTCTGCCCCTTTCCGAGCGAAAGGGTTTCGTCATCGTGAGAATCTGAGATGCAGAACAGCAATCCGACGGTACGGCTTCGTAGCGGAAGAACCATCGGCGCAGGCCATCCCTGCTTCGTGGTCGCGGAAATCGGCAACAATCATCAAGGCGAACTGGAAGTGGCCCTGCGCATGGTCGAGGAGGCCGCTGCCGCGGGCGCGGACGCCGTCAAGTTCCAGAAGCGCAACACCGAGGCGCTCTTGACCCGCGCCGGGCGCGAGGCTCCCTACACCGGACCGAACAGCTTCGGCCCGACCTACGGCCAGCACCGCGACGCGCTGGAGCTTTCCGCGGACGATCTCGCCGCGCTGAAGAAGCGCGCCGAGTCCCTCGGCCTGGTCTTCTTCGCTTCGGCCTGGGACCAGCCCAGCCTGGACGAAATGATCGGCCTTGAACCGGAGCTGCTCAAGATCAGCTCCGCCGAACTCGTCAACCTGCCCCTGGTGCGCAAGATGGCCGCGTCCCGGATTCCGCTGATCGTGTCCACGGGCATGAGTTCCATCGCGGACATCCAGGCTGCCCTGGACGAGATCCGGCAGGTGCACGACGACGTGGTGCTGCTGCACTGCAACAGCCGCTATCCCTGCCCGGAAGAACAGATCGGCCTGCCCGTCATGCAGGCGCTGCGCGAGACGTTCGACCTGCCCGTGGGCTACTCCGGCCATGAGCGCGGCATGGGGCCGAGCGTGGCTTCCGTGGCTCTGGGCGCGTGCGTGGTGGAGCGCCACTTCACCCTGGACAAGTCCATGCGCGGCACGGACCACCAGGTTTCCCTCACTCCGGGCGAGCTGGCCCTGATGGTGGCCATGATCCGCGAGGTGGAGAAGGCCGTGCTCATCAAGGGCAAGACCGTGTTTCCCGAGGAGCAGGCCGCGGCAAAGAAGCTGCGCAAGAGCATTGTTTTCGCCCGCGACCTGCCGGCCGGGCATGTCCTGGCCGAGGCGGACCTGACCACCAAGTGCCCCGGCGACGGCGTTTCCCCGGTGCACTGGGACGAGGTGCTGGGATCGGCCCTGAGCGTGGCCGTGCAGCACGAGCAGCAACTGCGCTGGGAACTGCTGGCTGCGCGTTGCGAGCCGAGCGTCAGGACCGCTTCCGGCTCCTAGCCGTATTTTCCTTTCTTTCCCGGGCGGCGGCCGCGCGACTCCCGCGCACTATGGCCGCCGTCCTCGCTTCGTTCCTGCCCCGCCGCAAGATCGCTCTTGATCGGATTGCCCCCTTTCCATCTCTGCTTTCGTCGTATACAAGAAGATGGATGGAGGTGTGCGCATGAGCGGCAGTCACGAGATTCTTCTGGAAACCGGCACCAACGAGCTCGAGGTGCTGGAATTTTTCGTCGACCACCAGGTCGAGGAAGGCAGGGAACCTGTTCGCAGCCGCTTCGGCGTGAACGTCGCCAAGGTCATGGAAGTGGTGGAGGCTCCCAAAGGGCTGGAGCCGGAAGGCATGGACCGCCACCCCGCGCTCATGGGCACCATCGCCCTGCGCGACATGGCTTTGCCCGTGGTGGACCTGGGCCGCTGGCTCGACCTGCGGCGCGCCCCCGCCGCCAACGAAAACATCATCGTGACGCGCTTCAACAACGAGGTCACGGGCTTTCTGGTCACCGGGGTCATTCAGATCCACCGCGTGAACTGGAAGGACATCCAGCCGCCGGGAAGGGTCATGTCCAACATGCCCGGCAACTGCATCACCGGCTCCATTTCCATCGGCGAGAATTTCGTGCTCCTGCTCGACCTGGAACGCGCCTTGGCCGAGCTGGACGAGTCGGGAAAGCTCGAAGACGATTCCACGTCCGCGGACAAGGGCGGCGAGGGCCGCAGCGTGCTGCTCGCGGACGACTCCACTTCGGTGCGCGCCCTGCTCACGCAGCGTTTCGACAAGGCCGGATTCGAGGTCCACGCCGCCATGGACGGCCAGGAAGCCTGGGACGCGCTGGACGCCATGCGCCAGGAGGCCCGCAGCCAGGGCAAGAAGATCACCGACATGCTCGACGTGGTCGTCACGGACGTGGAAATGCCGCGCATGGACGGCTACACCCTGACCCGGCGCATCAAGGACGACCCGGAACTCTCCCGGCTGCCCGTGGTGCTCTTCTCCTCGCTCATCGCCGGAGACGTGGCCCACAAGGGCGACGCCGTGCGCGCCGATCTTCAGGTGACCAAGCCGGACTTCAATTCGCTGACCAGCAAGGTGATCGACCTGATCGATTCGCGGGCCTGAGAGCGCGCCCGCAGGGGCGCAACCCATCATAAAGAGCAAGCTCCCGTACGTTTTTCGCGCGGGAGCTTTTTTCGCGTTCAGGCGTTCGTGTGCGGCAGCGGCGTCAGCCGAGCAGGAACGACCCCGCCAGGGCGGAAAAGGAATTGCAGATCAGCGAGGCGGCCAGGGCGCCTTTGGGATTCATGCGCAAAAGGCCCATGAGCAGGGCGGCCTCCGCGATCACGGCGAAGCCTTCGCCCACGGCCAGGGATTGCAGGTGCGGCAGTTCCAGGGCCGGGAGCAGAAACCAGACGTAGGGCAGCGTCAGGCTCGTGCAGGCCAGGGCCGCCGCCAGGATTTTCCAGGTCGGCAGGGTCCGGGCGTCCGCGTGGAACAGCCAGCGCAGCGCGGCCAGCAGCGCGCCCGCTTCCAGGAGTACGGTCAGGACCAGGGCCTGAAGAAAATGCACCTCATACGTCATTTGATTTCCTTTGCGTCAGAGGGAATTACAGTCGGCGTAGCCATTCCGGCTTGAGCGTCACGTCGCCCGCCAGGGCGGCGTCGATGCGTGCCAGAGCTTCGTTTTTGCCCTTGGGCAGCCGGACCCGCAGCGGCAGTCTGTTCGAGGCGTGGTCCGAGAGGAACAAGCCCCGGCTCAAATCCGTGGCCGCCAGCATTTCGCGCAGCTCCAGCAGGGCCTCGCGCGCGGTCAGTTCCCGAAAGCGCCCGGCTTCGGCCTCGGCGTGCAGCGGGGTGCCGGGAATGAGCATCAGCGTCAACGCGGCGGCCTGATCCGGGTCCATGGCCGAAAGCGCCTCGCCCGTGGCGCGCGCGTGCGCGAGGCTGCCGTCCGGTCCGGCCAGTCCCAGCAGCACGGTCACGCTCAGCTTCATGCCCGCCTCGCGCAGCCGCCGTCCCTGGGCCACGATGAAGGCCGCGTCGCCGTGCTTACGGACCTTGCGGAGCGTCTCGTCGCGGCCGGACTCCAGACCCATGTAGGCCATGGCCAGGCCGTGCTCCCGCAGCTCGCGCAGTTCCTCGTCGCTTTTCATGCGCGCGGCCTTGGCGTTGGCGTAGCTGCCGATGCGGGTCAGCCAGGGCAGGTGCGCGCGGATTTCATCCAGCAGCGCCACCAGCCGTTTCTGCGGAATGATCAGGGCGTCGCCGTCGCAGAGAAACAACCTGCGCTGGTCCTGGAAATGCGCGGCGGCGTAGCGGATGTCCCGCGAGATGGTTTCCGGGGATTTGATGGAGAAGCGCTTGCCGTCGTATGCGCCGCAAAACGTGCACTTGCCGTGCGAGCAGCCCGTGGTGACCTGAAGCAGGATGGATTCCGCCTCGCTGGGCGGGCGGATGATGCGTCCTTGATAGTCCATGCCCTTGTCTGCCCCAGATACGCATTCCCCGCAAGGGGCGGATCATCCGTGAATTTCCTCCTATAATCGTATGAAATTATGCCATTTTATATTTATTATGCCTAAAGATTCATATGTCGACGACCGATAAGAAACGTGGTGGGGCAGTATTAAACCGAGCGGAGTCGGAGCATGGCTCTTTCAAGCATCAATTCGGGTAATTCCGGGATCATGGCGCAAGCCAGAATGAATGTCCGTGGACGCGGACAGGACGTCGCGGCTGAAGCGGCCGTTTCCGGGAACGCCGTCTCCACAACCGGGATGAAGGCCGGTTCGCTTTCCGAGCCGGCTCCCGCCCCCGCATCCGCTCTGCAGACCGCCGCACCCGCTTCGAACATGATGGCCGACTTCTTCGTCAAGAACACCATGCAGCAATCGAAGTACATCAAGGCCACGCTCGACGGCTTGGATTTGGCCTCGCAGATGCGCGAGCAGCTCAAGGCCGATTCCTTCACCCTGCTTGACGCGGCAGGAGGTCTCTTTGGTGCTCCGAGCAGCGGTTTCGGCAGTGAATACACCGATGCCGTCCTGAATCAGCATGCCGTGAACAAGCTGGCAAGGGACGACAAGGAAAAGGAAACCCTGAAGGCTTCCGAACGGAACCTCGAAGAAACGCGCGACGATATTGACCAAGCTGCGGAAGAAGCCACGCAGGGCAAGACGGGCACGGACGCCGCCGAAGCCGGGAGCAGCACCCCGAAGGACGGCACGAACTCCGAAGCGGCTGACGCTGCGAGCGCGGAGGGTGCGACCGGGGAGGGGGCGGACTCCGCAGGAAAGGCTGAAGAATCCGAAGCGGTTGCGGCTCCGGCAGATGCGCTTCTCAAGGGATCGGAGAACGGCACCGGCGATACCGTGGTGGAGGCTGTGGAGCGATTCCAGACGGCGAACATCGTGCAGCAGGCCGCGTCCGTGGGCGAGGCCTCGCAGGAGCCCGCCGCGGCCCAGGCGGCGGCAGCGGTCTCGGCGCAGGGCGCATCGAGCGGAGTCGCTTCGTTTCTCGGTTCCCAGGTGGACATGCTCGTGTAGAGCTGGACGGGCGGGACCGATAGTTGGCCGATGACGGCGGGGATTGCATCTCCGCCGTTTTGCGTTGTTGCGGGTTATGCCGTTTCCAGCAAGGCCGTGTGTCCCTGATCCAAGTTTTGCTGCGCGCCGAAGGGGAAAGCGGGAAACGTCCGTGCGTCCGGGAAAGCAACAACGGCGGGCAATCTGCGCTGAAATCTGCGCTGAAACGACTTGCGGCGGGGGGAGACGCACACGCATCTCCCCCCGCCGCTTGGCGGGGCCTGAAGGCCACGGCCCTTAGGGCCGCAGAAGGCCTGTTGTTTTCTTATTGCCCCAGCAGCTCGTTGACCTTCTTCATGACCGCGAAGGCGTCCGCGACATAGAGCACGTCGGCCTTGCCGTGGGCCCAGCCGCAGCCCGCGTCGAGGTTCACGGCGCGGCGTTCGTTGATGAAGCGCCAGCCGACCACGTGCGGTTCCTCGCCGTGGCAGCAGGTGGCGAGGCCTTTGGGGTGGCGCGGGGTGGCGCCGGTCTGGCCGACCTGGTGCAGGTGCGTCAGGAAGTTCAGCACGTCGTGCCCCTCGGAGCCGAGGTCCACCAGGGACTTGGAGCTGCCCAGGGAGCCTTTGGTCTTGTCCAGGAATCCGAGGATCAGCTCGCCGGCCTCCTTGACGTGGGGCTGGCCGTCGGCCTGCTTCTTGGTCCAGCCCGCGCCGGCCACGAGCAGCAGCTTGGCGTCCGGGCGGATGGTCTGGGCGTCGGCGGCAGGGGTTTTCAGGCCCGTGACCGTGGTCCGGGTCAGCCCGTCCAGGGGCACGTCCACGGCCTGGACCACGGCGGGACCGGCGCAGTCCGCGGGCGCGAAGCAGCCGGAGGAAAGGGTCAGCGCCCAGGGGCCGGAAAAGGTGGCGGGATCGCGTTCCACCTGGCCGAACATGCGCTGGCGGTAGTACCAGCGGGTGGGCAGGGGCTTGCCGTCCTTGGCGTCCAGGGCGGTGAGGTTGGTGTCGATGCGGCCGCCCAGGCGGTAGGCTGCGCCGGGCAGGCAGCGGGACAGGCGCGGGGTGGCCGGGCCGACCACGATTGCCGCCTTGGCGGCGGTGCAGAGCGCGGCGCAGGCCGCGGCGTCCGTGGCGTAGCGCGACGGGCCGAAGGCCTCGCCGCCGACGCCGAAAAACGCCTCTGCGCCGCAAGCGCCGATGCTGTCCGCAGCGGCCTTCACGTCCGCGCCGAAGAGTCCCACGCTGAAGGGCGCGCCCAATTCCACGGCCAGGGACTTGACCGCGGTCAGGGTTTCCAGGGCGGCCTTGGGCAGCGCGCCGTTCTCGTCGGTATGTGCGATGAAGAGTATGCTCATGTCGTCTCCCTAGGCCTTGATCCAGTCCACGAGTTCGCGGGCGATGTCGTCCACGGGCATGTCCTTGACGATGCGGGTCTCGCGGACGACCTGCGGCACGGAAACGCCCTGGACCTTGAAGCCGGTGCCGGGCTGCGCGGGCTTGGCCTGTTGCAGCGCGGGCATGATCGACTTCATGTTCATCATGCCCACCTGGGGGTTGTTGGGCGGTTCGGGCAGCTCGCCCGTGGCCCAGCCGAACGCGGCGGGCGCGCCTTCGACCTTGGAGGCCAGCCAGGCGCCGCCGTCCACGCGCTCCAGCACCTCGATGCCGTCGTCCGTGACCGTGAGCTTATCGACTCCCTGGAACTGGTCCACGATGCCGAGGCGCTCGGCCACCATCTGGATGGTGGAGCCGGACCCGCGCGAAGCGGACTGCCAGCCGCCGAAGAGCAGCAGCTTGCCCTTGTCCAGGTCGGCGATGTTCTCGATGGCCTGGGCCAGGGACTCGGCCACGGCGAAGCTGTCCGTGAAGCCGGAGGCCGGGCCGTCCACGGCCACGAACTGGAACGGGGCCTTCTGGGCCACGGCCATCATGACCTGCTGGAGTTTGGCCTTGGGGCCGAGGCTGACCAGCCAGACCTTGCAGTCGGGGAGCTTCCTGGCGAGGTTCGCGGCCTCGAACAGGGCGTGCCCGGCCCAGGGGTCCAGGACCGCGGGCAGCATCATTTCGTTCTTCAGGGCAGGGCCTTGCGGACCGTCCATGGGCGTGAGCGTCTGGAGCGGGTCCGGCACGATGCTGCCGCAGACTACGATGTGATAACTCATTGCTTCTCCTTTAATTCTCGGCCGAATGCAGGCCGCCGGAACCGGCATGGAATTCCACGTTGGTCTGTTCCGGGTCGTTCTTGTGCGCCTGGGTGCAGTTCCACATGCAGGCTCCGCAGTGCACGCACTTCTCGCGGTCGAAAAGCGGCACGGGGCCGTCGGGATTCACGGTGATGGCCTGCCCGGAACAGACCTCGGCGCAGATGTTGGTTTTGCAGCGTTCGCAGGCGGCCGGGTCGGCGAAGCGGACGTGGTCCGCGAAGCCGGGGTTGGCCTGGACCTTGCCGCCCATGAGCAGGGCGTCCTGATGGGAGACGAGGAGCCGGCCGTCGTAGGGAATGGCGGGCCAGCCCGCGCGGTCCATGAGCGCGTCGTGCAGGGTGCGGCCCTGGGCCTTGCATTCCTGGCGCAGCCGGGCGATCTCCTCGGCGGGGACAAGGCCCCGGAAGTAGGATTCCGGCGAGGAGAGCCGCTCGTAGACGCGCTTTTGCGGGCCGGAGAGGTTCAGGGCGCCCTTGGTCAGGCCGGAGAGGGCCATGCCCACGAGGCCCGTGAGCATTCCCTTCTGGAATCCGTCGCGGGCCTTTTCGGCCTGGCGGGACTCCTCGTCGAGCCAGGAGGCCCGGCGGCGGGCCACATAGGCCACTTCGAGATTCTCGCGGGTGAAGTCGCGGCCCTGGCGGAGCAGGTCGATGACCGCCTCGCCGAGCTGCACGCCCGAGGTCCAGGCCTCGTCCACGCCGGAGCCGGTGAGCACGTTGGTGGTGCCGGAGCCTTCGCCGATGCGCGCCCAGCCGTCGCCCGCGAGGAACGGTTCGCCGCGTCTGCCCGCTTCCTGGATGGACTTGGCTCCCCAGGAACGCAGGGTGCCGCCCTTGAGGTGCTTCCAGAGGTAGGGGTGCTGCATCCAGTGCTGGAGGTAGCGGTAGGCGGTGCGCACCGGAGAGTCGAACCAGGAGGGCACGAAAATGCCCAGGGAGGCGACGTTGCCGGGGTAGACGTAGAGGAATCCGAAAATTTCAGGCTCCGGGAAGCCCAGGGTGTGCAGGACCGTGCCTTCCTTGAGCGCGCAGCCTTCGGGCAGGTCCACGACCATCTTCATGCCCACGGCCCATTCGCGCTGGTGGTTGCCCTCGGGCAGGCCGAAGTGCTGGTCCAGCCCGCGTCCGACAGGGCCGACCGGACCGTCGCCGACCACGGTCAGCCGGGCCTTCACGTCCATGCCGGGCATGTACGCGCCTTCTGGGGCGCCGTCCTTGGCCACGCCCTGGTCCACGAGGCGCACGCCCGCGACCCTGCCGCCCTCGATGAGGGCCTTTTCCACGGGCATTCCCGGCCAGATCTGGGCCATGCCGGAGCCCATGATCTCGTTGCCCGTCCAGGAGAGGAACTGGCCCATGGAGAGGATCATGCCGGGCTTTTTTTCGAGGAAGGGCGGAATCCAGGGCAGCTCGGCCGCGTGCTCGCGCTTGAAGGCGGAGAGCAGGGCCTCGAAGCATTTCATGCCCGTGGATTTGCGGCTCGCGCCGATGTGGTCGAAGAGGTAGACGACCTTTTCCTCGCGCACCTCGCAGGCCATGGGAATCCGGGAGAGGTCCAGGTCCGGAAAGCTGGCGCGGATGCCGCGTCCCTTGGTGACGATGCCGGACACGCCGAAGCCGATGTCGTCGGCGCGCTCGTAGCAGAGCACCTGGGGCGGCATGCCGGGCATGGCCTGCGAATCGGCGATGGGAGTGCCGTCCTCGTTCATCAGGGCGGGGGCCAGGGTGGCCAGGAATCCGGCCGTGGCCGGGCCATAGCCCACGCAGACGATGTCCGCGTCCATGGATTGCCGCAGTTCGTCGGGATTGAATTCGGGCGTCTGGTCGCTCATGCGCGTGCTCCGGCGGTTGTGTCGCGGCTCCCGCACGGACGTTTGCGCCGTGCGGGAGCCGCTGGATAACCAATTGATCCGACTACATGGGGTAGTCGAGCGCCTCGGGGATCATGACCTGGGTCAGGGCCTCGCCCGCGCGGTCCTTGGCCAGGCGCGCTCCGGCGAGGTTGGCGTCGATTTCCGCGCGCAGGGCGGCAAAGGCGGAGGTGTCCGCCTGGGCGCCGTAGCCGTAGACCAGCTCGGCCAGGATGCGCCCGGCCTCGCCCGCGGCGCGCGCGGCCTGGACAAAGGCGAGGTCGGTGTAGAAGCCGACCAGTCCTTCCAGGCCCTCGGCCACGGTGGGGTTCATGGGGCCGTTCTCGATGAGGGCGTCCACGTCGTCGAAGAGCGAGGCCGCGGCCACGAGCCAGCAGAGCGCGTCGGCCAGGGGGAAGGTCACGCCCTGGCGCTTGCGGTGCAGGAGCTTCTTGCCTTCGGCGTCCTTGGCGGCGTCGAGGAATTCGTATGCCCAGAGCCAGGCGCGGATGGCCGCGTCCAGGGCGGCGGCGCCGGGCCGGTCCGAGGCGTCGAGCTTGTCGGCCCACTTGCCCAGCACGGCCAGGAACACGGGATTGCCCATGGTCACGGTCAGGTGCATGCGCTGCACGGCTTCGGGGCCTTCGTAGGTGGCCTCCAGCTGGGAGTCGGCCCATTTGTACATCAGGAAGCCGGGGCAGTCCTCGGTGATGCCGTAGCCGCCCATGAGGCTGATGGCCTCGCGCAGGGTGTTCGCGCCGGAGCCGGTGTTCCAGACCTTGGTGGCCGGGATGGTCACGCCGAGCACGGCGTCGAGGTAGGAGAAGCGCACCAGGGTGTCGGCCTCCAGCTCGTCCAGGCGGGCCTGGTTCGCGGCCTTGTCCGCCGGATCGGCGAAGAGCAGGTCCACGTATTCCAGCGTTTCGGCCTGCTTCTTCTTGAGGGCGGCCATCTGCTTGCGCGGTCCGGTGCAGCCCTGCTCCTCGAGCAGCGCTTCCTTCCGCTTTTCAACGGGGTCGAAGGCATCGGCCATGCGCGCCGCGCCGAAGCCCAGGGAGGCGCCGGCCTCGCCCATGGCCCAGATGTCCACGAGGCGCTGCTGGGCGTCTTCCTTCTGTTGCAGGCCCATTTCGAACTTGGGGCTGCCCGGGCCGGAGGCGTCGCCGCCGCGGAAGCGGCTGCGCTGGTAGCGGATGACCGGCTCCACGGCGGAGAGCAGCTTGGCCGTGGTCATCAGTCCCACGGGGATGCGCGTGCGGTGGAAGACCGCGCCGATGATTTCGGAGTGGGAATATTTCGGGACGATCACGCCGTCCTTGATTTCGTAGCCGCCGATGATCCTGCTGGCCGGAACCTTCACCGTGATGATGGGGTCGCGGGTGGAGGAAAGCTGGTGGCACATCTTCAGAGTGGGCGCGCCCCGGTCGAAGCTGCCGGGATCGTCCGCCTGGAGGGTGATCATGCAGGAGCCCTGGATGCGCTCGTCCGCGCTGTCCACTGCGGCGGTGACGAAGTGGGCGAAGTCCATGTTGGTGATGAAGCGGCCGCGTTTTTCCACGTGGAGCATGGGCTCCGCGCCGTCCTTCCATTCGTCCACGCGGACCTTGCCCACCAGCACGCCGGTGTCCACGCCCACATAGGGCAGCGGCTCGGTCAGGGCGAACGCGCCGCGCCAGATTTCGCGGTCCTCGCCGGGCTGCGGCGGGGTGGCCCGGTGCATGTAGAAGTCGCGCTGTTCGCGGGTGCCTTTTTCATGGATGGGGGCGAGGGCGAGGTTGCTGGCCAGGGAGCAGGTGGCGGAGCCGCCGTCCACCCAGGAAAGCTCGAAGGCGACCAGGGCCAGGGCCAGGTTTTTCGGCCCCTCGATGAAGCCGCCCTGATGCGGGTCCATGAACAGGGAGGTCAGGCCGGACTGGTCAAAGGCTTCCAGAAGCTGGGCCTTGTGCTCGGTCCATTCGTGGGTGTGGCGCGCTCCCTCGGCCACGAGGGTGGCCACGGTGCCGCGCGCGATCTGGCGCGCGGACTGCACGACCATTTGCAGGTCGAAGCGGTCGGAGAATCGCCACATGATCTGGCGAACGTCGTCGCCGGGCAGGGTGCTGAGGGTGTACATGGGTCGTTCCTGGTCTCGATGGGTTTTGTGAATGGATACAGGGGTCGATCTGACGCATGAGGATAGGGCAAAGCGCAGAACGAGTCAAAAAAATTATCCCCTGCGAAACATCGGGATGTTCTTGTCCGCTCTTGATTTAGGTTGCCTTTGGGGGCGGGCGCCGCAAAGCGGGCGGGCGCTCACTCTGTATCCGAACCGGTGCAATGTGGGTATCCTGTTTTTCGGAGGTGAGCAAGATGCGCAAACGCTGTTTCTGGGTGCCGGAAGGCAAAGATTACTATGTACGGTACCATGACGGGGAGTGGGGCGTGCCGCTGCGCGACGACCGCGCCCTTTTCGAGCTGCTGATTCTGGAAAGCGCCCAGGCGGGACTCTCCTGGGACACGATCCTGAAAAAGCGCGAAGGCTACCGCGCCGCCTTTGCCGGGTTCGACCCGCGGGCCGTGGCCGAGTTCGGGCCGGGGGACGAGGAGCGGCTCATGGCCGACGCGGGCATCGTGCGCAACAGGGCCAAGATCAAGGCCGCCATCGGGAACGCGCGCGTGTTTCTGGACATCGCAGCCGCGCGCGGCTCGTTCGCGGAATATCTCTGGGACTTCGTGGACGGCGTGCCCGTGCAAAACGCCTGGAAGGGGCGCGAGGGCATTCCCGCGAGCACGCCCGTATCCGACGCGCTGGCCAAAGACCTCAAAAGGCGGGGCATGCGCTTCGTGGGCAGCACGACCATGTATGCGTTCATGCAGTCCGCCGGACTGGTCAACGACCACACCGTGGACTGCTTCCGCTGGGCCGAGCTTTCCGGTCCCGCCTGAGCGCCGGGCGCAATTTCGGCCTAATTTGAAAAAATACCAAAAACTGCTTGACGGCCAGGGTCGATTACTTTAGTTCTCTCTTCCTCGCGTGGGCTCGTGGCTCAGTGGATAGAGCATTCGGCTACGAACCGAAAGGTCGCAGGTTCGAATCCTGCCGAGCCCACCATCTCCGAGAATATGGCCGTTCCGAAAGGGACGGCCTTTTCGCTTTTGGGGCCAGCTCCCCTGCGGTTCCGATTCATCCTGCCTTGGCCTGCCTGTCTTTTTCAATCCGTCCGGCGATGGCGGGGCTGCGTTGCGCCATGCCTTGCCTGCGCCTGTCCGGCAGGCTCCTTCCCGTCTTGCAGCAGCGCAGTGTGCGCATGCGTGTTTTGATCTCTTGTTTTTGTTTGCCATTCTATATCACCAGTAAAGTCTGGACTGTTTTCCCGGTTTGCCAATGCTGCAATACGTTGTTGGCATGTTGCTTCGGAAGTGCTAACAACGATTTTGGCTCGACGATTCTTTAGGGCTGGCCTTGCGTATTGCTTGCTTTTCCTGTGGAGCACGGTGTGGCGTTCGAGAAAACCTGCAACGACATTAAGAAAGATGTTGAACCCATTGCCGGGCATGATATCTTTCTGCACGCGCCCATAGGCATTTTCACCTCCACTCCCGAAGGCCGATATTTGGCGGCCAACCCCGCTTTGGCTGCAATTTTCGGGTACGAATCTCCGGAAGCTCTGCTCGCCGGGGTCTCCGACATCGCCTCGCAAACCTACGCGGACCCGGAAGACAGGGCGCGCGCAATGCTCCTCCTGGAACGCGACGGGGAAATCGTCAACTACGAATGCCGGCGGCTGCGGCGCGACGGAACCGTGATCTGGGTTTCCATGAACGTGCGGGCCGTGCGGGACGCCGACGGCAAGACCTTGCAGCACCAGGGCTTCACCACGGACATCACCGAGCGCAAGCGCTCCGAGGAGGCCCTGCGCCAGAGCGAGGAGCGCAGCCGGCTGCTTTCGGACCTGACCATGGAGGGCATCGTCGTCCACCGCAAGGGCGTCTCCATCGACATGAACGAAGCCATGGCCAGAATGCTGAATTCCACTCGTGCGGACCTGCTCGAAACCAATTTCCTGGACAACATCCACCCGGACGACCTCGCGCTCGTGCATGAAAACATGGCCAAGGCAAAGGCTTCCCCCTATGAGATCCGCATGGTCCGCAAGGGGGGGGACGTGTTTTTCGCGGAAATCGAGGCGTACGACTTTCCCATGCACGGGGAAACATGGCGGGTGGCGGCCGTGCGCGACATCACCGAGCGCAAGCGCTCCGAGGAGGCCCTGCGGGCCAGCGAGACCCGGCTGCAAAATCTTTTCGAGAGCATGCCCAACGGATATTACCGCTCCACGCCCCAAGGCCGTTTCGTGGAGGTGAATCCGGCATATGTGAGAATGCTGGGCTACGAGAGCAAGGAAGAGCTGCTTCAGCTGAATATTTCCAGGGACGTCTACGTTCGGCCCGAAGAGCGCGGCGCCTACCTCCGCGCCAACAGAAACAGCGAGTTTCTGGAGTTGAGCCACTCGGAATACTATCGGCTGCGCACCAAGGACGGGCGGATCATCCATGTGGAAGACCAGGCGCGCTACATCCGGAACGAGCGCGGCGAGGTGATTTTTCACGAGGGAATCTGCCGGGACATCACCGAGCGCAAGCGGGCGGAGGAGGCCCTGCGGGCCAGCGAGCTCAAGCTGCGGATCATTTTCGAAAACTCCCCCCTGGGCATGGTCTACTTCGACAAGTCCGGCACCATCGTGGAATGCAACGAGAAGTTCGTGGAGCTGATGGGGTCGTCCAGAGAGAAGCTCATCGGCTTCAACACCGCCAGCCAAAGCACGCCCAAGATGCGCGAGGCCATCGCCAAAGCCCTGAACGGCGAGCCTGCCGTGTATGAGGACAGCTATACCTCGGTGACGGGCGGCAGGACGCTGAGCCTGCGCGTCGTCTTCAACCCCGTGCGTCTCGGCTCGGAGAACACCGAGGTCATCGCCACGCTGGAGGACATTTCCGAGCGCAAGGTGGCGGAGGAGCGGCTCAAGGAAAGCGAGCTGCGCTTCAAGGCCCTGCACAACGCTTCCTTCGGCGGCATCTGCATCCACGACAAGGGAGTGATCCTCGACTGCAACCAGGGCCTTTCGGACATCACGGGCTACACGGTCGAAGAGCTCATCGGCATGGACGGTCTGCTGCTCACTGCGGAACGGTTCAGGGCCGAAGCCATGGACAAGATCCTCTCCGGATACGAGAAGCCGTACGAAGTGACGGCGGTGCGCAAGAACGGCGAGGAGTATCCCGCACGCCTGGAGGCGAGGTGCATTCCGTACAAGGGGCGGCAGGTCCGGGTGGTGGAGTTTCGGGACATCACCCAGCGCAAGCAGACCGAGGAAGCCCTGCGCGCCGCCAAGGAGGCGGCGGAAGCGGCCAACCGGACCAAATCCATGTTCCTGGCCAACATGAGCCACGAGCTGCGCACGCCGCTCAACGGCATCCAGGGCATGATCCAGCTGATGCAGGGCACGGAGCTGAGCCGCGAGCAGCAGGAATACGCGGCCCTGGCCGTGGAATCCACCAAGCGGCTGACCTGCCTGCTCAGCGACATTCTGGACATCTCGCGCATCGAGGCCGGCAGGATGCCGATTTTACGGGAGCCGTTCGATTTCGAAGAGGCGCTGCTGTCCCTGCGTCAGATCTTCCAGCCCAGCGCCCGCCAGCTCGGCAACAAACTCGAATTCCACATCTCCCCGGAAATACCGAAATTGCTGGCCGGGGATTCGCTCCGGCTCCAGCAGGTGGTCAGCAACCTGGTGGGAAACGCCCTGAAGTTCACCCGGAACGGGAGCGTCACGCTGGAAGCCTACCCCCTGCCTTCCTCCGACCCGGATGCGTGCAGGGTCTTGTTCAACGTGACGGACACGGGCTCGGGCATTCCGGACGACAAACAGGCCGGGCTGTTCGAGCCGTTCACCCAGGTGGACGAAGGCACGACCCGGTCCTGCCAGGGCGCGGGACTCGGCCTGCACATCTGCAAGCGGCTGCTGGAGCTCATGGGCGGACACATTACCCTGGACAGCGAGCTGGGGCGCGGCACCTCCGTCTATTTCTGCGTCACGTTCGGCAAGCTGCCGCCTCTTGCCGCGACCGAGCCGCCTGCCGACGACGAAGCCGCGGAAGAGGCCGCTTCGCCCTGCAACATCCTCCTGGCCGAGGATTGCCCGGTCAACCAGCTGGCCGTGCGGCGCTTCCTTGAAAAGCAGGGGCATCGGGTCACGGCGGTGGACAACGGACTGAGGGCCATCGAAGCCCTGGCCGACGACCATTTCGACATCGTGTTCATGGACATTCAGATGCCGATCATGAACGGCATCAAGGCCACCCGCGCCATCCGCAACGGTCTGGCCGGAAAGGACCGCAGCGGCGTTCCCGTGGTGGCCCTGACCGCCTACGCCATGGTCGGGGACCGCGAGCGCTTCCTGGAGGCGGGCATGGACGACTATCTGGCCAAGCCCGTGGACATGAAGGCGCTCGGAAGAATGGTCCGAAAGATGCTCCGCAAGCAGAAGCTCCGCAAGCACTGAGCCGCTGCGGCTCCCCCGCACGAATCTCCCGCGCTGATCTCCCGCGCCGATCTCCCGCACGGATATCCTGTGCGGATGCGATCGCGTGATGATCCGATCATCAGGGGTTGATCAGGCGGGGCGGACTTGCTGGGCTTAGCTGTCTTGATGAGATTCGCAACGCCTTTCCCGCCGGAGGCATCCTGCCTCCGGCCCGTGAAAGGCTTTGGAAAGGGGGCGCGGGGGAAGAACCTTTCGCAGAAAGGTTTTCCCCCGCATTTGCATTTCAGTTATTCGAAGGCCCGGATCACGTCGTGGGCCAGGGCGTCCAGAGCATTGGATTCCGGCAGGCCCAGGACGGACGCGGAGGCGAACTGCCGCGCCACCAGGCCGGGCAGCACCGGGACCGAGGCGAGCAGCCGGGGCAGGCCGGGCAGGGCGGGCGGCTCGGCGCCGGAGTCGTGGCGGTTGAGCACGAGGCCCTGGCGGGGCAGGCCCATTTCCGTGGCCAGCCGCCCGACCTCGGCCGCGGTCTGGAGCCCGCGCAGGCTCGGCTCGCTGACCACCACCAGCCCGTCCACCGAGGCCACGGTGCCGCGTCCGAGGTGCTCCACGCCCGCCTCCAGGTCCACGAGCACCCATTCGTCCCGCTCCAGAACCACGTGGTGCAGCAGGGCCTTGAGCAGGGCGTTGGCCGCGCAGGCGCAGCCGCCTCCGGCCCCGGCCACGGTGCCCATGACGAGCAGGCGCTTGCGTCCGGGCGTGACGCCCTTCGGCGCGGGGCCGCCCAGGGGCACGTCCACGGCGAGCTGTTCGGGCAGGTCGCCCACTTCGGGATTGAGATTCATGAACCCGGCGCCGATGCGCTCCTGCACGAGATCTTCGCGCAGGACCAGGGGCACGGGCAGGTCGGCCGCGGCGAGACCGGAGGCCTGGCCCAGGGAGAGGGCCGTGTCCGCGTCCACCATCCAGACGTTTTTGCCCCGGCGGGCGAGATAATCGGCGATCCAGGCCGTGAGCGAGGTCTTGCCCACGCCGCCTTTGCCTGCGAATGCGAGCTTCATGGAAACCTCCGCGCGGGAGAGAACAGGGCGAAAAGGGAAAAGGGCGGTCCAGCCGGGCCGGACCGCCCCGGAGCCTAGTCCGAGAGCCCCAAGGCCTTTCGCTTGATGCTGATCCGGGTGTCCATGAGATCAGCGGCCTTCACAGGGTCGGGTTCCACCGCGAACACTGCGCCAACGACACCTTCCAGGCCTTCGAGGGCCAGGGAGGTGACGGTCTCGCTGCCGGTAATGTGCGGCGGCAGGCCCAAATGCGTATAAATTCCGCTGGCGACGGCGTAGAGGCCGATGGCAGCGGCTTTTTCCGAATACCATTCCGGGGCGCTGGCGGCCACGGGCAGGTCGGCGATGTCCACGCCGAGCGCGTTGGCCAGCACGCCGCAGATGTGCAGGATGCGGGCGTTGTCCACGCAGCTGCCCACGTGCAGCACGGGCGGAATGCCCAGGCTGCGGCAGACCGCGGCCAGCCCTTCGCCCGCTTCGGACGCGGCTTCGGGCATGAGCAGCCCGGCCTTGCCCATGGCCACCGTGGCGCAGCCCGTGGCGAGCACGAGCACGTTGCGCTTGATCAGCTCGCGCGCCAGGGTCACGTGGCAGTGGTCGTGCTTCAGCTTGGGGTTGTTGCAGCCCACGATGCCGGCCACGCCGCGCACCTTGCCGTCCTTGATGGCCTCGATGAGCGGGGCGGGGGTGCCGCCGAGCGCGCCGAGGATGGCCTCGTTGGAGAAGCCGGTGGTGATTTCCACCGGATCGCAGGGAATGTCAACCTTTGCGGGGTCGCGCAGCTTGAAGCGCTCGATGGCTTCGCCGACCACTTCCAGGGCTTTTTCGCGCGCGTTGTCGTAGTGGAATTCCACATGGTCGCCGCCCGTGAACTTGGCCTTGTCCGAGGTGCTTACGAAGCGGGTGTGGTAGCAGTGCGCCACCTGCACGAGGCTGGGCATGATGCACTGGTAGTCCACCACGATGGTTTCCACGGCTCCGGTGACGATGGCCAGTTCCGTCATGAGGTGGTTGCCCGCGATGGGCACGCCCTGGCGCATGAGCAGCTCGTTGCCCGTGCAGCAGAGTCCGGCGATGTTGATGCCGGAGGCTCCGGCGTCCTTGGCCTTTGCGAGCATCTTCGGGTCGCGCGCGGCCGCCAGGATCATCTCGGAGACGATGGGGCTGTGGCCGTGCACGAGGATGTTGACCTGGTCGGCCCGGAGCACGCCGAGGTTGACCTTGGCGCTGCGGGGCGTGGGCGTGCCGAAGAGAATGTCGGAGATTTCCGTGGCGATCATGGAGCCGCCCCAGCCGTCGGCCAGGGAGACGCGCGCCGCGTGCAGGCAGATGTTCACGGCGTCGCTGTCCACGCCCATGTGCGTGCGGTGCATCATCTCCACCACGTCGCGGTCCACGCCGCGCGGGGTGATGCCGAGCTTTTTCCAGAGGGCGCGCCGCTTCTCCGGAACGCGGCAGATGAAGCTGAGGCCCTCGGTGGCGAAACCGAAGTCCTGGACAAAGGTCTCGGCGAGGTCGCGGGCCACGTCCTTGGCCTCGCGGCCGTCCACGTCGATGCCCACCTCGGCGGCGATTCTGCGGAGCTTTTCCTCGTCGCGGATGGCGTAGTCGCGGGTCTTGCCCCGGCCCACCGCGAGCAGGGTTTCCACGAGGTCGCGGCCGTGGTCCGAGTGGGAGGCGGCTCCGGCGGCCACGAAGCGGCCGAAATTGCGGGCCACGGTCAGGTCGGCGTCAGCGCCGCAAACGCCGCGCGGCTTCTTGTCGCTGATCCGGCAGGGGCCCATGACGCATTTGTTGCAGGTCGTGCCCTTCTCGCAGAACGTACAGTGCGGGGTTTGCTGCTCAAGCCGGTCCCAGACGGTTTCCACTCCGTCGGCCTTGGCTTTTTCGATCATCAGCTTCGCATCGTCCCAAAGGGTCAGCTCGTCGAGCTTTCTCGGTTCCTTTGCCATGCCTTCAACCTCCTCGAACCTTGGTTTTCCGGCCAAGCAGCCGGGGATTGGACATCCATGGAATGATCCTAGGATAAAATCCCGGAGAGGTCTGTCGGCTAGGCGACAAAACAGGGCGGAAAATTGCGGAACGGCAAAAAATAAAACGATAGTGTTACGAAATGCGAAAAAGTATGCTAGCTGCCCAGGTATTCACGCAGGCGCTGCGGGCTGAGAATCACGAATTCGCCGCGCGCGCGGCGTTCGATGACCTTGGAGCGGATCATGTCGTTGAGCAGGGTGGAGACGGTCTGACGGGTGGAGCCCACGAGCTGGGCGAGCTGTTCCACGGTCAGTCCGGAGCGGATGACCACGCCGGTCTCGTCGGACTCCTGGGACGCCTCGGCCTCGGCGAGCAGGAATTCGGCCAGCCGCTGGCTGGCGTCCTTGAAGACCAGGCCGCTGATGATGCCGAAGGTGCTGCTGAGCACGCCGCCGAGCACGCGGATGATGGTGCCTGTCATTTCCGGGAAGGCCGTCAGGCTGCGGCGGAAGGTGGCCGCGTCCGTGACGAGCAGCTCCAGGGGGGAGAGCGCCTGGACCCCGGCGCGGGTATGGGTGCTGTAGACGTCGCCCGGTCCGAGGATGGCCAGGGTGAATTCCTTGTCCTCATAGCTGAGGTAGACCCTGGCCCGGCCGGAGCAGATCACGAAGACGCGGCTCTTGCCGTCCATGGGGTGGAAGGCCAGGGCGTCCTTGGGAAAGGTCCGCAGGGCGAAGCGCCGTTTGAGTTCGGCGTATTCGGGCTTTTCCAGCTCTTCGAGCAGGTTCACGTCCGTGAACTTCATTCGCTGTCCTGCGGGGGGCGTCCGGCGTCAATCGACGCCCTTGAGGGTGAAGCAGAAGGTCGCGCCCCGGCCCGGACCCTCGGATTCGACCCAGATGGTCCCGCCGTGGGTTTCTATGACGCGCTTGACCAGGGCGAGGCCGATGCCCGTGCCTCCCTTGCCTTGGTCGAGCTGGTCGAACAGCCCGAAGACCTTCTGGAAATACTGCTCCTTGATGCCCAGCCCGTTGTCCTTGACGTAGATGACTTCCTGGCCCTTGTCGTGGCGCAGTCCGATCTCGATGTGCGGCTGGGGCTGGTCGCCCATGAACTTGGTGGCGTTGTCCACGAGGTTCTGGAAGACCTCCAGCAGGCGCGGCCGGTCGCCGCGCACCGTGGGCAGGCCGGTCTGGATGTCGACCTTGACGCCGCGCTCGGAAATCTGCCCGGCCACCAATTCCACGGCTTCATGGGCCAGCTTTTCCAGGTTCACGTTTTCGGGCGGGTTGTTCAGCCTGCCCACGCGGGAGAGTTCGAGCAGCTCGTCCAGGAGCTGCTGCATCTTGTCCGCGGCCTGGCCGATGCGGTCCATGTCCTTGGCGATGTGTTCCTTGTCTCCGCGTTCCAGGTCGCGCTGGAGCATGCCGAGAAAGCCCTTGATGGTGATCAGCGGGCTCTTGAGGTCGTGGGACACGGTGTAGGTGAAGCGCTCCAGCTCGGCGTTCTTTTCTTCCAGTTCGTTGATGAGTTCCTCGCGCAGGGCCTCTGCTTCCTTGCGGTCGGTGATGTCCTGGTGCGTTCCGGCCATGCGCAGGGGCTCGCCCTGGGCTCCGCGCTCGGAAACCTGTCCCCTGGTGAGGATCCAGCGGTAGCCGTCGTCCTGGGTGCGCATGCGGAATTCCGAGGTGAATTCGTCCTCGCTTTTTCTCAGATGGGCTTGCAGCTCCGCGAGAACGCGTTCCTTGTCGTCGGGGTGCAGCAGATTTTCCCAGGTTTCCACATGGGGCGGCAGGGAATCCGGCTCGTAGCCGAGCATGGTGAACCAGCGCGGCGAATAATACGCTTCGTTGCGCGGGATGTTCCAATCCCAGAGCCCGTCGTTGGCCGCGGTGATGGCCATGTTCAGCCGCTGTTCGCTGATGGAGAGGGCTTCGTTGACCCGGCGCAGGGATTCCTCCCGCGCCCGGATCGTCGCGGACATCTTGTGGAAGGAGTCGATGATGCGTTCCAGCTCGGTGTAGCGCGGTCCGGTGAAGGGGCGGGAAAAGTCGCCCTGGGCGACTCGGTCCATGGCGGATTCCAGCTCGCTGAGCGGGCGGCGCAGGAAGATGCGCAGCAGGATGCCCGTGGCCGCGAGCAGGGCGGCCGTGGTCGCCGCGATGTTGATCATGGTGGCGTAGAAGAGCTGCCGCGAGGTCTTGCGCTGGGTGGCCATGGACAGGGCCATGTCCAGGTGGCCGATGACGTGCCCCTCGAAGGTGATGCTCCGCGTGCGGGAGATCTCCTCGGCGCTGCGGTCGTCGGCTTCGTACTGGTAGAGCACCTCACCGCGCGAATCCGTGATGCGCAGCCGGGAAAAGAGGTCGTTGCGCTCGTAGACCTGGCCCACGTGCCGGACGTTGGAGGTGTCCAGGGTCCACATGGGAATGGCCAGGATTTCCGCAAGCTCGTCCGCGTAGTTGTCCGCCTTGACTTCCAGCTCCGATGCGGCGCGCGAGGCCATGTTCCAGTGCTGCACGCCGAGCAGCGTCGCCACGAGGATGACCACGGCCGCCACCAGGCTGATGGTCAGGTTCGTGGACAGGGAGCGTTTCGGATATTGGCGGTTCATTGATACCTCACAAGGATTGCGGGCAAGTTACTGCATTGCTCGTGTTGCGTCAAAGCCTTGGAACTATTTTCCGGACAGCCATCTGGCGCGGATGCGTTCGCTGGTTCCGTCCCGCCGCATTTCCTCGAGGGCGTTCTGCCAGCGCTCGGCAAGGCCGGGGTCGCTCCGCTGGGAAATGGCGATGTAGAGGTCGATGGTCTTCAAGGTGAAGATGTTCTCCACGCTCTCCTGCGGCAGTCCCCGCTGCCGGAGATAGTGCGAGATGCCGAGGGTGTCGGCGATGACAGCCGGGACGTGGCCCTGGAGCATCATCTCGACGCTGTTCTCGAAATTGGCCGCGCTGTGGATGTTGGCGAAGCCGAGTCCGCGCAGGTATTGCTCGCGCACGTCCGCGCGGTAGGTGCTGATGCCCGAAAGGGCGCGGGCTTCGTCCAGGGATCGGAGCTTCAGTTTCGATTGCGGCAGGGCGAAGAGCGCCCAGGTCAGGGAGGCGATGGGCCCGACCCAGCGGAACAGGTCTTCCCGGTCCGGAGTGCGGGTGATGGTGAAGAGGACCGTGTCCGGTTTCTTGAGGGTTTCGTCGTAGGCCCTGGGCCAGGGCAGGAAGGTGATTTCGCCCTGGCAGCCCGTACGGGCGAGCAGCTCCCGGACCACCTCCACGGTAAACCCCTGGGGGCCGCTCGAGCCGGGAAAGTTGAAGGGCGGGCCGTCCTCCGTGAGCAGCCGCAGCCGACGCTCCCCGGCGGCGAACGAAGACGCGGCGGCGCAGAGCAGCATGAGCGCGAGCGAAAGCGCGCAAAGCCTGGCGGGCGAAATGGTCATCGTCGTGGCGTACCCCTCGTGTTGGACGTTTCATTTTGCCATGTCCAGCGCGAAAACACCAGTGCGCGGTCATTGCTTCATGAAGCAAAGAAAGGTAGTTCTGTGGCGGGAACCGGATCGCCTCCCGCAAGATGCGTTCCCCGTGGTTCCCGTCGTTTCGAAACAGACCCGTTTGCCATGGGCTTCGGGTGCAAGGGAGCCTGCCCCGCCGTGTCGATACGCTGGAAATATTTCGTCGCGCTGCTGTGCATCAGTCTCGGCCCGCTCTTTCTGGCCGGAGGCATCATGCAGCGCGGCGCGTTGCGTCTGGAACGCACGGTTTCAGACGTGGCCGGGGCCGAAATCACCCACATGGTCACCACGCAGCTGGAACAGGACGCCGAGAACGCGTCCAAGTCCGTGCTGCGCGGCACCGCGGCCCTGACCTTCGCCCTGCGTTCCCTGGCGGTGGACGCGGAGCGGACCTTTGCCCAGCCGTTCCTCCGCGCGCCCAAGGTCTATTTTTCGGAGGATTTCAACAAGCCGCTGCGGGCGCCCACCGACCTTGTCGAGGACCGGCGCTACACCCGGCGGACCAGCGCGGGCGAGGCCAAGCCCATGCCCGTCAGCTTCGGGCATCCCGTCTTCCTGCTGGCCCAGGGCCTGGAGCTGCGCCGGGCCGCGCCCGATCTGGCTCGGCTTTCCCAGCTGCTCGGCGTCTGCCAGGACATCTTCACCTATTCCGGCTATGCGGCCCACCGCGTCTACGTGGCCCTGGAAAGCGGGGTGAGCATGGCTTATCCCGGATTCGGCGGGTATCCGCCCGGCCTGGACCTGCGCAAGGCGGGCTGGTACGCCCGCGCCCGCGACACGGGGCGGACCGAGTGGTCCGGGCTGCTCTACAGCCGCAATACGGGAAGGGTGCTCATCGCCCTGAACCGCCCCCTCTACGACCAGGAGGGGCGCTTCATGGGCGTGGCCGGAATAGAAGCCCCGGTGAGCTGGTTTCTCCAGGAGGCCCGGCTGGCTTCCCAGTGGTCCGAGGAGATGCGTTCCTTCCTGGTCAGCGCGCGCATCAACCCGGACAGCAAGCAGCTCGGCCTGCAAATCACGGTGGAGCGCGATTCGCGCAACCAGGGTGAGCCGGAAGAGGAAAAGCCGGTGGAATACCGCTGGATGCAGCCCGTGGACGACCCGAAGTTCGACCGGCTGGTGGAGTCGGTCCGCAATGGGGAGTCCGGCAGCATGGAGATCGACTACGCGGGCAGGCCGTCCATCTGGGCCTTTGCCCCGGTGGAGGGCAGCACGGCCTTCCTGCTGGTCGTGCCCAAGACCGTGGCCATGGGCGTTCCGGACAAGCTGCGCAAGGACGTGGCCGCCCACGCCGCGGACCAGCGCAGCACGGCCCTGCTCGTGGCCCTGGCCGCCGTGGGCGGCGCGGCGCTGTTGTCCTTCCTGGCGGCCAAGCGCGCTTCGGACATGGTCACGCATATGGTCGGCGCCTGGCAGCGGCTGGCCGGGGGCGATTTCACCGCCCGGCTGCGCATGCATACCGGGGACGAGCGTGACCTGCTCGTGGAGGCCTTCAACGAGACCGTTCCCAAGCTCGCAGACCACATGCGCCTGAGCCGGTCCATGGCCCTGGCCCGCGAGGTGCAGCAGAACCTCCTGCCGCGCAGCTCCCCCAAGATGCCCGGCCTGGACGTGGCCGGAACCATTCTCTTCTGCGACGAAACGGGCGGCGACTACTACGACGCCTTTGCCCTGCCGGGCCACGCGGGACGGCGCATGGCCGTCGCCGTGGGAGACGTTTCCGGCCACGGCGCGGCCCCGGCCCTGCTCATGGCCACGGTGCGGGCCATGCTTCGCGCCGCATCGGAAACCCACCGCTCGCTTGCCGAGCGCGTGGCCCTGGTCAACCGCCAGCTCTACGCGGACGTGGCCCCCACGGGGCGGTTCATGACGCTTTTCTGTGCGGAGTTCGACACGGCGCTGGGGCGCATCCGCTGGGTGCGTGCCGGCCACGAGCCCGCCTGGCTCTATGATCCCTGGACCGGGGAATTCGAAGAACTGCGCGGCGAGGGCGTCAGCCTCGGATTTCTGGAGGACACCGAATTCGAGGAGCGGGAGCGCGGATTCGACCGGCGCGGCCAGTTCGCCCTGCTGGCCACGGACGGCGTCTGGGAATCCATGAACGCCAAGGGCGAAACCTTCGGCCGCCACAGGATGCTCGACGTGGTCCGCCGCAACGCGGACAAGAGCGCCGCCGAGATCGTCCAGGCCGTGCTTGCCGCGCTGGAAAGCTTCCGCGGCGGCACGCACTGCGAAGACGATGTGACCCTGGCCGTGGTCAAGCGGACCTGATTTTTCTCTTCCGGGAACATGGCGCACTCTCCCCGTCCCGGTTGCCTTCCCCCGAAAAGCCGGATACATAATGCCTCGGCGGCTTTTTGCGCGCATCCGGCCCGTCGGGCCGGAACGTCTTTCGGCGCGTGCCGCCGGGACGCCAAGGAGGAGGAATGGAGTTCACTGTCTTGGAAGACGCCGACGGGCTGAACCGGGTGGCCCTGTCCGGGCGCATGGACGCCGCGGGCATCAAGGACATCGAGTCCGCCTTCACCCGGGGCGTGGCCCAGGTCGGACGCTCCGTGGTCGTGGACATGGGCGGAGTGTCGTTCATGGCTTCCATGGGCATGGGGCTGTTGCTGCGCAACGCCCGCGCTCTGGCCGGGAAAGGCCTGCGCATGGTGCTCTATCGGCCTCAGGCGCTGGTGGAGGAGGTCATGCACATCGCCGGGCTTCAGCAGCTGATTCCCATCGAGCACGACCCGGAGGCGGCCGCAAGCCGCGCGCGCGGGGAGTGACGACGGAATCGTCCTTGCCGTTTTACATTTCCATTCCCTACTGGTATCTTGCCCCACTATGGCGGGGTACGCGTCCTTTTCGCGGCATTGCCCTGTGATGAACATTCGAGCAGAGGTATACGCATGAGCAAGCGATCGACCACCCTTGTTCTCCTCGCCGTCCTGCTGGCCCAGCTCGTGCTGGCCGCCGGCCCGGCCTTCTCGCAGTCTCTCACCGAGGCCGAGAAGAAGGAGTTTTCCCTGAACGTGGCCCTGCCGTCCCCGGCGGAAATGTTTCTGGCCATCGACAGGCTCGGGGACACCAACTGGAACGAGGCGGCCGTCTTCAACGAGCGGTACGACTATCAGGACAACTACATGCGCGCCATGAACCTGGGCGTGCGCGCTGCGGACGGCCTCGTGGCCATTCTGGCCGAGGACAAGACCAAGCTCGGACAGGTCATCGTCATCGTCATCACCCTGGCCGAGGAACTTCAGGTCCAGGAGACCATCCTCGACCGCAGCAAGACCTTCGAGGATCTGGCCAACCAGGGCCGCTGGGACGAGCTGCGCGACGAGCTGGACGCCCTGCGCTACCTCATCGAGATGGAGATGGACCAGCTCGGCGACCAGGACGTGGCCACGCTGGTGCGGGTGGGCGGCTGGCTCGAGGGCCTGCGCGTCACCTCCCAGCAGCTGGCCAAGGGCATCTATCCGGAACACAGCTCCTCGGTTCTCTACCAGCCCAATCTGGCGGACTACTTCGAGAAGCAGCTCAGCGGCATGGAGCCCGAAGCCAAGCGGAATCCGGCCGTGCAGGCCATTCTCACGGCCCTGCCCGAACTGCGCCGGCTGGTCAACGTCGGGTACCGCAACCCGGTTCCCGCGGAGAACATCAAGCGCCTGAACCAGATCTCCTCGGAGCTGGTCGCCATGATCGAGAGAGGGTAGGGACATGAAGGCACGCACAATCGCAATCCTGGCGGCGCTCCTGCTCGTTCCCGCGCTGGCACTGGCCGGACGCATGGACATCCGCAAGCCTGCCTACGAGCAGGTGCTCAAGTACGAGAACGAGGGATACAGCGTCAAGGACGATATCCAGATCGGCGAGCTGGGCAAGGGCAAGTCCTATTATTTCGACACCCAGCTGACCACGGGCATCGACTATTTCTTCCACTTCCAGGGCGATGTCGGCGTCAAGGAGATCAAGCTCCAGATGTTCGACGAGAACTGGAAGGTCGTGGCCGAGAGTTCGGGCAAGGGGATTCCCGTGTCCGTAACGGTGAAGCCGGAGTGGAGCGGCACGTTCCACGTCAAGGCCACCCTCGTGGACTGCGAGGGGGATCTCGACTACTGGTTCATCCTGGCCGGCTACAAGTAGCCGCGCCTTCCGAAGAACTTTGATCCGGGCGTGATCCGGCGGGGGCCTCCGCCCCGGCCGGGCGCGCCCGAAGTTTCGGGCCGTGGCGCCGCCGCCCCGGCGCAGACTCCGGAACGGCAGGAGAAGAATGCTTCGGCAAGCCCCAGGCCGCCGCAACGGTCGCTCCCGCACCGAGGAACACTTCGAGGACAGCCTCGCCGCAGAGGTGCTCAAGCTTCTCGCGCTCATCGCCCAGGCCGGGAAAAAGGTCTCGGAACAGCGCCGCGACTTCATCGATAGTTTCTACGGCCACCTCTACCCCTCGGACGTGGTCAGCCATTTCCGCGACCAGTTCGAGGAATTCCTCTCCCGCAGCCTGGACCTGGGCGCGGTTTGCCGCACCCTGGACGGGCGGCTCTCCTATCAGGAAAAACTCTACTGCCTGATCATCGTCTACGAGTTCATCATCGCGGATACGGCCGAAAGCGTGGAGCGCCGCCTGGCCAGGGCCATGGCCAAGCTGCTCCAGGTTTCCGAGTGGGACATGCGCTTCATCGAGGCGAATTTCGGCCTCACCGAGGCCGACCCGGAAATCTTCCGCAGGTCGAGCATCATCTCCCTGCGCGTCACCGGCGACCTGGAAACGGCCGACGTGTATCTGCCCTTTCCCGGCCTGGACGTGCTGATCTACAAGATCCGCAACCTCTACTGCATCACCAAGAAGTGCGACGGCCACGAAGTCGTGGTGGACGGCTACGAGCTGCGCAAGAACATCTCCACGCGCGTTTCCCACAACTACCGCATTCTCTTCGACGGCTACTCGCTCAAGCACCACGACCTCAAGGCCTACTTCGAGAACAAGGTCAACCCGCTGAACGCGGACCGCTACGTGACCCAGAACGACCTGGAGCCGGGCTACAGCGAGCAGCCGGGCGAGAACGACGTGCTCAAGCTGGAGTTCCGGGGCGCGCGCATCGGCCTGAAGATGCTCGACCCCTTCGCCGTGGTCAACGTCAACGACCAGCTCGTGCGCGACGCGGTCCAGGTCAATCTGGACGACGACATCTTCGTCAACGGCTTCCGCATGAACCTGCGCGAGCTGTTCTACTCGCTGAACGCCAAGCGGGAGCTTTCCCTGGACGACGGACGCGAGGAATACCGCCTGAGCAACTCGGTGCGCGGCGACCTCTTCATCCATGACGAGCTGCCGGACCGCTGGCACGCCCTGTTCCGGGTGGACCGCGAGCGGGGCCGGGTGCGCTTCGACCCGCAGGACTGCCCCTATCAGGTCTACCTGAACAATCGGCCCAGCCGGGGGCCGCTGGAGCTGCGGCACGGCGACACCCTGTTCGTGCACGGCAACTACCTGACCCTGGACCTGGAGGCGGGCAGGCTGCGCAAGGCCGCGTTCAGCTTCAACAAGCTCGTGGCGGACAAGCTGCACCACGTCTTCGAGGACGGCACCGTGGGCCTGGACGGCGTGTCCTTCGACATCGAGTACGGCGAGCTGGCCGCGATCATGGGCCCCAGCGGCAGCGGAAAATCCACGGTCCTGCGGGTCATGAGCGGGCTGGAAAAGCCCACTTCCGGCCAGGTGCGCGTGGACGAGTACGACCTGCACGACGAATATTCCATGCTCAAGCACCACCTGGGCTATGTGCCCCAGGAGGACTTGCTGCTGGCGAATCTCACTGTTTACGAAAATTTGTATTATTACGCGAAGCTGCGGTTTCCGGACAAGAGCGAGGAAGAACTCAACGCCAAGATCGACGTGACCCTCAGCGACATCAGCCTGACCGAGCGGCGCGACCTGCGCGTGGGCGACGCCACGGACAAGACCCTGTCCGGCGGCGAGCGCAAGCGGCTGAACATCGGCCTGGAGCTGCTCACGGACGCGGACATCTACATGCTCGACGAGCCCACGTCCGGCCTCTCGTCCAAGGATTCGGAAAAAATCATCGAGCTGCTGGCGGACATCACCCTGCGCGGCAAGATCGTGGTCTGCGTCATCCATCAGCCCAGCTCCAAGATCTACAAGAGCTTCAACAAGGTCGTGCTGCTGGACCACGGCGGCAAGCTGGCCTTCTACGGCACGGCCTATGCCGGGCTGGAATACTTCAAGCGCCACATGGAGCGCGACGCGCGCAAGGGCCGCATCGTGGTGGAGTGTCCGAACTGCAAGACCGTGCAGCCGAACATCCTGCTGGACAGCCTGGAGGAGTCCCTGCGCGACATCGACGGCAGCGTGCTCGGCAAGCGGAAATATTCCCCGGCCTATTGGAAGCGGGAGTACGAGAGCACGGCCATCGACGCCTGGCTTTCGAGCATCAAGCTGCCCAGCTCGGACATCCTGCCGCCCAAGCCCGCCATCGGCGCGCGCGAGCGCTTCGTGCAGTTCCGCACGCTGCTCTCCCGCAACTACCGCAGCAAGATCCGCGACCGCTCCAACCTGCTGATCACCTTTCTGGAAGCGCCGCTGCTCGGAGCGGGCGTGGGCTTCATCCTGCGCTACACCCCGGCGGGGGACTACTCGCTCTACACCAACGACCTCTTCGGCATCTTTCTCTTCGTGGCCGTGATCGTGACCCTGTTCCTGTCCATGACCAACTCCGTGGGCGAGATCATCGGGGATTCCTCCCTGTTCATGCGCGAGCGCATGCTGGACATGACCAGCCGGACCTATCTCGCGGCCAAGCTGCTCGTGCTTCTGCCCTTTGCACTGGCCCAGAACGTGCTCTTCGTGCTTCTGGGGTTCCTCATCGTGGAGGTGCGCGAGCTGGCCCTGCCGTACATCGCCTATCTGACGCTGCTTTCCTATACGAGCCTTTCCGCGGGACTGTTCATCTCCTCGCTGCCGCGCCTTTCGGGCCGGGCCGCGCAGAACATCGTGCCCCTGATGCTCGTGCCCCAGATCATCCTGGGCGGCGCGCTCATCGAATACGAGAAGATGAACAAGAGCCTGACCATCGTGGAGAACAGCCCGATCCCCGAGATTTGCCAGATGATGCCATCGCGCTGGGCCTACGAGGGGCTGCTGGTGCTCCAGGAGAACAACAACAGCTACCACTCGCGGCACTCCGAGCTTTCGGACGAGCTGCGGCAGGTCAAGCTGGAGCTGCACGATGCCCAGGGAACCCCGGAGGAGCCGGGGCTGGCCGCGGAGCGCGCACGCCTGGAGGCGGAGCTGGAGACTTTCCGCGAGACGCACAAGTACAAGTACGGCAACAAGAACATCCATGACGCCGTGACCCTGGGGGAGAAGAAGTTCGAGGAGCTGGTGCGCGAGCAGATGGACCTCGACCCGGCGCGGGCCGAAACCGGGCTGGAAGGGGCCATGAAGGACTGGAACCTGCCGTATCCCATGTTCGTGCCGCAGAAGATGCTGCCCTTCGTCAACGTCTGGGGCAGCACCACGATCTACAACGCGCTCGTGCTGCTGAGCATGGGCCTGATCATGAACGTGCTGACCCTGGCCGCCCTGAACTGGCGCGAGGAGATCCTGCGGTTCGGCCGCCGCGCCCGGCGGCTGGCCAAGCTGCGCAACAGGATCGGCAAGGACAAGGGCTGATTCCCGGTTTTATCCCCGTTTTTCTCTTTCTGCGGGCGTTTCGTCCGCAAGCCGCTCCATGAGTTCCGGCCCGTGGTTCGACGGGTTGTTGACCCGGCGGGACACGGGCCAGCCGCGCATTTTTTCCGCCGGAAAGGGCGCGAGCAAAGGGGCGATCTCGTCGAGGGGCGCGAACGGGTCAAGCCAGGCGTCGTAGGCTTCGGGCGGGAGAATCAGGGGCATGCGGTCATGCACGGGCGCGACCAGGGCATTGGCCGGAGTGGTCAGCACGGCCAGTCCGGAGCCGGCGTTCTCGTTGTGTTCCCAGATGGCGGCCAGGGCAAAGGGCGCGCCGCCTTGCAGGGTGAAGACCCAGGGCGTTTTCGCTCCCGCTGCGGGGCGGCGCTTCGTCCCGCCTTCCGCCGGAGCCTTCCCGCTCCCGGAGGCCGCCGTTCCCGGCAGGCTGCCCGGCACCAGGCGCGGCTCCGTCTTCCATTCATAATACAGCCCCGCGGGCACCAGACAGCGGCGGTGACGCATGGCGTGCTTGAAGGAGGGCTTGTCCAGGGCCGTTTCCGCGCGGGCGTTGACGAAGTGGCGACGCCGGTCCTGCGACCAGGGCGGGACCAGTCCCCAGGCCATGCCCGCCAGCAGACGCTCCCGGCCCATGCGCAGCACGGCCAGGACAGGCCGCAGGCCCGTGGGGTCGGGCGCGATGTTGTAGTCCGGGGCGGGGCCGTCCCCTTCCACGAACACCCCGAAGCCGTCCTCGATGTCCCGCTTGGTCAGGTTGAATCCGAACCGTCCGCACATGGTCATTCATCCCTGGTGAAGACGCGGTAGAGGCCCAGCGCGCCCTGGAAGTACGTCTCCACACGCCGGAAGGGCAGGCGCGAGGCTCCCAGCAGGGCGCGCATGCCGCCTCCGGCCAGGAACTGCCGATAGTTGGCGTAGTGCTCCCGCCCGGCCATGCGTTCCACGAGCGCGCTCAGCCGCATCATTGCCCGGCCGCTCCAGGTTTCCGGCAGACGGTAGTCCAGCAGGACCAGCGAGCCTCCCGGCAGGAGCAGGCGCAGGGCCTCCTCCACGATGGCCTCGCGCAGGGCCGGAGCCTTTTCGTGCAGGGCCATGGAAACGCAGACGCAGCCGAAGCTGCGGTCCGCGAAGTGCGTGGCCGAGGCGTCCTCTTCATAATATACGATGTCCGGGGGGCTTTGCCTGCGGGCCACGTCGAGCATGGCCGGGGAGATGTCCACTCCCTGGACGCGCAGCCCCTCGCGCCGCAGCAGCACGGCCTGCCTGCCCGTGCCGCAGCAAAGGTCCAGAACAGGGGGAGGCGGGGCGGCTGCGGAGCCTTGCTCCTCCTCGGATTCGAAGGAACGCAGGCAGCGCAGCACCAGTTCGGTCACGCCCAGGCGCGGCCGGTCCAGAAAAGGGTTCAGCAACGGGTCGTAGGCCCGCGCGATGCCCGCGTACTCGTCGGTTCGGTTGGGATCCTCGCTCATGACAGGCGCTCCAGCCGTTCGCAGGCCTGGTTCAGCTCCGGCCAGCGCTTGGCGAAGCAGAACCGCGCCAGCCCCTCGCCCGCGCCGTCGTGCCAGAAGGCCCGGCCGGGAACGCAGGCGACTCCCGTGCGCTCCAGCAGGTGCATGGCCCGCTCGCGGCTGTCCCGGCCCGGCAGGCTCGAAATGTCGGCCAGGGCGTAGTATGCTCCCTGCGGAACGTGCGGCGCGAGCCCGGCGTTTTTCAGGGCCTCGCAGAAGCGGTCGCGCTTTTTGCCGTGGTCCTCGGCAAGCTCATGGTAATATTCCTGTCCCAGCCCGGTGATGCCTCGCGCCACGCCGATCTGGAGCGGAGCCGGGGCGCAGACGTAGTAGAGGTCGTTGAAGTGGCCGATGGGCTCGCGCCAGCGGGGATGGCAAGAGGCCCAGCCCAGGCGCCAGCCCGTGACCGCGAAGACCTTGGACGCGCCGGAGATGGCGATGGTCCGTTCCTCCATGCCGGGCAGGCAGGCCGGGGAGACGTGCTCCAGGCCGTCGTAGACGAAGTGTTCGTAGATCTCGTCCGTGAAGAGGAAGAGATCGTGGGCCTGGCAGAAGTCCGCCACGCGTTCCAGTTCGGCCCGGCTGAAGACCTTGCCGCAGGGATTGCAGGGCGTGTTCAGGACCACGGCGCGCAGCCGGGGCGAGGCCGCGGCTTCCAGCTCGGCGTCGTCGAAGCTCCAGTCCGGCGCGTGCAGGGGCACGAAGCGCGGGGTCACGTCCATGGCCCGCAGCGTGCTGACGTGGTATCCGTAGTAGGGTTCGAAGAGCAGCACCTCGTCGCCCGCCTCCAGCAAGGCGGTGCAGGCGGCCTGGAACGCGCCCGTGGCCCCGGCGCTGACCACGATCTGCGTTTCCGGGTCCAGGTTCAGCCCCTGGAAGCGGCGCTGCTTTTCGGCAATGGCCAGGCGCAGCTCCGGCAGGCCGTCGAAGCGGGTGTAGACGTTGTAGCCCTCGCGCATGGCGTCGGCGGCTCCCTGGAGCACGGGTTCGGGCACGTCCAGGTCGCAGACTCCCTGGGCCAGGTTGATGCCTCCCCGCTCGGCGCAGGCCAGGGTCATGCTTCGGATGTCCGATTGTTTAACAAGATCGCAACGGTTGCTTTGCCGTATCGGCATGATGGAATCCTTGTCTGAAATAATGGTATCCGTTAAACCAAGGGTGAACGTATATGAGTTTTTTCCGGAACAAAACCCTCATCGTTACCGGCGCGTCGCGCGGGATAGGCCGGGCTCTGGCCCTGATCCTGGCGGCGCGGGGCGTGAACCTCGTGCTTTCGGCCCGTTCCGAATCCGATTTGCAGGAGTCCTGCGAGGCCTGCCGCGACCTGGGCGTGCGCGCCAAATGCGTCCACGGCAACGCGGCCGAGGCCGAAGTCGCGGAGCGCCTCGTGCTGCGCGCCTGCGATCTCGGCGATTTCCAGGGATTCATCCACGCGGCCGGGGTGCTCGCTCCCGGACCCTCGGCCTGGGAATTGCCGGAGAATCTTTTTTGCGACGTCATGGACGCCAGCGTCAAGGCGGCCTATCAGCTGGCGCGCTTCAGCTATCCTCCCCTGCTTCGCCAGGGCTCCGGCTTCGCCGTGTTCTTCGGGTCCGGAGCGGCGCGGAAGACGCTGCCCGGCACGGCTGCCTATTGCGCGGCCAAGGCTGCCGAGGAGCATTACATGCGCCAGCTCGCAGCGGAAACGGACCGGGTCACCGCGTTCGTGTACCGGCCCGGCATCGTGGAGACGCGCATGCAGAAGGAGGGGCGCAACGCGGAAGGCGGACAGTCCGAAAACGTCCAGGGCGCGTTTCGTCCCTGGAAGGAGAAGGGCATGCTCGTGACCCCGGAGCAGGCCGCGGAAAAGCTGGCCGACCTGCTGAACCGGACCTGCATGGAGCTGCACGGGAAAACCTTCGATTATCGGGAACTGCCCGAAGCCTAGCCGCCGGAGGGGGGCGTCCGAAAACGCCCGGCGCGACCCCGGACACGCAGGGTCATTTATAGACGCGCTCCGGGTAGAGCGCCTTGCCCGCCTTTGGAATCCACATCAGGCGATAGATTTTGTCGCCGTCGCCCATGAACATCACCGAGCCCTGGATCGGTTCCGTCGAAAGCAGGCTCGGCCCGTAGGAATAGATGTAGCGGCTGTTGTACTCGGTGAGGGCGCGGGTGAAGCCGCGCGAGGGAACGTGCAGCAGGAGCTTTTTCACGCGCGGATCCTTGCGCCCGTCCACGATGTAGACGTCCAGCCCGTCGTCCGTGCGGAAGTGGCCCACAAGGCCGCTGACGTAATAGGAATGGTAGTGCTCGAAAAGGGTGGTTCCGAAGCGGATCTTGGGTCCGTAGGAGGTCTGGTCCAGGCCGCCCACCAGACCGCCGCCCTCGGCGAACTCGCGGAAGAGCTCCTCCTCGGTGGCGTTGCGCCCGCCGTAGGTCACGAGCACCTTGTTCGGGCTGATGGGGATGTAGACCGTCTCGTCCGGGGGCGCGGCGTATTCGGGCGGCAGCATCGCGGCCAGCTCTTCGTCTGTCAGCTCCGCGCCGAGCATGGCGCGCAGCGAGTCCGGCGGGGCCAGGACCAGGACCAGGACAAGCGCGGCCAGGTGCAGGCCCAGGGAGAGCAGCCAGGAAACGGTGCGCGCGCGCATCTCAGTCGCTGCCCGGAGCGGCCTGGTCTTCGGGTTCGGCCACGATTCCTATGCGCGGGACGCCTGCCTCGCGGATTTCGGCCATGACCCTGACGACCTCGCCGTAGGGCACGTCCTTGTCCGCGCGCAGGAACACGGCCTTGTCCTGCTTGAGCACGCGCTGGACCAGATATTCCTTGAGATGGTCCCGGTCCACTTCCTCCGTGTCCATGAAAATCCTGCCGTCCGCGTCCATGCTCAGGACGAAATGGCCGCTGCCCTTGGGCAGGGACTGCACGGTGCGGGTGCGCGGCAGCTCGACCTCCACTCCCTTGCCCTTGACCGCCGTGCCGACCATGACGATGACCAGGAGCACGAGCATGACGTCCACGAAGGGTGTGGTGCTGATCTCGGAAAGGAAGCGGCGGCGGGCGCGGGGAGCCATCTCAATTCTCCCTGGGAGCGCAGGTCAGGATGCTGGAGAATTCCTCCTTGACCCGGTTCATGAACGCGCTGGAAAGCCGCGCCAGCTCGCCTTCGATGTCGCCCAGGCGCTTGAGGAAGGCGTTGTAGGCCAGGACCGCGGGAATGGCCACGATCAGGCCGAGGGCCGTTGTCGAAAGCGCCTCGGCAAGGCCGGGAGCCACGCCCGTGACGATGTCCGCGCCGCCCGTGATGCTGGAAAAGGAATTCATGATGCCCCAGACCGTGCCGAAAAGGCCGAGGAGCGGAGCCACGTTGCCCACCGTGGCCAGGAGGGCCAGGGAGCCGTGGAGCCTGTCGGCCTGGGCCTGGGCTTCGTCCTGCAAGGTGTGGCGCACGCTTTCGAGGATGATTCTGCCCTTGACCGCGGGGTCGAGGTCCAGGTCGGCGAGGCGGCGCAGTTCGTCCATGCCCGTTTCCGCCACCCGGCGGGACACGCCCTGGTCCGGGCGCGTGCGGGTCGAGGTCATGGCCTGGTCCAGTCTTGAGGCGGCCTCGAAGGCGGACCTGTCCTCGCGGGCCTGGGCCTGGGCCTTGCGCAGTTCGTGCCATTTCAGGAAAATCAGGCTCCAGCTGGCCAGGGACATGGCCAGCAGCACCGCGAAGACCACTTTGATCACCGGCCCGGTTTCCAGCAGCAGCGACCAGAATCCGCTCTCGGCCATTCCTTCCATGCGTGCGTTCCTCCATGATTCGCCGCACCCGTGAGGCAGGGCGCAACCGCTGTTTTTTGTAGGACGAATGTCCCGCGAGTGCAAGAAGGGACGCGGATCAGGAGGAATTGCGCAATGCTTCGCCGGAGGGGGGAGCCATCCGAAGGCCCGGAGGCGGGGGCAGGCGGAATGGCCGCGAAAAGACGGCCATTCCGCGGAAAGGTGTTCAGCCGAGCAGGGAGCGGATCGCTTGCGCGGTCTGCTCGATGCGCTCTTCGGTGGCCGGGGATTCCCCTTTCTTCAGGCCGAGTTCGTGCAGCTGCACGTGCTTCACGTCGGTGATTCCAGCCTGCTCCAGGGTCTTTCTGGCGCAGTTCAGCGGGCAGCCGTCCACGGCCACGACCAGGGCGGCGGCCTCCGTGCTTTTGACGATGCCGGAAACACGGCCTCCGATGCCTGCGAGGCAGAACATCTTGATGGCTCCCTCGCGGGAGACGACGCGGGCGGCCCGGTCCGCGATCTCACCGACATCCGCCGCACCGGAGCAGGAAAACACGAATTTCGGGGCTTCACCGCAGGAACAAGAGCAGTTCGATGACATGTCCATTTCTCCCAGGTAGGTCGGTCGGTTATTTCAGCCAGCCCAGCACGTCGTTTTTCGTCGGCACCGCGCCGACGAGCTTTACCTCGCCATCCACGGCCACGGCGGGCGTTGAGAACACGCCGAAGGACGCGATTTCCTGAAAGTCCGTGATTTTGACCACATCCGCCTGCACGCCGGATTCCGCCAGCGCCTCGCGGACGACTTTTTCCGTTTGGGTGCACTTTGCGCAGCCCGGACCAAAAACCTGAATTTTCATGATGCCTCCGTGATTCGTTGTATGTTTATTTGGCAATATCGCCAATTATCAAGGCGAAAAAAAAGCTATCGGTCCGCAGCCAGCACCGCCTCCAGGCATTGAAAGAAATTCAGCACGCAGGGAACCCGCATGCGGTAAAAGACCTGCTTGCCGCGTCTCTCGTCCTCCACGAGCCCGGCCTTCTTGAGCACGGCCAGATGCTTCGAAACCGTAGAAATGTCGTGGCCGACCAGGTTCGTCAGGTCGCAGACGCAGCGTTCTCCGCGCGACAACTCGTCCACGAGCATCAATCGCGAAGGGTGCGCCATGGCCTTCATCACCTTTGCCCTGGCCGCGTACCGTTCCGGACCGTTGGTTTCCGGACGGGGCAGCGTGCAACATTTGGTAGAATCGCCAAGCGTCATTCCTCTGAATACAGCGCAATGCGAATGCATGTCAAGGGAAGGGAAGGCCGTCCGTCCGGAGGCGGGACAGAGGCCGGAAGAAGGGGCCTCAGCGGGTGGCGTGATGCACGGGCGGTTCGGCGACGACGGCCTGTGCCGGTCTGGCGCGCTTTGCGTCTGCGGAGGCGGGCCGCTGCGGCGAGGCGGTCCGGGCTGCATCGGCGGCGGATGCCGGATCGGCCTTGGAGCCGCGCGCCGTGAGCGTCATGGAGCCCATGGAGGCGAAGGTGGTGGCCTGCCGCAGGCAGAGCCGCAGGATCGAGTCTTTGGAGACGCGCACCGAAGCGCCGGTGCGCACGGGCATGTCGTTGGCCGTGGTCAGGAGCTTGTCCGCGGAGCCGTTGCTCCAGGCGTCCTCCAGCACGTAGCTGCCTTCGGGCAGTCGAAACTCGTCGCCGGGCCGCCAGGGCACGACCACGCTCTTGCCCTGGTCGTCGAGCAGGCGCAGGGCGTGCACCGTGCGGGGCCGCACCGCGACGTAGAATTCGGAGCGGGGCTGCCCCGGCGTCTCGCGGACGATGCGGAAGCGTGCGGCGTCCTGTTCGGGAGCGCGGCCCGCCCAGCGCGCCAGGGCGTCTTCGGCCCGGTCGCGGTCGTGGTCGGCTTCCTCGTCGAGGCGATACTTGTCCATGAAGTTGTCCGGGTCGAGAATGATTTCCCAGCCGCAGTCCTGGCCGTCGTTGGGGCTGCGCTGGGCCACGTAGCCCTTGAAGTTCAGGACTTCCTCGCGCGAGGAGCCCCAGATTCCTTCGAGGATGAGCTGGTCGCCCACCAGGGCGGCGAGGGTTTCTCCCTCGCGCACGAAATGGGGCTTGCCGTTCAGCCAGCAGACGAACACGGGCGGGCGCATGTCTTCCCCGCCGGAAAGCCGGCCCTGGACGCGCACGCGGGCCGAGGCCACCATCTTGCCGTCGGAGCGCACCTCCAGCTTCTGGAAGGAGTCCAGCGCGAGGCGGGGCGTGTTGATCAGGTTCACGCCGGGACGGTCCGAGGCGAACACGGAAACGGCCGGGGAGAGCACGTTGCTTTCGTTTTCGGTTTCCACGGTCAGGGGCGCGCCGGGCGCGAGGTCGATGGTCTGGCCGGGGGAGAGCGTCTTGCCGTTGATGCGCACGCGCACGTCGTCCGCATAGTCCGCGACCATGCTGGAGCTGACCTCCGGGGCGTCCAGGTCCACGCCGTAGTGGCGCAGCAGGGCCTCCGTGGCTTCCAGCTGGCGCTGCACCTTCCAGTCGAGCTGGGTGATGTTCTTGCTGACCTCCACGGCCATGGCCGGGATGTTCAGGGCTGTCAGCGCATAGCAGGTCAGGGATTTGCGCATTTCCGAGTAGTTGGTCTGGTCGTCGAAGGTGCGCGTGTTGAAGAGCTGGAAGCGGTAGATTTCCGGAGAAATGCCGGGATTCAGCTTGGCCAGCACGTCGTCCACCGTGCGGCCCAGGTTCCAGCGCCCGTAGACCAGGGTGTCGATGATGATGGACTGGCCGTAGCGCATGGGGTTGCGGAGATTGTCCACGTAGGTGGGGTGGTAGAATCCGCTGCCCTCGTGCAGGTGGATGAGCGCGTCGGACTGGGCCAGGAGAAAGCGGACCACGCGGGCGAGCCGGTCTTCGTAGAAGAGATTGTAGTCCCGGTCGAAGCGGCGGTTCATGTCCACGTTGACTTGCCGCGTGCGCAGGTTGATGGAGGGCACGTTGGCGCGGGGCACCACGATGAGGTTGCCCTTGCGGACGTGGGAACGGGAAAGGATCTGGGCCGTGATGTACCCGGAAGGCTCGTCGCCCTGGATGCCGCCCTGGACCATGATGGTCGGACCGTTTTCCTCGCCGCGCAAAAACACCACGGTCAAGGGATACTGCGTCCCCTCGAAGAACGTGAAGACGTAGCGCTCGGAAGCGGCGAACGCGCCCGACGCCGCGCAAAGCAGCAGAAAAAGGCTAATCCACGCGATATTGAGGGTACGTTTCACTGAACACGACCTTTCCGTCTTCGCGGGTGACCGTCAACCGGAGGCCGAAGACGTTGGCCCTGTCCAGGCCGTCCGGCAGGGGAACTCTGGCTCGGATGGGCTTGCGCCGCTGAATCTGAAACGAGAGGTCGGCGTTCTTGGCGGGCAGTTCGATGACCTCGCCGTTGTTGGCCACGAGGGCGAGCCGCGTGTCGCCGCTGAGCTGGGTGTTGCCCAGGTTGTTGAGCAGATTGAAGCTGACGAGCACCTGCTTTTGTTCGATTTCCAGGCGGACGTCTTCGAGCCGCACGGCTCCCGTGTCGGTCTTGGCGAAAATGGAGGAGAGGTCCACGGCGGGCTTGGCCGGTTCGGAGGGGGCCGTCGGCTTGGCTTCGGCTTCCGGGGTCTCGGCCTTCTCCGGGCTGAGCAGGCTCTGGAGTTCCTTGGTGTCGTAGGATTCGAGGATCTTCTCCATGTTGCCCAGGGTGCTCAGCCGCAGTTCGGCCTCGTCGAGGCGCTGGGAAAGTTCCTTGTTCTCGTGTCGCAGGCGCAGGTTGTCCCGAAGCGAGGTCGCGCCGAAGTAGATGCCCGCCGCGGCGACCAGCACCAGCAGGGTCAGGCTGACGAAGATCGATTTGAGCCAGAAGGGGTTGAGCCGGAAACGGCGGACGTCGAGGTCGTCCCGCATGAAGAGGATGCTGTACTTGGCGTCGTTCATAAGGCTCTCCACTGCTCATTGACGATACGCCAGCCGTCGGGGGTGGGAGTGAGGATCAGGGTCTTGCGGCCCTTGTCCTCGTAGCCCGAAGCGTCGCGGTAGGTCTGGACGAAGCTGGCCATGAGGCCCATTTCGTGGGGGCGTATCTCTATGTCTTGCACATCGACCACTCTGGGCGGACGTTCGGCCCAGAGAGTCGCCTTGTAGGCGGCGATGTCGTCGGCTCCGCGCCGTCCGTCCTGAACGGCCGCCTTGTCGTAGAAGGAGGCGTAGTCCTTGAGGTCGGCCTTTTGCCAGGCTTCGGCCCAGGAATGTATCAGGCCGCGGAGCTCTTCCGAGCGGGAGGAGAGGTACTTGTCGGCGAGGTCGTCGCTGGCCGAGGTGATTTCCCTGCCCACGATGCGCCAGTTTCCGGATTCGTCCTGCTGCCAGTAGAGCCGCTTGCCCACGGCGGAGGTCAGGCTCCCGGTGCGGTAGTACTGGTCGAACCAGGTCACCCAGTATCCGGGCCCCTGGAGCGCCTTGACATTGTCCACCATCACGTCGATCCAGGGCTGGCTCTTGAAGATGTTGCGCTTGTGCGCGCGGAAGCCGTCGAAGTCGATGCCGGAGGCGCTCAAAAGCTTCGGGGCGTAGAAATCGAAGAAATGCTCGCTCCTGGCGCTCCAGCTTTTGGCCCACTCGCGCACTTCATGCACGAGGTCGGCCGCTTCCTGCGCGTCCTTTCCGCCCGTCTCGGTCCAGGCGACCTTGCCCGCGATGACCACGGGCATGTCCGTGAAGAGATCCTTGCCGAGACCGTCGATATCCGGATCGGCAAGCGCGACGCAGCCGCGCGTGTCGCGCGGGACGAGCTGCTTGCCTCGGCCGTGCAGCCAGATGCCGGAGCCGGACTTGCCCCGGATGCGGTCCACGGGATTGGGATAGTTCAGGGGGTAGGCGACGTCGCCGTAAAGCTCCCAGTCGAGCCCCTGGTCCAGTCGGCCTTCGATGAAGTAGACGCCTTCGGGCGTGCGCAGGTCGCCGCGTTCGACCTTGTCCCCGTCGCTTTGCCCCGTGGTGCAGGGCAGCTTGCGGACCACTTCCAGCGGGCTGTGGCGGCCGAGCACGTAGAGGGTCTGCGAATCCTTGTCCACGGCGACCATGATCTCCGGGCCCTGGTCGTGGGAGCTGAATACGGGCGACCAACCGTCGGCACGGGCCGTACCCGCAACGAGGAACAGGATCAGGAGCAGGGCGGGGGGCGTTAGTCCCTTCATACGTATCCGGTCGGTTAAGAGGCTTTTCGCTATTATTTCCCCGCCGCCAGCAATTCGGCGCGGGTGAAGATGGCGTCCAGGCTGAGTCCCGCATCGGCAAGGCGTTCGCGTCCGCCTTCCTCGCGGTCCAGCACGCAGAGCACGGAATCGACCTCGTAGCCCGCCTCACGGACCCGCTCCACGGAGGTGAGCAGGGTTCCTCCGGTGGTGACCACGTCTTCCAGAAGGGCGACGCGGCTTCCGGGGGCGAAGTTCTTCATGCCTTCCAGGAACTGATTGGTTCCATGCCCTTTAGACTGCTTTCTTATAATAAAAGCGGGCAGAGGACAATTTTTTTCGTAGGAGAGGACGCTTACGGCGCTGACGAGAGGATCGGCGCCGAGGGTCATGCCGCCCACGCCCGCCACGCCTTTCCCCTGGAGCATTTCCAGGAACAGGGAGCCGATGAGCCATCCGCCTTCGGGGTGCAGGGCGGTCTGCTTGCAGTCGAAGTAGTAATCGCTTTTTCTGCCCGAGGTCAGCGTAACCTCCCCCTCCACGTAGGAGAGGTTCAGGAGCAGGCGCGCAAGGCGCCGCTTCAGGTCGTCCATGACTCAGTCCTCCCGATATACTCGGTCGTATATCACGTTTTCATACCGCAGGTAATAGGAAGGGTCAAAAGTATCGGCGAATTCTTCGGGGGAAAGATGCGCGCGAAGCCCCTCGTCCGCCGCGGCCTCGGTCTGGAACGCCTTGCGCTCTTCCCAGCAGCGCATGGCCACGGCCTGGACCATTTCGTAGGCTTCCTGGCGCTTCAGCCCCTTGTCCAGCAGCTTCATCAGCAGGCGCTGCGAGTAGAACAGGCCGAAGGAGCCCTGGAGGTTGCGGTCCATGTTGTCCGCGTTGACCTTGAGCCGGTCGAGCAGGCCGGTCATGCGGGCGAGGATGTAGTCCATGAGGATGGTCGAATCCGGCATGATCACGCGCTCCACCGAGGAGTGGGAGATGTCGCGCTCGTGCCAGAGCGGCATGTTCTCCATGGAGGCCAGGGCGTTGGTGCGCACCAGCCTGGAGAGGCCGCAGAGGTTCTCGGCGGAGATGGGGTTCTTCTTGTGCGGCATGGCCGAGGAGCCCTTCTGCCCCTTGGAGAAGCCTTCCTCCACTTCCAGCACTTCCGTGCGCTGGAGGTGGCGCAGTTCCGTGCCCAGCCGCTCGATGCCCCCGGCGAGCAGGGCCAGGGCCGTGAAGAAGTGCGCGTGGCGGTCGCGCTGGATGATCTGCGTGGACACGGGATCGACCGCGAGGCCGAGGATGTTCAGGGCGCGTTCTTCCAGCTCCGGGGAGAGGTGGGCGTAGGTGCCGACCGCGCCGGAAATCTTGCCCACGCGGACGCCCTCGCGCGCGGCGTCGAGCCGGGCTTTGTGGCGTTTGAACTCGGCGTAGAAGCCGGTCAGCTTGAGTCCGAAGGTGGTGGGCTCGGCGTGGATGCCGTGGGTCCGGCCCATGCAGAGGCGGCCTTTGTGCTCGTCGGCCATGCGCCGGAGCACGGCCAGGAGCTTGTCCAGATCCTCGGCGATGATCGCGCCCGCGCGGGTCAGCAGCAGCCCGTTGGCCGTGTCCACGATGTCCGAGGAGGTGCAGCCGAGGTGAATCCAGCGCGAGGCCGGTCCGACCTTCTCTTCCACGGCGGTGAGGAAGGCGATGACGTCGTGCTTGGTGCGTTCCTCGATTTCGAGGATGCGGTCCAGCTCGAAGTCCGCCTTCTCGCGGATGATCCGCATGTCCTCGGCGGGGACGACGCCCAGCTCGCACCAGGCTTCGCAGACGGCCAACTCCACTTCCAGCCAGGCCCGGAACTTGTTTTCAAGCGTCCAGAGCGCGGCCATTTCCGGGCGGGAGTAGCGTTCGATCATGGGGAGGCTCCCTATGGATGGGGGTCACGAAAAAAAAGGCAGCCGGGGCTGCCTTGCCGTCTCCTAGGCGGAGGTGTCGATGCCGGCCGTTCCTGGGCTCGCGGCCTTGCCGGGACAGGCGGACGATTTGGCCTCTTCCCGTTTTGCCGCTTTGGTCTCGGCGGGCTTGGCACTATCGCCGTTGCCGTTGCCGTTCCCATTTCCGTTCCCGTTTCCGCCTTCGCCTGCCGAGGCCCCGCTGGGGGTCTTGCCCGCGTAGTCGGTCACGTACCAGCCCGAGCCCTTGAGGACGAACGAGGTGTTGGAAATAAGCCTATGGCACTTGGCGCCGCAGACCTTGCAGTCGAGGTCGAGATCATCGAAGCCCTGCTGCCATTCCTCGAAGATCTGTTTGCAGTCCTCGCACTCGTATTCGTAGATGGGCATAACCATCCTCCTTGGAAATGAAGTAGCTTTCCGCCCCTTGCAGGCGGAGTGGCAGGCTACTTGCCCGCGGCCATGGCCTCGCGGATGCGGGCCTTGATGCGCTCTTCACGGCGCTTGCGGCGGCGGTCAAGTTCCTTCTTGCGTTCATGCTTCTTATGTCTGGCCATTGAAATAATCCTCCTTATGGCGGTGTCAACACGGGTGGTGTTCGGAAGCGAACAGCCATACATTACCCGCATGCGCTTGTCCAGTCCAGTCTCGCTGCTCCGGGGTTGACGCCGGGGCGGATCATGACCATTATCCTCCTTCCTGATAAACGACCAACCATCGAGAGCTGAATGAACCATAACCTGAACCTGAAAAGCATGAACGTGGGCAAGGCCGGCAAGGAAATCCTGCGCATCATGATGTTTGAGCAGTGGGTGCGCTTCTATTTCCTCGTGGACCGCGAGGGCACGCTCTATGTGGATGTGCCTGCCGAGGCCCTCGAACGCATCCAGGAGAAGCAGCCCGACCTCCTGCCCCTGGCCGAAATGATGAACGGGGACGACGTGACCTACGAGAAATGTCAGGCCACGGTCTGCGCCTTCGCCAGCTCGCGGCTGGACGGACAGAAGTTCGCCCCGGACATTTTGCCCAAGGCCTTCGATTCCAAGGATTTCAAGGTGGATCTCTACATGTTCCAGCTCTGGAACCGGGGCCACGAGAAATATCTGGACGAGCGCTTCCACGACTTCGAGGAGTGGGAGGAGATGTTCTCGGAGTGGAGCAAGCTGGAAGAGGTCCAGCAATACCGCGAAAAGCTGGTGCTCGGCGGCCAGCAAAACACGGCCGAGCCGGACACCCTGCAATAGCTCCGGACAGGCCTCCTGTTCTTTTCTTCCGCCATTTCCGGCCGGGGCTTTCGGGCTCCGGCCTTTTTCTTCTTCGTTTCGGTGCGCAGCGCCGCGCAAACTTTGCCCTCCCTGTTCGTCCGCTCCCCGTCCCTTTTTCGCAGGAGCCGGAAAAAACGCGCAATTCCGGGCTGTTCATTGCGCTGCCCATGTGGCACGCGGGTTGCTTTCTCCTTGCGTCTTCTCCCCCGACCATGCGGAACGGGCAGCGGGGGGCGACGACGGCGAGGATGCATGATTCATCACGCGTTACACTCTCACTTCGCCGCGAGGCCCGCCCATCGGGGGCGGGCCTCATCCGTTTCCGCGCGCAGGCGCATTGCGGGCTGCGGCGTCTGGACCGGAACGCGGCTTCGGTGTACCCTCGCGCCCATCGTCGCCCCGCCGCCGAGGCGGCCAACCCCGTTCCCGGAGAGGCCTTGCTCGCACGCATCAGAAAACGCATCCGCATGGGCATCACGGCCCGCCTGCTGCTTTGGTGTCTGGTCCTGATCGCCATCTTCTACGCCACCACCGCCTACCTGCTTTCCGGCATCGACGTGATCGTGGCCGAGTCCGCGGAAATCGTGCACACCAACCATGAAATCGGCGTGGCCGTGCAGCGCATGCTCCAGCAGCTCTCCAAGCTGGAGGACGACCGCAAGCGCTACGAAATACTCCAGGACGACGCCTACATGGAAGCTGTGGTCCAGGATCTTTCCGAACTCGGCGATATGCTCGAGGAAACCCTGGCCGCGCACCCGGAATACCAGGACGACCTGGAACTCTTGACCCGCGAGTACACCATCACCCTGAAAAAGGGCGCGGACCCCGTGCGCCTGCTCATGCCGGACCAGACCGTGGCCGCCTGGATGCAGCGGCTGCGGGAGATTCGCGACGAGAACCAGCAGGCCATGGAGCGGCGGCTCGGCGCGCTCAACGAGGCGGCCTCCCGCGCCTCGCGCCGGGGGCTGATGGGGCTGGGGCTGATCATCGCGCTGGGGCTTTCGGGGTCGCTGCTTTTCGCCTTCGGCCTGAACCGCTCCCTGCGCAGCATCCGCACGGCCCTGCGCGAGTTCGGCCGCACGGGCCGGGCCACCTCCGTGGACGTGCGCAGCCGCGACGAGCTGGGCGAGCTGGCCCAGGCCCTGGACCGGCTCACGGCGCGGCTGGAGCGCGAGGAACAGATGCGCGCGGACTTCATCTCCATGCTCAGCCACGAAATCCGCACGCCCCTGACCAGCATCCGGGAGTCCGTGGACCTGGTGGGCGAAGGGGCCTTCGGCGACGTGGACCCCAGGCAGAAGAAGTTTTTGGACATCGCGGCCCGCGAGGCCGAGCGCCTCTCGGACCTTCTGGAGCGGCTGATGCGCGTTTCCCGGCTGGAGGCCGGGCGCATGGAGGTCTGCCCCGCCGAGGAGGATCCCGCCCTGCTGGCGCGAACCGCGCTGGAGCGGGTCCGCCCGGCGGCCGAGGCCAAGGGCGTGACCCTGTCGGGCGGACCGTACGACCCGGGCGGCTGGGGGGTGGTCTGGGCCGACGCCGGGCAGGTCGGGCAGGTGCTGGTCAACCTCCTCGGCAATGCGGTCAAGTTTTCCCCGCGCGGAGGGGAGGTGGCCCTCGAACTGGAGCGAGCCGACGAAGGCGCGGTCTTCACGGTCCTGGACCAGGGACCGGGCGTGGCCGAGGCCGAGCGGGAGCTGGTCTTCCAGAAGTGGTATCGCGGCGCGGCCGGAACAGTGGAAGGCGCGGGCCTGGGGCTGTATATCTCCCGGAGCATCGTGGAAGCGCACGGCGGGCGCATGTGGGTCGAGGGCAGACCGGACGGGCCGGGCAGCGCGTTCCGCTTCCTGCTTCCGGCGCGCGGCGGGCAATAGGCCCCTGAAGGGGCGAACGAAAACGGAAAGCGAGACATGGCCGAAAAACGTATGATTCTTGTGGTGGACGATGATCCGGGCATCCTCGACGTGGTCGAGGCCCGGCTGGCTTCCGCCGGTCTGGCCACGCTCGCGGCCAGGAGCGCGGAAGAGGCTCTGGAACTGCTTGCGGAGCGGCCCGTGGACCTCGTCGTCTCGGACATGAAGATGCCCGGCATGGGCGGCGAGGGGCTGCTGGCCGCGGTGCGCGACAAGTGGCCCCAGGTGCCCGTGATCCTGCTCACGGCCTACGGCACCATTCCGGACGCCGTGGCCCTGATCCGTTCGGGGGCCGCAGACTACCTGACCAAGCCCTTCGACGGCAAGGAGCTGCTGCGCCGCGTCAAGGAGCTGCTCCCGGCCCAGGCTCCTGCCGGCCGGGACGGCTGCGCCGAGATCCGCGAGGTGCTTTGGGGCGGAAAAAGCCCGGCCATGCAGCGGTTCCAGCAGCTGCTCGAGCGCGTCGCGCGCACCGAGGTGGGCGTGCTCGTGGTCGGCGAGTCCGGCACGGGCAAGGAACTGGTGGCCCGGCTGCTGCACCGGCTTTCCCCGCGCTCGGACGGCCCGTTCGTGGTCGTGGACTGCGGCTCCACCCCGCCCAGCCTGTTGGAGAGCGAGCTTTTCGGCCATGTCAAAGGCTCCTTCACCCACGCCATCAAGGACAAGAAGGGCCTCATCAGCGAGGCGGACAAGGGCACGCTTTTCCTGGACGAGATCGGCAACGTCTCCGCCGAGATGCAGACCCGGCTGCTGCGCTTTCTTCAGGAGGGCACCATCCGCCGCGTGGGCGACACGCGCGACGTCAAGGTTTCCTGCCGCGTGGTGGCGGCCACCAACGCGGACCTGCGCGAGATGGTCCGGCGGGGCGAGTTCCGCGAAGACCTCTATTACCGGATCAAGGTCGTGACCCTGGTGGTGCCGCCCCTGCGCGAGCGCCGGGAAGACATCCCCCTGCTGGCGGAGCGCTTTCTGGCCAGGGCCTGCGAGGAGCAGGGAGTCGAGCCGCTGCGCCTCGCGCCCGAAGCTCTGGAGCTGCTGCGTTCCCATTCCTGGCCGGGCAACGTGCGCGAACTGCGCCACGCCGTGGAAGCGGGCGCTGTCTTCGCCACGGACGGGGTGGTGCGGCCCTCGGACCTGCAACTGGAGGAATCCTGCTCCGCGCAGACGGCTGGCGGCGCTGGGGCCGCACCGGGAAGCGAGGCGCTCTCCCTGGAGGAAAACGAGCGCGAGACCATCCTCCGGGCCTTGAAGCACACGCGCTGGAACAAGACCGCAGCCGCGGACCTGCTCGGCATCAGCCGCCGGGCAATCCATTATAAGATCAATAAATACGGATTCGTGGAGCCGGACGGCGAGTGAGTCCCGCCCGCCCGGAAATCGAGCGGCCCGCCTCCGTGTCCGGAAGCGGGCCGCTGGCGTTTCAGGCTTGGTGGAAGGCTACTTCTTGCTGTGGCAGTCGTTGCACTTCTTCGGGCCCTTGAAGTCCGGGTTGTCCTTGAGATTGGCCGTGTGGCAGCCGACGCAGCTCATCTTGGCGTCCTTGCTGTGGAAGGCCGAATCGTAGGACGTGGGCTCGCGCTTCATCTCGCGGCTGGTGTCGCTGTGGCAGCCCTCGACCCGGCAGCCGGTGATTTCGGCCTTGCCGTCCCACTTGTGGTGGCAGGTCGCGCAGCCTCCGGCGACGCCGAGGTGCTTGTCCGTGTGCATGAACATGATCGGCGCATACTTGTTGCCGTCGTCCGGGTACTTCATTTCCACGGGGTCCTTGGGCGCTTCGGGTGCGGCCAGGGCCGCGCTCGCGGCCAGCAGACAGAACAGGGCCGTCAGCACGAAAACGGGCACGATGATCCTTCTCATGACTATCCTCCTCTTCGTTGGATGAGAACGGAATCCAAGTTCATCCCGTACCCCATCCAGCAGGGTGTTGAAAAGGGGAAAGCAACCCTCGTGCCATCTTCGCGCAGGCCGCCCTTGTTCGCTATTTTGGGTTTAAGCGCAAGCCATGCGTACGTTTTCTGCGCAGTGTCCGGCCGGGATTTGCGCCCAAGGCCCGAAAGTTTATAACACGCCCCACTGCTTCAGACGGCCGTAGGCGTATTGCGCGTGGTCGCCCTGGTTCACCTTCTGCAGAAAGCCGTAATACAGCTCGGCGGCCTTGCGCTTCTGCCCCGCGCCTTCCATGGAAAGCCCCTCGAGGAACAGCAGCTGCGGGTTGCCCGGCAGCACCTGGTCGTAGCGGGCGAAGGCCTGGTAGGCCGCGTCGTACTTCTCGTTCATCAGCCGGGCCACGCCCAGGGAGTGGTAGGCCCTGGCTTCCTGCGGATAGACCTCGCTGGCGCGCTCGGCGTAGTATTCGGCCTTGCGGGGCCTGTCCAGGGCGGTCTGGCAGTCGGCCATCATCAGCAGGCCTGCGTAGTCGTGCGGCGCTTCGTTCAGGGCCTTGCCGTAGAGGCCTTCGGCCTTGTCCGGCTCCTTCTTGGCCATCAGCTCCATGCCCTTCTGCATCTCCTCGATGGGCTCGCGCATGCGGCGCAGCCGGGCGGTGTGGTCCATGAAGCGATCCCGGTTCAGCGGCAATCCGAGGTAGTCCTTGTATTTGTTGTTGGCGGCGGCCACGGCGGTCTCGTACCGCTCCTGGCTCATGGGGTGGGAGGCGAACATCTGTTCCAGCAGGGTGGGCTGGCTCTTGCTCTTGTTCACCAGGATCTGCTGGAGGCCGATCATGCCTTCGGGGCTCAGTCCCCCCCGCGAGGAGTATTCCATGCCCAGGTCGTCGGCCTGGCGTTCGTCCTCCCGGCTGTAGTAGGCCAGGAGCGCGCCCGTGCTCAGGCTGCCGAGGCCGGCGATGAGCGGCTGCCAGCCGCTGCCAGCCTGGGACGTGGCGTAGGCCGTGGCCCCGGCCATGACCGCGGAGAGCAGGATGCCCTTGCTCATGCGCGAAGCCGTGTGCCGGGCGTTGACGTGGCCGGTTTCGTGGCCGAGCAGGGCGGCCAGTTCAGCCTCGTTCTGCAGCTCCAGGAGAATGCCGCGCGTGGCCGCGATGGACCCGCCGGGAAAAGCGTAGGCGTTGACGTAGGTGGCGTTCACCGTGCGGTAGGAATAGGGCATGTTGGGTCGGTGGCTGACCCTGGCCAGCTTCTGGCCCACGGAGTCCACGTAGTTGTTCAGCGCCGCGTCCTGGACCGGACCGTAGTCCGCGGAAAACTGGTGGGGCGAGTGCTGCTGGTCAAGGGCCACTTCCTGCTGCTCGGACATGAGCATCAGCTGGCTCTGGCCCGTGACGGGGTTCACGGCGCAGCCGCCGAGAAGCGGGGCCATGATCGCCCCGGCGGTGACGGTGGAGGCCAGCCGCAGGAATTCGCGCCTGCCGATGCCTCTGCGTTCCAGGTCTTTTCGGAATTGTCCGGCCATGTTCGGTCCTCCTGGCGGTTCGCGTGCGCGCCCGTGATTTCTGATTTCTTAACAATTATTATGCCAGGGGAGAAACCTGTCAATACGCGCGTTCCGATGCGCCCGCATTCCCGCGTGCGTTTCGCTGCGCGGTTCCGGGGGAAACGAAAAGGGCGGCCCGGATTCCGGGCCGCCCTTGGGTCGGTCATTGTTTCGGGCGTCTAGAAGAGGCCCTTGACCGCGCCTCCGATGTCCTCGAGGGGCGTGGTCTTCTTCTCGGCGGGCTGATCCGTTCCGCCGCTCTCGCTCTTGGAGCCGCCGGTGACGGCATCGAGCAGCGCGCCCGGAGCGGAGAGCACCCCGTTGGCGCCGTCGCCCACGATGTTCAGCGCGCCCTTGGCGATCATCTCGGCCCACTTCACGGGGTCGGGCCAGAAGTGCAGGTTGTCGAAGTTGCCCTTGATGCGGATGGGAATGCCGATGCCGACGTAGTCGGCCTTGTCGCCGCGGCCCTGCCCCTCGGTGGAGGCCAGGATGGCCCCGACCACGAGGTAGTTGATGGAGTTTTCGGGCAGGCTGACCTCGCCCGCGCCGTCCGCCTGGAGAAAGGGCGACTTGAAGAGCAGGTCGCGGTTGTCCACCAGCCCGTTGACGATGGTGGCCGAGCCCTGGACCAGCCCGAACTGGGTCCGGGCGTCTTCCTGGGTCTGGATTTCGCCGTCGGCCTTGGCCTGGAGGCTCTTGTAGGCCTTGGTCATCACCCCGGCGAGGTCCACGCCGGGAAACACGCCGTCGTGGATGTCGAAGCGCAGGTTGCCGTTGAGGGTCTGCTTGAGTTCGTCCACGGTGTTGCCGCGCACGGTCAGGGCGGCCTCGGCGTTGGTCTTGCCGCTCAGGGATTCCTTGCCCTGGAGCGCTTCCAGCAGCGGGCCGATGGCCAGCCCGTTGAGGTCGGCGTTGAAGCCGTAGTTCGGCACCGTGCCGCGCACGTCCATGGATATGGCGGACTTGAGGTCGCCCTCGTAGAAGGTGAACGAGGCCGGTTCGATCTTGAGCAGACCGTCGCGCGCCGTGATCAGCACGAGGAGGTTGGTGATCTCCGCCGGGGAAGCCTTGAGCCGCCCGATCTTGATCTGGCCGTCGAGCCGCAGCTTGCGCAGCTGCTCCTGCACGGATTCCGGCAGCAGGGGCTGGTTCGCGGAGGCGGGGTCGGCGCTCTGCGTCTCGGCGGGCTGCGCCTGCTCGTCCTTCTTGGGCGCGCGGTAGGGGTCGAGATCAAGGGACGCGGCCTGGACCTTGAATCCGTAGCTGGGCACGTTGCCCGCGATCATGGACGCCTCGGCGGTGATCTCCTGGCCGTCCAGGTTCAGGACGACGTTGCGCGCCGTGGCCGCGGCCGGGCCGTAGTCGAAGTCGAGCGCTAGACTGACGTTGGTCAGAGCCGTGGGGTCGGTGGTTTCCGGCGGGGTCTGGCCCAGGGCGGTCAGGAGCTTCTTGACGTCGAAGGGCTTGACCGTGAGGCTGCCCTTGGCCTTGGGGCCGGTCTTCAGCTCGGAGGCGGCCACGTCCGCGGCCACGTCCACGCCGTAGGCCGTCACGGTCAGTCCCTCGGTGGTCACGAGCTGCTTGCCCATGTCCGCGAGCACGCTGACGGCCTTGGCCGTGACGTCGGTCTTGCCGCCGGGAACCACGTCGCCTTCGGCGCTCACCGTGGCGTCGAGGTCGCGGAGTTCATAAATCTGCTTGTCCAGGTCCAGGGCGGCCACGGCCTTGACCCGCACGACCGCCTTGACCTGCGGCTCGCTGCTCGCGAGTCCCAGGGCCGCTTCCATGTCGAAGGGCTCGCCCGGCGAGACTTCGCCGAGGGTCAGGTTCAGCCCGTCCAGGGAGAAGCGCTTGTTCGCCTGGAGATCGTTGAAGACGATGTTCGCGTCGTTCACGCTCAGTCCGCCGATGGAAAGATCGAGCTTGCCGCCGGAACCGTCCGCAGCGCCCTGCGCCGACTCCTGCTGCTCCGGCTTGTTCCCGCCGATGGCTTCCCAGTTGGCCGCGCCGTCCTTGCGGCGGAGCAGGTTCACGGTCAGGCCCTGCACGTCGATCTGTCCGGCCTTGATCGAGCCGGAAAGAAGCGGAAGCACCTGGAGGCTCACCGAGGAGCTGTTCAGGCTGACGAAGGGCTCGTCGCCGAATCCGGGGGGATTGCCGAGGCGGACGGCCCCGGTGTCCACTCCGAGCCAGGGGAAGACGCGCAGGGAGAGGTCGCCCTCGATGGTCAGCTCCATGCCCGTGGCCTCCTGCACGGTCCGGGCGATGCGGTCCTTGTAGTCGTTGGGATCGACGAAAAGCGCCACGAGGATCATGGCGGCCACGAGCAGCGCGGCCAGTCCTCCGACGATGATGAGCAGCCATTTGATTGTCTTGGTCATGGTATCAGGCTCCCGTTCTTCTGGGTTCTTCACAAGCTTGCCGCGACGAGCGGGCACATTTCAATGCATAGCACAAGAGCCGCCCGCAGGGAACGGCCCACGACAAGAAAAGGAGGTCGGCGGGAGGTCAGCGGAGACAGGCGCGGGACCGGAGGGACGCGGCCGATCCGCCGGACAGCGGAGCGGCGTCGCGGCACGAATCCGCGCAGATCTTGTCGCAGCATTTCAGTTCGCCGCAATCCGCGTCGTTGATGCAGGGCGCGCCCGGCCATTCCGCCAGGAGAGCGGCTCCGGCTTCCAGGCCCGATTTCTGCAAATGGATCGAAAGGCCAGCATGTTTTTCCGGATGCGCGGTTGCCTCTCCCGAAGGGGAAGCGGCCATGGCCGGCAGAGCCGGACAAAACAGCAGGGCGGCGAGGATGGGGAAAAGCATTCGGCGCATGCGTTGTCTCCTTGGCTTGGGCTGGGAATGAGCCGCAAGGTACGTTGCTGATGCGGCAGCGTCAATGAGATGCTTTTATTCTGCGCACGCATGGAGTACAAGAGTATATGGGTATGAATTTGAAGTCCGCATCGCATGGAGCTGCGTTCCGATATGGCTGGACTGGATTCTGAGAAGCGTATCGCTGCGCTGGAAGAAGAGCGCGACCTTCTCCGGGCGCGCGTCCTGACGCTTGAGAGCAGGCTTTGGGCCGATGCCTGCGCCGATGCCTGCGCCGATGCCGGCGCCGAGGCCGAAGGGCTGGGCGCCGTGCGGGACGCGCTGCGCGAGCGCGACGAGGCCTTGCGGGCGGTACTCGACGCCACGGCCGACTCGATCATGCTCCTGGACCCCACAGGCAAGATCCTGACCATCAATGCCACGGGCGCGGCCCGTTTGGGGCGCGGCGTCGAAGATCTGCTGGGCCGGAGCTGCTTCGTTTTTTTCCCCGAAGAGATCGTCGAGGGGCGGCGCAAAGCCTTTGAGCAGGCCCTGGAGACCAGAAGCCTCGTTGTGCTGCGCGACGAGCGCCAGGGCATGCACCTGGAAAACCATCTCTATCCCGTGCCTGATCCGAGCGGGCGGGTGCGGCGCGTGGCCGTGTATTCCAAGGACGTGACCGAATGGGTGGAGGCGGACCGGGCCGGACAGCGGCTGCGCCAGCGCGTGGAGGGCTACCGCCGGAACCTGGAGGCGATTTTCACCAGCCTGCCCGAAGGGCTGCTCATCGTGGCCCCGGACATGACCGTGCTGGAGGCCAACAGCGCCTTCGAACGCATCAGCGGTTCCCGCCGCAGCGGTCTTCTGGGGAGCCCTTTGCGGGGCGAGCCCGGTTCCTGCCTGGAAGGCTGCCTGAAGATGCTCCGGCGCACCGTGGAAACCGGGCGGCCCGTGCGCGAATATCGTTTCGAGTGTCTGGACGAGCGCCGCGACGACAAGGTCGTGGTCGTCAACACGGCCTTGCTGGAGGGCAGCGGCGACGGCTTCAATGGAGCCGTGCTGATCCTGCGCGACGTTTCCAGGCTGGCCCGGCTGGAGAGCGAGCTGGCCCGCAAACACCGCTTTCACGACTTCGTGGGCCAATCAAGGCCCATGCTCGAGGTCTTCGCCCTTCTGGAACGCCTTTCCGACCTGGACAGCACCGTGCTGCTCCTGGGCGAGTCGGGCACGGGAAAGGAGCTGGCCGCGGAAGCCCTGCATCGGCACGGGCCGCGGGCGGGCGGTCCGCTGGTCAAGGTCAACTGCGCCGCGCTCACGGACGACCTGCTCGAGAGCGAGCTGTTCGGCCATGTCCAGGGCGCGTTCACCGGAGCCATCCGCGACCGGGTGGGACGGTTTCAGGCAGCCGAAGGCGGAACCATCTTTCTGGACGAGATCGGCGACGTGTCCGTGCGCACCCAGCTCAAGCTGCTGCGTTTTCTGGAAAGCCGCGAATATGAGCGCGTGGGCGAATCCGTGACGCGCACGGCGAACGTGCGCGTGGTCGCGGCGACCAACGCGGACTTGGGCGCCAAGGTCCGCCGGGGCCTTTTCCGCGAAGATCTCTACTATCGGCTCAAGGTCATGGTCGTGCAACTGCCGCCCCTGCGTCGGCGCAGCGAGGACATCCCCCTGCTGGCCAACCACTTCGCGGAGCTTTTCCGCACGCGGATGAACAAGGACATCGCCGGGGTTTCTCCGGAGGCCCTGGACCTGCTCATGAGCCAGACCTGGCCCGGAAACGTGCGCGAGTTGCGCCACGCCGTGGAGCACGCCTGCATCCTTTGCCGGGGCGGCCCGCTGCGGCCGGAGCACTTCCCGCAGGAAATCCGGGGAAGCGTTCGGGGAGCCGGAGGCCGTCGGCGTCCGCAAAGCCTGGACCGCGAGGAACTGGTCGCGGCCCTGGAGTCGACGCGTTGGAATCGGACCCGCGCCGCCAAATTGCTGGGCATCAGCCGCAGCAGCCTCTACCGGCGGCTGGAAGAACTGGGATTTCCTTGATGTACATTTGAGACAAAATGTCCCATGACACATTGTCTCATGGGACAGTTAAAGTGATTTTGCGCGGCAGGTCGTCGAGGGGGCAACCTGCCGGAATAATTTGCCGAAGTTTTGAGCTGATGAAAGTGGCACAGGGATTGCCTGTCTGCGCAGAGAGGAAAGCGATGCTCTTCGACATTCATCCTGACGACGTGAAGGCCCACCTGAAGCCCGGAAAGAGGGTTTTGGTCGCCTGCGTGCATCGGGACGAGGAATACGAGGAGCACCGGCGCGAGGTGGAGAACGTCGCACGGGCCTTCGAGGACAGGCTCTCGGCGCTCTGGACCGAGCCCAGGCTCTCGCCGGGGTTCATGAAGGTCTTCGCCATCCACGGCACGCCAACGTATCTGCTGCTGGACGACGAGGGAGGCGAGCTTGACCGCCTTGAGGGCCGGGCCGACTCCCGATTGCTCAGACGCTTTATCAGCTCCGGGGACTTGCGGCGGAACGCTTTCACCACGGGAGATGGAAAATGACGCGCTGGAAAGATTTGCGGCTCAGCAGAAAATTCGGGGTCGGGTTCGGGCTTGTGCTCGGCCTGCTCTCCCTGCTTGCCGTCTGGGCCGTCGTCGGCATCGGGGGGATCGTCGGGAACGCGGAAGAGGTCATCGACGGCAACAAGCTGCGCGGCGATTTCGTGCAGCGCATCGTGGACCACCTCAAGTGGTCCGAGCAGGTCAGCGCCCTGCTCACCGATGCCAAGGTCACGAAGCTGACCGTGGAAACCGATCCGCACAAATGCGCCTTCGGCAAGTGGTATTACGGCGAAGGCCGCGCCCTTGCGGAAAAGCTCGTGCCGGAGATCAAGCCGCTCATGGCCCGCATCGAGGAGCCGCACAAGCACCTGCACGAGAGCGCCGTTGAGATCGCCGAGAATTTCGTGATCGTCGATCCTGGGCTTGCCAAGTTCTTCTACGCCAAGCAGGTGGACCATCTGCTCTGGACCAACTCCGTCATGGACGCCATCGTCGAGCACAAGAGCAGCGCAGGCGTGCAGGAGGATCCGAAGCTCTGCGGGCTCGGCAAGTGGCTCTATTCCGAGGGGGTCGCCCGGATGCAGCGGGACGATCCGGAATTCGCCAAGCACCTCGCCCCCATTTTCGAGCCGCACATCAAGCTGCACGAGTCCGTGCACGAGGTCGACAAGCTCCTGGCCGCGGGCGACTTCGCCGGGGCCATGCGCGTCTATTACGGCACGACCGAGCATTACGCCCACGAGACGCTGGGCGTGCTCGACGAGCTGATCGCTTGGCACGACGGCAAGACCGCCCAGCTCGACGAGGCCAAGAAGATCTACGTTGAGAAGACCATGCCCGCCCTGAACCAGGTGCAGGAGCTGCTCACGCAGACGCGCAAGGTCGTGGCCGAGAACATCATGACCGACGACGAGATGCTGGCCAGCGCATCCTCCACCCGTTCCATGATCGTGGTGGTGGGCTGCGCGGCCCTGCTGCTGGGCGTGCTGCTGGCCTGGGTCATCGCCAGGGGCATCGTGGCTCCGATCCGCAAGGGCGTGGCTTTTGCCGAGGTGGTCAGCAACGGCGACCTCACGGCCGAGGTGGACGTGGACCAGAAGGACGAGGTCGGCGTTCTGGCCGGGGCGCTGCGGAGTATGGTCGGGCAGCTGCGCCGGGTCGTGGCCGAGGTGAACATGGCCACCCAGAACGTGGCCTCCGGCAGCCAGGAGCTTTCCGCGACGGCCCAGGCTCTTTCCCAGGGAGCCACGGAATCAGCCGCCTCGGTGGAAGAGGTTTCGGCGTCCATGCAGCAGATGGGCGACAACATCCGCCAGAACGCGGACAACGCGGTGCAGACCGAAAGCATTGCCAACAGCGCGGCAGGCAAGGCCGCGGAAAGCGGTGAAGCCGTGGTCGAGGCGGTGCGGGCCATGAAGAACATCGCGGAAAAGATTTCCATCATCGAGGAGATCGCCCGCCAGACCAACCTGCTGGCCTTGAACGCGGCCATCGAAGCCGCTCGGGCAGGCGAGCACGGCAAGGGCTTCGCCGTGGTGGCCGCCGAGGTCCGCAAGCTGGCCGAGCGCAGCGGGCAGGCCGCAGGGGAGATCGGGGAGCTTTCCGCCAGCTCCACCAAGGTCGCCGAGCGCGCAGGAGGCATGCTCCGCGAACTGGTGCCGGAGATTCGCAAGACCGCGGACCTCGTGCAGGAGATCGCCGCGGCCAGCAAGGAACAAAATGCTGGCGTGGACCAGATCGCCCGGGCCGTGAACCAGATGGAGCAGGTCGTGCAGCAGAACGCCTCCGCCGCCGAGGAAATGGCTTCCACTTCCGAGGAACTGGCCGGACAGGCAGAGCAGCTTCAGCAGACCATGGAGTTTTTCAAGTCGGAAAAGGGCGGCGGGGAAAGGCGCGCCCTGGTCGCGCGGACCAAGCCCGCCGGACGCCTGGAAGCGGGCCGCACGGACCCGGAGCGGGACGACGAGGAATTCGAGAGGTATTGATTGAACGAGAGGGCGCACTTTCCGGCCTTTCGCGGTGTCGGGGGAGGGACCACATCGGCCCGGCTCCGCGGAAGGACCGGAGCCGGTTCATCGTCATGAGGGGCACGAGTGACGATGAACCGGCCAAAAAAAAGCGGCCAGGCATTTGCCTGGCCGCTTCCTTTTTCCGGAGAGGATCCGGGTCGGCTACTCCTGAACCTCGCGGATTTCCGCAAGGCCGGGGGCGAGCGAGCGAATGTGGATCTGGCGTTGCAGTTCCACTTCGCGAAGATTCTTGGACACAAAGAGCGTGGTTTCAACGTCGTTGACGATGATCACGAGCTTGTAGGTCGTTTCTTTTTGGGTCATGGCAGCCTCCTTGAGTGCCGGGAAGCATAGTCCGGCGGCATCCCAGGGTCAAGACTCAAGCGTCGGTGGGTTCCAGTTTTGCAAAATCAGGACCGGGCCGACGGACAAGTCGCGTCGGCCCGGTCAGGCTACTGCCCGCTTGGCGCGGGAGTTTTAGTCTTCTTCTTCGACCTTTTCGGCGATGGAGCACTCGGTGGTCAGGAGCAGGCCCGCCACGGAAGCGGCGTTCTGCAGGGCGATGCGCACGACCTTCTTGGGGTCGATGATGCCCGTCTTGACCAGATCCTCGTACTCGCCGGTGGCGGCGTTGAATCCGAAGCTGTCCTTGCCCGCGCGGACCTTCTCCACGACCAGGGAACCCTCGAATCCGGCGTTGGCCGAGATCTGGCGGAGGGGCTCCTCGATGGCGCGGCGGATGATGCTCACGCCCGCAAGCTCGTCGTCGTCGGCGGGCTTGAGGCCGGACAGGGCCGGGATGCAGCGCACCAGGGCGCAGCCGCCGCCGGGCACGATGCCCTCGTCCGCAGCGGCGCGGGTGGCGTGCAGCGCGTCGTCCACGCGGTCGCGCTTTTCCTTCATCTCGACTTCGGTGGGCGCGCCCACGTTGATCACGGCAACGCCGCCCATGAGCTTGGCAAGGCGCTCCTGGAGCTTTTCCTTGTCGTAGCTGGAGGTGCTCTCCGCGATCTCGGCCTCCAGGGCCTCGCAGCGCTGCTTGATGGCCGCCGGGTCGCCGATGCCGTCCACGATGGTGGTGTTGTCCTTGGTCACGGTGATCTTCTTGGCCGAGCCCAGATCCTCGATGGTCAGCTTCTCCAGGCTGATGCCCAGATCGTCCGTGGCCACCTGGGCGCCGGTGAGCACCGCGATGTCCTGGAGCATGGCCTTGCGGCGGTCGCCGAAGCCGGGCGCCTTGACGGCGCAGATCTTCAGGCTGCCGCGCAGGCGGTTGACCACCAGGGTGGCCAGGGCCTCGCCCGCGATGTCCTCGGCGATGATCAGCAGGGGGCGCTGGGTCTTCACGACCTGTTCCAGCACGGGCAGAATCTCGCGCAGGTTGCCGATCTTCTTGTCCGTGAGCAGGACGTAGGGCTCTTCCATCTCGCAGGCCATCTTGTCGGTGTTGGTCGCGAAGTAGGGGGAGACGTAGCCCCGGTCGAACTGCATGCCCTCGACCACGTCCAGGGTGGTCTCCATGGACTTGGCCTCTTCCACGGTGATCACGCCGTCGCGGCCGATCTTGTCCATGGCCTGGGCCAGGATGTCGCCGATGGTGGCGTCGTTGTTGGCGGAGATGGTGCCGATCTGGGCGATCTCGGAGGTGCTCTTCACGGGCTTGGCGATCTTGGCCAGGTGCTCGACCACCGCGTCCACGGCCTTGTCGATGCCGCGCTTGACCGCGATGGGGTTGCGTCCGGCCGTGATCAGCCCCAGGCCCTGGTTGAAGATGGCCTGGGCCAGGACCGTGGCGGTGGTGGTGCCGTCGCCCGCGATGTCGTTGGTCTTGGAAGCCACTTCCTTGACCATCTGCGCGCCCATGTTCTCGAATTTGTCGGTCAGGTCGATTTCCTTGGCGACCGTGACGCCGTCCTTGGTGATCACGGGCTTCCAGCCCTTGTCCAGGATGACGTTGCGGCCTTTGGGTCCGAGCGTGACCTTGACGGCGTTGGCCAGGGCGTCCACGCCGCTTTTCAGCCCGAGGCGGGCTTTTTCCTGAAAATTAATGGTCTTGGCAGTCATGTGTTCTATCCTTGCTGGGAGGGAGTTACTCGACGATGGCGAGAATGTCGTCCTGGCGCATCATCACCAGTTCTTCGCCATCCACCTTGAACTCGGTTCCGGCATACTTGGCGAACAGAACGGTTTCGCCTTCCTTGACGGTCATCTTGATCTCGCCCTTGCCGGGACCGACGGCAAGCACGGTACCGCGCTGGGGCCGCTCCTTGGCGGCATCGGGGATGATGATGCCCGAGGCGGTGCGTTCCTCGGACTCGACGCGCTTGATCAAAACGTTGTCGTTCAGGGGTTTCAGCTTCATCTCGGTCTCTCCTTAAAGGTTCACGGGGATGTATTGATGGCGGAACGGGCGGCTTCGCGCGCCGCCGCGCATGTGCGCTCGTGGGACAATAAGCAGCGGACTTGGCAAGTCAAGGGCATGACCCCGCATTTCCCGCATTCGGGTGGCGGGCGTCCGCGTGCTTCGCGCGGCCTCGCGGGTTCTGGACCGCCAACGGGCGATTGCGTATTCTGGGGGCATGCTGGTCATGAAATGCGCGGCCTGCCGCAAGAAGCTCATCCGCTATCGGAAAATAGGCCAGGGCGAGGTGCACCGCTGCCACAAGGAACGCATCGAGCGCTATTACGGCGCCGAGGCGCGGGAAGACGGGCTGTATTGCGCCTGCGGGCGGCGCGTGGGCATGGACCGTGGAACGTATTACACGATGGTCCGCAAGGCCGTGACCTCTTCCGGGGAGAAGCTCAACAAGTAGCGGCGAAGGCGGAGCCGCACGGACTCCGCCTCAGGGATAGGGATCAGCGGGTGGCGCGCAGCGGCGCGGGAATGCGCCGCGCTCCCACGTAGTGGCTGCGCCAGTAGTCGTCCGAGAGGCTGCTCTCGCGCACGCGCTGGCCCGACTTGGGGCTGTGCACGAAGACGCCGCGCCCGGCGTAGATGCCCACATGGAACCCGCTGCCCCGGGCGATCTTGAAGAAAACCAGATCGCCGGGCATCAGCTCGCTTCGGCCCACGGGCGTTCCGGTCCTGATCTGCTCCCAGCTCGGACGGGGCACGCGAACTCCGTGCCGGGCGTAGACCCAATAGACCAGCCCGGAGCAGTCGAAGCCCTCGTTCGGCGAATCGCCGCCCCAGCGGTAGGGCGTGCCGATGGTCGAGAGCGCGGTGTCCACCACGCTGTAGCCTGCGCCGTTGTAGCCGGGAGCGCTCTGGCGGCCGGGCGTTCCGTAGGACGCGCCCGGCGGGATGCGGGCCTTGCCCATGTCCATGACCGAGCAGGCGTTCAGGGCCAGCAGCGCCAGACAGAGCAGGCTCAGGCGGATGACGTTTTCCCTCAGGGGAAGGCGGGTCCGGGCTTGTCGTATCCGGCAAAGCATCTCGTCCTCCTTGCGGCGCGCACTCGCTGCGCGATCAGCGGTCCGTATAGACGTGCAGGAAGCTCTTGACCGCGGTCACGCCCGGAACCTGTCCGGCGATGGCCTGCGCCCGGTCGATCTCCTGCTGCGAGCCCACGAGACCGAGCAGCACGGCCTGGCACTGGACGATCTTGGTGTCCACGTTGGTGCCGTTGACGCTCTCGTCCTCCAGCAGATCCTTGTCCAGTTCCGCGGCGATGCGCAGCTGGTCCGAGGTGCCGCAGTTGGCGACCTCCTGCTTGGGCAGCAGGTAGGTGGTCACGGAGCGCACGCCTTCCACGTCGCGGGCCAGGCGGATGGCCCTGTTGCGCTGGGTGTCGCTCTCGTACTCGCCGACGAGATAGACCCGGCCCAGGTAGGTGAAGGCCTTGTAGTCCATGTAGTTGACGTCCTTGTCCGCAAGCAGTTCCTTGTCGATCAGGAAGGTGATCTGCTCGTCGTCGTAGATCTGGCCGAGGCTGCGTTCGTCCATGGCGGCCTTGTAGACGGTGCAGCCGGCGAGCGAGGCCAGGGCCGCGACGAGGAAAAGAAATTTGGCGATGGTGCGCATGGGCGACTCCCTCTAGTTCTGTTGTGTGTAGACCTTGAGATAGGAAACGACGTTGTCCACGCCTTGGACCTTGGCGGCAACGGCCTTGGCCTGGGCGATTTCGGCCTTATCGGCCACGAGGCCGAGCAGCACGATGGTCCGGCACTGAAGGGCCTTCACGTCCACGTTGTATCCGTGCACGATGTCGTCGGCAACCAGCCGCGCGCCCACTTCCTGGGCCAGGGCGAGATTGGCGAGGTCGCTGCAATCCTCGCGCTCGGACCGGGGCCGGGCGTAGACCGTGACCCCACGCACTCCCTCGACCTTGGCGGCGATGCGCTTGGCCGCTTCCAGCTGCGCGGTGTTCAGGTATTCGCCCACGAGGTAGACCTGCCCATCGTAGGCCGAGGCGGAAAGGTCCGTCATGCCCACCGCTTCGTTGTCCGCGAAGCGGGCCAGAATCTCCGTGGAAATGGCCTTGTCTCCGGCGAGAACGCTGGTTTCGCGGGGGTCGGAGGCGTATTTGTATCCGGACGTGTAGGGATTGCAGCCCGCAAGGACGGCGAGAGAGAGCAGGCAGAGCAGGCGGAGCGGAGCGGAGAGCGTGCGGGGCATGTTCGGGGATTCCTCCAAAAGGGTGAATGGGGTGCGCACGGAGGGCGCAGTATCTCGCAATCACGGACCGCGCGCAATGAGCTTCCGGACCTTTTTGGAGGAACGGATACGGCGCGGCGGACGGACCGGGCGGCCTCAGCGCGCCGCGGAAGGGTCCGGTTGCCTATCTGCCGGAAAAGTATGCAGGATATGTTCCGGGACCGCGTAGCGGCCCTGCCAGGGGGGCGGCAGGCGCAGCTCCAGACCCGGCAGGACGAGTTGGAAGGCGTGCAGATACATCGCTGAATTCGATATGTTTTTCTTGGCGTTCCGACCGTCCTGAAGACCGTATTTCCGGTCGCCCACGATGGGATGGCCGCGCTCGGCGAGCTGCACGCGGATCTGGTGGGTGCGGCCCGTGAGCAGGGTCACGGCCAAAAGGCTGACGCCCTTTTCCCCGCAGTCCGCATCCGGCAGGAGCAGGGGCCGAACCCTGGCCAGGGCGACCTTGCCGCTCCCGGCGGTGACGCGCTCCTCTCCGGGGGCGCCGCTTTTTTCCAGACGGTCTTCCAGGGTGATTTCCCCGGCGTGGGGCCAGCGCCCGCGCACCCAGGCCAGGTAGGTCTTGCGCAGTCCGCCGGAGGCGATCAGGTCGTTCAGCTCGCGCAGTTTGTTGTAGGTCTTGGCGGCCAGGAGCAGGCCGGAGGTGTCGCGGTCCAGGCGGTGGGCCAGGGTGGGGGCGAAGTCGCTGCCCGCGTGGCGGGCGGCCAGCCGAGCGGCCACGGAATCGTCGTGGCCCGTGCCGCCGTGGGCGGGCAGTCCCGCGGGCTTGGCCAGCACCACGAGGTCGTCGTCCTCGTGGACAACGCGCAGCCCAGGGGCGGGCTTGCGGCTCCCTGTCCGGCTCCCGGCGTCCAGCGCGTCCGGCTTTCTGTCCTTTCCGCGCTCCTGTCCCTCCGGGGCCGGGGCGTCGTAGGGGGGAATGCGCACGAGCTGCCCCTCGGCGATGCGGTCGAAGGGCTTTTTGCGCCCGCCGTCCACGCGCACCTGCCCGGTGCGGATCCATTTCTGGATGGCCGAGCGCGGCACAGCGCCCCGAAGGCGGCGCTCCAGGTATTGCAGCAGCTTCTGGCCGTCCTCGGCGCGGCTCACGGTCAGGGTGGTCACGCCGGGCATGGCGCTTCCTTTCCGGTGCCGGGCGCGGCGGCGGCTCGGTTCGGGCGATGTCGTTCGGGCATGGCGCATGGTCGCCGAGGTCGGGGGCCTTCGTCAACGCCAAAGGCGTCCCTGCGTTTCGCGCGGCAGGCAAAAGCAGGGGGAGCCGAAGCTCCCCCCTTGTTGGAATGTCGCGCTAGCCGCGCAGCTGTTTGGCGATCTCTTCGGCCACCTTCAGTCCGGAGAGGAGCATGCCCCCGAAGATGGGGCCCATGCGGTAGGAGCCGTAGGTGGCGTTGGCGGCCATGCCCGCGACCCACATGCCGGGGAAGACCTCGCGGGTGTTGTCCACCGTGGTGGTCTCGGCGCGCTCGGCCCACATGGACTGCTCGCCCTCGATGCCGCCGGAGGGCGTGTTCAGGCGCACGTCGTTCTTGCGCACCAGGGTCTTGAGCACTTCGGTGGCGTGGCCCGTGGCCTCGATCAGGCACTTGGAGCCGAGCACCACGGGGTCGATGTGCAGCCCGGCCATTTCCACGGGCGAGGAGTTGATGACCAGTCCGGTCACGCGCTTGCCGCCCGCTTCCTCGCGGATGCAGACGTCTTCCACCGTGGTGCAGTTGAAGACCTTGGCCCCGGCCACGCAGGCGCGGGAGGCCAGGGTGGTGGTGCAGGTCACGGCGTCGGCCGTGTAGTAGCCGTCGCGGTAGAGTTCCACGGGCACGCCCGCCTCTTCGAGGATGTGGCGGCTTTCCTCCTGGACCACGACCATGTTCCAGGTCATGCCGCCGCCCCACATGCCGCCGCCGAGGGACAGCTTGCGCTCGAACAGGCCCACGTTGAAGCCTTCGGAAGCCAGCTTCCAGGCGGCGGTCAGGCCGGAAGGGCCGCCGCCCACGATGGCCACGTCCAGGTCCAGGCAGGACTTGAACTTGGCGAAGTAGCGGTCCGCGATGGCCTCGGTGATGACGCGTTCGTCCAGGGGTTTGGGTTGATTCGGGTTCATGAGCGTCCTCCTTAAGCGAGATAAGGTTGGCTCCGCCGGTGCGGAGCAAGACGCCGATGGGGGTACGCAAAAAAGGGCGCGAAACGTTCGCGCCCCAGCGTTCTGACAAAGAGGGAGATGGATGAGGGGCCAATGGCCCCCTTTGGAATCCGAGTTCCCTTCGCCAGTGTGAACTGGAGCAGGTTCGATGGGTGTGCTCTCAGCCCCGCAGATGAGCGGGACACCCCAACCGGACAGGGGCGGTCTATCAGGGGGCGGGTGGGGAGGCAAGCGTTTTTTTGCGGGGTGCGGAACCCTTGTGCGGCGGGCCTTGCGGCCCGCCATGCACCATGCCGGGCTACATCAGGCCGGGCAGGTAGAGCACCAGGGCGGGGAAGATCATCAGCAGGGCGACCACGACCGCATAGCAGGCCAGGAAGTAGCTCACCCCGGCGAAAACATGCCGCATGGGCACGTCCTGGGCCATGGAGGCCACGATGAAGGTGTTCACGCCCACGGGCGGGGTGATGGCTCCCATGGTCGTGACCACGGTGATGAGCACGCCGAACCAGATCAGGTCGTAGCCCATGGCCTGGACCACGGGTTGGAAGATGGGGATGGTCACCAGGAGCAGGGCCAGGGCGTCCATGACCATGCCGCCCACGGCGTAGATCAGGCAGATGAGCACGATCACGGTCCAGGCGGGCACGGGCAGGGAGGTCACGAAGGCGGCGATTTCCGTGGGCAGCCGGGCGATGGTCAGGAACTTGGCGAAGATCACCGCGCCCATCATGATCACCAGGATCATGCAGGATATCTTGATGGTGTCGCTGAGGGCCTGGATGAACTTGCTCACGGTCATCTTGCCTGTGGCCACGGCGAGCAGGAGCGCCAGGGCCGAGCCTGCCGCGCCCACTTCCGTGGGCGAGAAGAGCCCGGCGAAGAGCCCGCCCATGACCAGGCCGAAGAGCACGATCATTTCCAGGGAGCCGGGCAGGGAACGCAGCTTGTCCAGGAAGGAGGTGCGCGGTCCGGCCGGGCCCCAGGCGGGGTGGCGCAGGCAGAGCGCCCAGACCGTTCCCAGAAAGAGCGCCAGGAGCAAAATGCCCGGCACCATGCCGCCCCAGAAGAGCTTGCCGATGCTCTCGCCGACCTGCAAGCCGTAGATGATCAGCACCACGGACGGGGGGATGACCACGCCCAGGGTGGACCCGGCGGCCACCACGCCCGTGGAGAGCACCGGGCTGTAGCCGTATTTCTTCATTTCCGGCAGGGCCACGGAGCTCATGGTCGCGGCCGTGGCCGTGTTCGAGCCGCAGATGGCGGCGAACCCGCCGCAGGCCAGCACCGTGGCCATGGCCATGCCGCCCCGGATCTGTCCCATCCAGACGTAGGCGGTCTTGTAGAGCCGCTCGTTGACCCCGGAGTAGAAGCAGATCTGGCCCATGAGGATGAACAGGGGGATCACGGTCAGCCCGTAGCTGGAGAAGGTGTCCCAGACCACGGTGCCGAGCATGGCGCGGGCCGCGTTCATGTTCAGGATCAGGGCGTAGCCCGCGAAGCCGAGCACGCCCATGGCGAAGCCCACGGGAATGCGGAAGAGAAAGATGACGGCCAGGAGCAGGACGATGCCTGCGAGGCCGATGCTGGTCGGATCCATGTCAGCCCTGGATTTCCTGCGGGAGCAGGGTTTTGAGGAAGTCCACGAAGAGGACGAAGGCCATGGCCAGGCAGCCGAAGGCCGCGGCGAAAACAAAGAAATGGTAGGGGATGCGCAGCGTCTGCGAGAGTTCCCCGGTGCGGATCAGATCCATTCCCCAGTCCATGGTTTCCTCGGCGGCCAGCGCGAAGAAGGCGCAGGAGACGAGATACTGGATCGCGTCGGAACCGCGCTGGAGCGCCTTGGGCATCTGCTCCGTGAGCAGGCCCACGAAGATGTGCCCGCGCTTGCGCTGGGCGAATCCCAGGGAAAAGGCCGTCAGCACCGCGCCGAAGAAGCCGACCAGTTCCACGGTGCCCTGGATGGGTTCGGCCACGGCGCGCAGGATCATGTTGGCGCAGGCCAGGAGCATGGCGGCCACGAGGAATATTCCGGCGAGCACCGCCAGGGCGGTGGCCATGCGTCCGGCCGCGGCGTCGAGATGGCGAAGGAGCGTCTGCATTGGCGGTCCGATGAAGCGCCGCGCTCCCCCGCAAGAGGGAGCGCGGCGAAACGGTTGCGGCTAGTTTGCGAACTGGGCCTTGAAGGCGAGCAGGTCGTCCATGATCTGATCGGCGGGAAGGCCCGCAGCGGTGGCGGACTGCTTCCAGGCGTCGATGATGGCGGCGGACTTTTCCCGGGCCGTGGCCTTGTCCTCGTCGGAGAACTCGAAGACCTGGAGTCCGTGGTTCTGGATGGCCCATTCCACGGCCTCGGCCGTGTGGGTGTCCCAGTACTCGCCGGTCCAGGCGGCCTGTTCGGCGGAGAGACCGTCCATGGCCTTCTTGGCGGCTTCGGGCAGGGCGTCCCACTTGGCCTTGTTCATGACCACGGCGAAGATGTAGACCGGGCCGTCGGTGATGGTGGCGTAGGGGCAGAACTCCGCGAACTTCATGTCCTGGAGCACTTCCAGGGAGGTGTACAGGCCCTGGACGATGCTCTTCTGGAGCGCGTCCGGCACCTCGGGCATGGGCATGCTCACGGTCACGGCGCCGAGGGCGTCGAGGAACTTGCCGGAGGTGCCGTTGCCGCGCAGCTCCAGGCCCTGCATGTCCGCGATGGATTTCACCGGGGTGCGGGACATGATGTTGCTCGGCGGGGTGGCGAAGAGGGTCAGCACCTTGACGTCCTTCAGCTCGGCGGGCTGATACTTCTCGTACATGGCCCAGAGCACCTGGGAGGACGTCTTGCCGGAGTGGAAGCCGACAGGCATCTCCACCACGGAGGAGAGCGGAAACACGCCCGGCATGTAGGACATGGCCACGCAGCCGATGTCGGCCTGGCCTTCGATGACGCCGCGCAGCATGTTCTTGGCGTTGAGCAGGGTGCCGCCGGGGAAGGTTTCCACGGCCACGGCGCCGTCGCTGCGATTTTGCACCTCGTCCTTCCAGCGCTCCATCTGCACGCAGGGCACAGTGAAGGCGGGCGGAAAGTTGGCGTAGGTCAGCTTGACGGGTTCCGGCTTGGCGGGAGCCTCGGCCGCGGGCTGGCCTTCAGTCTGCGTCTCGGATTTCTGGGCGGCCTGCTGGTCGCCCGAGCCCCCGCATCCGGCGAGCAGCAGCGCGCCGAGCAGCGCCGTCAGAAGAAAAATGCGTTTCATGTCCCTCCCCTTATTGTTTAAAAAAAGGCCCGGCAGCGAACCGCCGGGCCTCGTGAAGCTATTTCAGGTTGAGATCGTAGGCGAAGAGCACGGTCTTGCGGTAGTCGAGCTGGATTGCGCCGGGATAGGTGTTCACCAGCACGATCAGGTCGAGCTGCCCGTCGTTGTTGTAGTCCACGATGTCGTAGGCCACCACGGTGCCGTTGATGCGCCGCGTCTTCCAGGACAGGCTCATGCCCGTGCCGTCCCAGAACAGCGAGTGGATTTCGCCCTGGGTGAAGGTGCGGAAGCGCTTGAAGACCTGGGCCGCCACGGAGATGTCCCGGTTCAGGAGCAGTTCGTACTTGTCCGTGCCGGTCATCAGGTTGGTGGCGAGCATGGGCATGGGAATGTAGTAGTACTGCTGCTCGGAGACGTCGCGGTGGGAGCCGAGGCCGGGAACCACGGCCGTGGGCAGCTCCAGGGGGATGGCCGAGCTGTTGTAGGTTTCCTGGGACACGGATTCGGGCTTGAGGTCCGCGGAGAAGATCTGGATTCTGCCGAAGGAGTCCAGCATGGCCACCTTGTAGGTGCCCTTTTCCGGCAGGTAGGCGAAGTTGTAGATGTTGCCGAAGGGCGGCATTGCCACCTTCTTGCCTTCGATGACGGACTTTCCGGAGACGTAGACCTCGTGCACGTCGTCGGAATCAAGCAGGTTGTTTCTGCCCTTGGGCTGCCCGATGAGGATCGAGGTGAAGGTCGGGGGCATGCGCACCACGTTCAGGAACATGCGGACGTCCTCGACCACGGGCGAGAAGCCGGAGCCGTTGAAGCGGTAGATGTAGGAAAGCGGCGCTTCGTCGCGGTAGGTGGTGACGACGAGTTCGCTGGCTCCGTCCTTGTCCAGGTCGATGGACTGAAGCGAGATCAGGTCGGCCTTGGACGCGAAGGTGACCTCGCCCATGGGCATGAGGCGGTCCTGCTCGATTCTGTAGGCTTCCAGGGAGTGGTCCTTGAGCAGGAAGATTTCGTTCTTGCCGTCGCCCGTGGCGTCGCAGACGGCCATGCTGCGCGAGGCGAAGCGCAGGCCCTGGCTCTGCCAGCGGCCCGTGTTGTGCGTGCCGCCCTCGTAGCGGAATTGCGGGTTCACCGAGGATACGGTGGGCTGCTGGTTCGCCGTGGCCTGGGCGTCGAGGAACGAGGGGTTGGCGGCGCTGGCGCTGGCGCCTTGCTGCTGGTCGGCCTCGGCCTGCTGCGCGGTGTTGAAGAGCTGGCTGGTGATCTCGCCCGCCATGCGGTCGAGTTCCATGGTCACCTCGTCCAACGGAACTTCGGAGTTCTTGACGATGGGGTCGCTGTTCAGGCTCTGGAGGGTGACCTCCAGGGAGACCTTGTCGCCGGAGACGCCGATGTTGCCCCAGACGAGGTAGTCGGTTCCCGTGCCGGCGAGCGTGTTGCGGGCGGCGCTGCTGTTGGCCGGGGCTTCCTGGCCGAGGGCCAGGGCCACGGAATCCTGGGCGGGCTCCAGAGTGCCGGGCACGGTCAGCTTGCGCTTGATGCGCGAACTCGCGCCTTTGCCGTAATGCTGATATTTCTCAGGGCCCATATAGTTGAAGGGAAAGACCACGAAGGTCTTGACCTGAGCGGCGGCCGGACCGGGAAGCAGCGCCCAGGTCAGCAGCAGACAGGCCAGAGTTTGCAGGCAGATGAGGCTTTTGGAACGCATTCGATTCCTCCGGTTGCAACGCGTGTTGCGCGTGTTCATCGTGGCCGCGCTCGCCGAGCGCGGTATGAGCCCTCTTATCAAGATGTGGGCCGGGTTGCAAAACATACGTGATTCGGACCGTCCAGATGCGTTGGTTGATCATCCCGTCAAAACGCACTATTCGGGCCGGGTAAGGCTGACAGCGGGTGAAATTTCATACTCCCCGCGCCAGGAAAAAACAAGGTGATGCAATGGGCAACGAATCACGCCGCAATTTCCGTCTCGTCTGTTCCGAACAGCGGGCTCCCCTGGTGGAGGCGCTGCTCCGGGCCGAAGGCTTCGGCTTCGAGCAGGAGCCGTTTTCGCCCTTGGCCCGCGTGCTGACCAGCGAGCCGTCGCCCCTGGGCACCAGCGCTGCGGCGCGGTTCGGCCGCGTCTACATCCAGGACCGCTCGTCCATGCTTCCGGCCCTGGCGCTCGATCCGCCTGCGGGCGCGAGCGTGCTGGACATGTGCGCCGCTCCCGGCAGCAAGACCGGACTGCTCGCGCGGCTCGCCGGACCGCAGGGTTTCGTGCTCGGCTGCGAGCCTTCCACCGGACGCATCGCCACGCTGCGCGCCAATCTGCGCCGGGCCGGGGCCGTCCAGACCGTGACCCTGCACGGGGCTTCCGAGCGGCTCGATTTCGGCGGTCCCGCCTTTGCGCATGTCCTGCTCGACCCGCCGTGCAGCGGCTGGGGCACCGAGGACAAGAACCCCCGCGCGCGCAGCCTCTGGTCCGGGGAAAAGGTCGAGCCCCTGCTGCGCCTTCAGCGGGCGCTGCTGGAGCGGGCCGCGGAGCTGCTCCTGCCCGGCGGAAAGCTGGTCTATTCCACCTGCACCACCAACGAGTACGAGAACGAAGCCCAGGTGCTTCGGGCGCTTGAGACGCTCGGCCTGGAGCTGGAGCCGTTGCCCGCGCCGCCCGGCTTCGTGTTTGACGAGCCCCGGCTGGGCTGCCCGGCAGGCGTCTTGCGCGTGGCCGAGGAATCCGAAGGAGAGGGGTTTTTCGTGGCCGCGCTGCGCAAGCCAGAAACGGACTCCCAGGGGGCGACGGCCGAACGGCGCGGGACGGGGGCTCCGTCCGGGGGGAGACGGCTGCGCGCGGAACGCCTGCGCGGGCCGCAGGGGCTGGACTGGGCCGGGCTTCCGCCCGGAGAGCTCTGCGAGTTCGCGGGCAAGGTGGTCTTTCTGCATGCGGAGGCCCTGCGCCTGATCGGTGCGGGGATGCGCTGGCAGGGCGCGACCCTGGGCAAGCTGAACAAGGACGTGTTTCGGCCCGATCCGTTCTGCCGGGCGCTGATGCCGTCCGAACCGGGCGAGGGCGCGCTCGACGTGCAGGATGCGGATGAAATCGTCGGGCTCATGTCCGGCCGTGCGCTGGCGTCGCCGCCGGGCGACGGACCCGTGCCGCTGTATTTCCGGGGGCTCCCGCTGGGCTGGGCCGCGCGCAAGGGCAAGCGGGTGCTCTGGACGGAAAGCTGAGGAATAACTCGAACAAATTTCGATCCTTGCAAAAAATACTATTTTTTCGAAAAAAGGGTTTGACAAAAAGCCCCCGGCTGTGAAATACGTTCCTTCCGCCGCGGACGAACGGAGCTTCCAACGAAGCCGCCGCAGTCGAGCAAGAGAGCTTGACAAGTTCCTGCGGGACGGCTACAAGCCGAACTCCCACGGGCGGGTAGCTCAGTTGGGAGAGCATCGGCCTTACAAGCCGAGGGTCACAGGTTCGAGCCCTGTTCCGCCCACCATCTTTGATATGTAGGGAGAAAGTCCCTTCATATAATATACGCGGAGCCGTAGTTCAGTTGGTTAGAACGCCGGCCTGTCACGCCGGAGGCCGCGAGTTCGAGTCTCGTCGGCTCCGCCAGATAGTCAAAGGGCATCAATCGAAAGATTGATGCCCTTTTTCTTTGGTGCCGGTCCGGAAAGCACCATGCTTATTTGTCGGCTATGTGTTGTTTTAAGTAATAATCGCGTATGTTTGTAATGTGCAGTTTCTCTGCGACTTCCGGTTACATGCACTTATCCTATCGGATTTGCCTGGGAAGTATGATGTGTCAGCTTTTGATTGAGGCTCTATATGTTTTGATAAGCTCAAAGGTAATTATGGGCAGGCACTTGTTTAAAGTCCATGACTCTTGATTTGTGATAGAATCTATTCAGCATCATAGAACCTTCATCTCTGTTGGCATGTCTTGAGTTAGCCCAAACGAGAAATTTCTTAATATATTCGTTATTTTGACTTGATAGTCTATCTATTGGTACGAATAGCCCTTGGCCTATGTCAACAAACTCAAGATTGTTTTTGAGGATATATCTGTTGTTTTGGAAGTAGATGTCAGGGAAAAATAATGAGACATCAAATCCATTGTATCCTTCAACAAAACCACCAAGACACGTGGCGGTAATTGATACGATTTGGCAGTCATCGATAATTATTCCATTTGGTCCACATAGTGCGTCAATGATCGGTTTTAAAATGTTGTCTAAGTCTGGTGTCTTAGGATATTCATATCTTTCTAAATCGTTTATCCTCCATTCAATCTGAACTTCTACATCTTCCACCCAAATCCAAGGGATTTCTATTGTTTGAGCTTGGAGCATTTCTTTGATCAGTGCTTTTTTTGTTCCTCCTCCCTGAAAGCTAACAGGTGTCGGACCAGTCAAGTCTATTCGGCTCTTCGTTGGGGGGAAGTGCCCATAGTTATCACTTGCCGATCCCGCTATCCTCATTTTCCAATCTTGGATCTCTGCGTTAGTATAATCTTCTGTTTTCATTTTGGATAATATGGTAACGTAATTGTTTTCTGTAGGATGTTGTTGTGCTAGAGTGGAGTTCTAGATATTCTCAAACCATTGACCATCGACTTCAACTTCCTCAACCATACGAACATTCACACCGAGTCGGAGTTTCTTGAGCATTTCAACGAGGTCATCACCGTCAATTAGATCAATCGGTGAGGCTCCATCACGGGTGGCTTCTTTGGTCGCTTCGCGGGTAAAGGTTCCGGTCGTGATGAACAACCCCTTGTCTGCTCTGCCGATCATGGCGCCTCTGAAGTCCCGGATTGCTCCAGGTCCGACGGACCCTTTGTAGCGTTTGCACTGGAAGACGACGTGGTAGCTCAGGACATCCTGAATCTTCACGATTCCCTTGCCGTCAATGCCGCCGTCGCAAGACTTGCCGGTGACTTCGACCTGAACGAAACCGATTTCCCGAAGGATCCGTTTTGTCAGACGTTCGAAGGCACTTGGTTCAAGGGAGAGGATAGCTTGGTGGATGACCTCCCGCCAATCCTTTGCTTCCGGAATGGCGTCTGGTTCCTCGTTGATCACTCTTTTCTTGGCATTTTTGGCCAGTCCGCGCACGGTCTGGACGATTTCTTCCGGGTCAAGTCGCATCCCGCGTTGGTGCTTGTCGGTGAACGACCAAACACCTCGCTCTGAATTGTCGATCAACCCGTATTTTTTCAGGTAGGTTCTCGCCCAGGCAAGGCGGTATTCAACTTCGGTTTGGCTGGATTTTTCTGGATTGTGAGGCTGCGAAGTAACCTCTTCCGGAAGGCCAAGAAGCTGAATAACTCCTTCGGCGATTTCTTGGATGGTTCCTGACCCCCCAAGTTCTTCGATGACCTTGAGGGTGGGGATTAGCATTTCGTGGTATTGAGGTGTGTTCATTTTAGGTTTCCATACGCCTTCGCCTATAAGTTGCCAAGGTCTGAATAACTGAAGCAAGCAGAAGCGTTTTCTTCGGCGGAGGGCGCACCGGAGCAGGCCTGAGCAGCGATCCCGGCAGGAGGGCGGCCGGGCGAATCCGGCGCAGGATTCCAGGGGCAGTCTTTGATCGCTCCTTGAGGACCGTCACCGCCCCTATTTCGCTTCGTCCTATTCCACGTCGTCGAACTTCTTGCGCAAGGCCTCCAGGCCTTCGCGGTACTCTTCGGCATCGCCGTACTTGAAGAAATGCACGTAGCGGCTGTGCACGGACTTGACCGCCCGGGCATGGCGGATCGGGCACCAGAACTGTTCGGTGCGGGCCGCCACCTCGCGGACGAAGCTCATCAGCCCGTTGAAATAGCCGCAATAGACGCAGTTCAGCTTTTCCAGCCAGTTGAGGTATTGCAGGGATTGGCGGTCGATGACCACGTATTCGCCGCGCTTCACGCGCGGGATGCCGTAGACCGGAAAGCAGATGAATTGATACACGCAGACCACGAGGTCCAGAAACAGGGCGGGAATGAGCGCTGCCCAGATGATGGGAATGGTCAGGATGATCAGAAATCCGGAATCGTAGACGTATTCCGACAAACGCTTTGCCAGCTTCTTGTGCCGAAGGGAAACCTCCTCGCTGAACCAGACTTTCTTCTTCTCAATGGTGTAGTGCACCTCTTCGCGCTTTCTGGAGAGTTCCTCTGTCAACTCCCGTTCCAGAACCTGAATTCGCTCAAGAATATCAGTGAGATTGTTCATGGTCTTCCTCGATGGCGGTTGTCGGTTACGGGGTAAGGCCACCCTACCACAATTCCCGGGCAGGGGGCATCACTTCGAAGCGGTTCTCGACTGAAATTCTGGAGAAACGGTGCTGATCTTGAGGTGAAACCCGCACGCGGTTGGGCTCGCGGTTCATGCGGGAATGCGCGGGGAGCTTTTGCCGCAAGGGGTGCAGCCGTGGGGTGCCGAAACAAAAAAGGCCGGGGAGGCAATCCCCGGCCTGAATTCGTGCGGAAGGGTGCTCTATTTCTTTGGGCGCGTTGCGGAGAGCGCGAGAATTCTGGCCTTGCTCGGCAGGAGCGCGACCATGGGCACGAGCAGGAAGAAGAGGCAGCCGAAGATGAACGAGATGTCGTTGTAGGCGAGCATGGTGGCCTGCCGCATCAGCAGTTTCTCGAGCATGCCCAGGGCCAGCTTGGAGGCGCTGACCGCGTCCACGCCGAGGTTGTGCAGCAGCTGCACGAGCGTGGCCTGGTAGTCCTGGGTGTTCTGGCTCAGGTCGCTGATGTGCTCGGCGAGGTAGCCCCGGTGCACGCGGATGCCCCGGTCGAGCAGGGTCGCCACCAGGGCGTAGCCGATGTTGCCGCCGACGCGGCGCGCCAGGGTGTAGATGCTGGATGCGTCCGTTACGTCGCTGCGAGAAACCGTGCAGAGCGAGACGGTGCTCAGGGGCACGAACATGAACGGCATGCCCACGCCCATGATCAGCAGCGGGGGAATGAGGTTCAGGAAGCCCGCTTGAATGTTCAGCTGCATGAGGTCGTAGTAGGACCAGACGATGATGACGATGCCTGCGAGCACGAGCGCCCTGGCTCCGACGCGCTGGTAGAGCCAGCCCGCCACGGGCATGAAGAGCAGCAGGGTCACGGCGCGGGGCGCCAGGGCGAGGCCCGCCTGGAACGCGGGGTAGCCGAGCAGCTCCTGCGTGAACTGCGGCAGGATGAAGGTCGTGCCGAACAGGGACACGCCGAAGATGAGCCCCATGGTCGAGCCGAGGGTCAGGTTGCGGTCCTTCAGCACCCGCAGGTTGACCACCGGATCCGGGCAGCGCAGCTCCCAGTAGATCAGGGCCAGGAACGCGAGCACCGTGGCGATGGTTCCGGCCAGGATCATGTCAGACTCGAACCAGTTTTCGCCCTGGCCGCGCTCCAGCACGATCTGCATGCCCGTGAGGGCCACGGAGAGCAGGAAGATGCCGAGCCAGTCCACGGACTGCACGCCGCGCCGCAGGTAGGGCGGGTCGTGCACGAATTTCATGGTCAGGGCCATGCCGATGATGCAGACGGGCACGTTGATGTAGAAGATCCACGGCCAGCCCAGGACGTCCGTGAGCCAGCCGCCGCAGATGGGGCCGAGGGCCGGGGCCAGAACCACGCCCATGCCGTACAGGGCCATGGCCATGCCCTGCTGCGCCGGGGGAAATGTCTCGCGCAGGATGGCCTGGGAAACCGGAATCAGCGCGCCGCCGCCGATGCCCTGGATGACGCGGTAGACGATCATCTGGGTGAAGGTCGTGGCCGTGCCGCAGAGAATCGAGCCCACCGTGAACAGGGCGAAGGAGGCGAGGTAGAGGGTTTTGCGGCCCACGAGAGCGCTCCACCAGCCGGACATGGTGACCATGATGATCTCGGCGATGCTGTAGCTCGTGGCCACCCAGGTGATGGAGGAGAGGTCCGCGCCGAAGCTGCCCATCATGTGGGGCATGGAAACGTTGACCACGCTGGTGTCCATGACGGCCATGAACGCGCCGAACATGACCGTGAACGCGATGATCCACCGCTCTGACGGGGAGGTTTCCTCCAGGTCTTTGTACATGGACATGCCTACCGGGCCGCGGGAGCCTGGGCGGAAGTTCCTTCCGCGCGCAGCGAGCCTGCGCCCCCCGCCTCGGAGATGTCCACGCTGGGCATGACGGACATGCCCGGAGCCAGGACGTAGTTTTTGTCCGCTTCCGAGGCGTCCAGAACGATCTTGACCGGGATGCGCTGCACGACCTTGATGAAGTTGCCCGTGGCGTTTTCCGGGGGCAGCAGCGTGAACCGCGAGCCCGTGCCGCGCTGGATGCTGTCCACATGGCCGTGGAAGGTCACGTCGGGATAGGCGTCCACTTCGATGTCCACGGGCTGTCCGGACGCGATGTCCGCGAGCTGGGTTTCCTTGAAGTTGGCCACGACCCAGACGTCCGGGCTGACGATGGAGAAGAGCTTCTGCCCGACCTGGACGTAGGTTCCCGGCTCCACGGCCTTTTTGGTCACGTGGCCCGCGCAGGGAGCGGTGATCCGGGTGTAGGAAAGGTTCAGCTCCGCCTGTTCGACCTCCGCCTCGGCCTCATGCAGTTCCGCGGTGCGGATGTCCACCTGCGCGTATGCCTGGCGCAGTTCGTCCTCGGCGGCCGCCACGGTGGCGCGGGCCTGCCGGATCTCCGCTGAATGGGTGTCCACCTGGCGTTTGGCCGAATTGAGCTTGGCGCGGGTCATGGCTTCCTGGGCCTTGACGTGGTCGAATTCCTGGCGGCTTACGGCTCCGGCCTCCACGATCTTCCGCATGCGGTCCAGGTCGTTCTCGTCCCGCTCGTATCCGGCGCGCACCTCGGCCACCTCGGCCTGAACCTGGGCCAGTCCGGCGTGCTGGGAGGAGAGGCCCGCCTCCTTCTGGGCCAGGACGTTCTGCGCGGCGGACGCCTTGGCCTGGGCCTCGGTTACGGCGGCCTGGGCCGAGCGCAGCCGCGCCCGGGCTGCTTCGAGCGCCACCTGGAAGTCGCGCGGGTCCAGCTCGGCCAGCAGGTCGCCTTCCTTGACCAGCTGGTTGTCCTCCACCAGCACGCGGGCGACGTGTCCGGCGACGCGCGGACTCATGCTGACCACGTGCGCCTCCACGAATGCGTCGTCCGTGGACTCGTGGGAAATGGCGTGCAGGTAGAAGGGCAGGGCCAGCGCGAGCAGCAGCGCCGTGATTCCCATACCGAGGATGATCCTGGAGCGGCGGCCCTTCGGCAGCTTGAGGCGGGCCTTGATCCCCTTGCCGGGGGCGGATTGCGCGGATTCGGTGTTGTTCTGGCTCATTCGGTGTCCTTGAAGTTCGATATCTGGCGTTGTCGCCCGTCTGCGGCGCAGGGTTCGCGCTTTTGGCGCGGGGGCGGTTCCTGTCAGCCGATTTTGCGCAGCGCCTTGAGCACGAAGGCTTCCGCGTGGCGGCAGACGGTTTCCGCGTCCGTGCCTTCGGGCCGGAACAGGCACACGGAGCGGATCAGTCCCGGAATGTACTGCGCGGTCAGCCGGGGATGTTCGTCCTCGAAGACGCCCTGGGCGATGCCGCGCCGGATGACGGCTTCGATGATGCCGCGCAGTTCCAGCCGCTTCTCGTTCCATTCTCCGGTCTGCGGGCAGTTGACCACTGCGCCGCGCAGCAGCTCGACGATGACGGCCTTGCCGAAGAGGTGCCGGACGATTTCCCGCACGGCGCAGGCCATCTGCTCGTCCGCGGGGCCGTCCGCATGGGAAACCTGCGCCCGCAGCCGGTCCACGAGTCCGGCGAACTCCCGGAAGAGCACGGCGAGATAGAGTTCGTCCTTGCTCTCGAAGTAAAGATACAAGGTTCCCTTGCCCACGGAGGCGGCCTTGGCCACGTCGCTGAGCAGCACCTTGTGGAAGGGCCTGCCCGCGAAGAGTTCCGCCGCCGCGTCCAATATCCGCGTCCGCTTGTCGTCGCTGTAAGCTTTCATCCTGGAGAACCGCCTCCATCCTTAAATAAAGATCTGCGAGCGCCCGATGGGCTTCGGCAGGGCCGTCCGGCCCGGAACAGTACTGACTGGTCAGTTTTGGCGAATGGAACTGATAACCACGCCGAAGGAAGCTGTCAAAGACTGACCGAGGGTTCTGGCGGGGTGAAGCCGGAAATCACTCCGGCAAGATAAGAATATCGTGAAATATAGGGACGTTCCAAGAACAAAAAAATAACCGGAAAATCCGCCTGGATGCCTGGTGCGCCGAGGTCAGCCGCCCGGCACCACCAGCTCCATCTTGTCGCCGCAGAAGCGGGCGATGCCGAATTCCACCGGGCGGCCGTTGCTGTCCGCATTCACGTATTCGACCACGAGCACAGGCCGCTTTTCCCTATGCCGCAGGTGGCGCGTTTCCTCGTCGCTGGCCATGCGCGTGCTGATCCGGCTGACCGCGCGGAAGGTCGCCTCCACGCCGTAGAGGTTCAGGCACCGGCTCAGGGAGCCGGATTGCCTGTAGTGCTCGATGAGCCCTTCCATGCCCGCGTGCGGGAGGAAGTGCGAGACGATGAAGAGCCGCCTGCCCTGCACCTCGCCCAGGCTTTCAATGTAGTTGATGCGCGCGTTGGGCCGAAGTCCCAGATGCTCGGCCACGACATCGGAGGCGTGCATCAGGTCGCCGTGGAGAAAGTGGAACCGCACGTCGAGGCCGCCCAGGCCGAGTTCCTGGCTGAACCGGGTTCGCCGGGGGCGTTTGTGGTCCAGGGGCTGCTCCAGGACCACGCTGCCGCGCCCCTGCGCCGTGCGGACGAGTCCCATCTCGCGCAGTTCCTGCAATGCCCTGCGGATCGTGTGACGATGCACGTCGAATCGCTCGCCCAATTGCTGCTCCGTGGGCAGCAGATCGCCGGGCGCGAGTCGTCCGCGCCGAATCTCCTCGGCCAGCTCGTCGCGCACCAGCCGCCAGAGCGGGGAATAATTCCTGACCATGCACCATTCCTCCGTATCCCGTGTCGTGAAGACGGTGTATCCGGTAAATGGGCAACCATCGATGCCAACCGCGTTACGTTCAATGAAAATCATGCGTCGGGGCAGGGCGGCGAAAGAATTGTCCGAGGCTGGACTGCCGGGGACATGCCGCCGAAACGAAACAGGCCCTTGGACGTGGCTATCCAAGGACTTGCGGCGTTTGATCGTGCGCCATTTGGGGAGGGATTTCCGCTGCCTGCCTACTCCACCTGTCCGTCGATGAGCACCTTGTCCGGAACCAGGGCCGGGCAGACCGCCCTCGCCGCGTCAAAAGCGTCCTCTTCGCGGATGATTGTGATGACTGCTCCATGATCCGCAATGCCTGAGAGGGCCGGGACATCCTTTTGAAGTGGAAGCCCCCGGACCGTGATCAAGATGTGGGGCTTGTAGTAGTCCTCGCCCCGGTAACGGATGTGTTCCGTGGGCGTGGCATCGCGCAGCTTGACTGCTTCCCTGGCCGCTTCGGGCGTCAGTATCAGGTCGAGCACGTGGAAATGCCCCTGATAGGAGTCCACGTTCCAATAAGTGTCCTTGATCCTGGTGATCGTGATTTGGACCACGTTCTCGCAGGAGACATCGTAGCGTGCCTGGGCCAGGGCCGCCCCTGGCATCAGCAAAAGAAGGAGGAAAACGAGTCTGTGCATGGCGAGGGCATCCGTGAAGCGGCAAGTCACTGAGGTCGGGCCAAGGGCCTGCCGCGATTGATCGTGGTGTTTGGGCAATATTGCGCCTGCCCGGCTCTTCCATTTGTCCCGCTACTCCACTTGTCCGTCGATGAGCACCTTGTCCGGAACCAAGGCCGGGCAGACCGCCCTTGCCGCGTCAAAGGCGTCTTCTTCGCGGATGATGCCGATTGCCGCTCCTTGATCCACAAAACCCGAGAGGGCAGGGGTATCATCTTGAAGCGGAACGCCATGGGCCGTGATCACGATGCGGGGCTTGTAGTAGTCCTCTCCCCGGTAGCGGATGTGTTCCGTGGGTGTGGCATCGCGCAGCTTGACTGCTTTCCGGGCCGCTTCGGGCGTCAGCGTCAGGTCCAGAATATGAAAATGCCCCTGATAGGAGTCCACGTTCCAATAAGTGTCCTTGATCCTGGTGATCGTGATTTGGACCACGTTCTCGCAGGAGACGTCGAAGCTCGGCTGGGCAAAGGCCGCCCCTGGCAGCAGCAAAAGGAGGAGGAAAACGAGTCTGTGCATGGTGGGCTTACCCCTGGATGGTGTATTGGAGGGTCGAATTGTCGCCAACGGCGATGATTATAAAAACTTCCCACGGAACAGGAAGCTCGCTGAATTTGGTGAACACAAATACTTCGGATTTACCTGCTTTCAGGTATGAAGTGGATTTCCATTTCGTTCGATCAACCCAAATTCTCGCTCCTGCCCAAAACGGCCCCAGATTTCGGATGGTAACCGTAATCTTTTGCCCCGCGTCGAACTTCTCCGTGGCGTGGTCCTCAAAGCCCTGCAACGTGTTGACGATGCCGACGCGCGGCATCGGCTCCTGCCGCACTTCGCACTTGCAGTTCGGATGCACGGGTCCGGGACGCTCCTTGAACCATAATCCTTCCATGGCCCGGCATTTCTCACAGGCCGTTGGCTTTGGAAGGTAATGCCAATATCCCGGCTGCACGCCTCCCGAACTTCCGGACATGTGCTTGGGCATGCCGTAAACAAGCTGGTCGTCTCCGATGTGCTGAACCCATTTCTCACTAATGAAGCATCACTCCTGGTTATGGTTTTCAGGTGCGCCTGCAATGCGCCGCTCTTTGCTGAAAACCGTACCACGGCTTTTGCGTGCTCCCTTGCGGGGGTGTGAGAACGGATGAGAACGGGCAAAAATGGCCGGAAAAAGGAAGCCATAAATTGCTTGACATGTTTTTACCCTAATATACGAATGAATACAAGAAATCGATTTTGCGGCATGTGGACCGCCTTTTCCGCGGGCGGAGCCGGAAGCAATGGAATCAGAGCGGTGTGCGCGGAGTGCGGGAAAAGGCGGAGGAAGGAAGAAAACGGGGGCGGACAAGCGGACCGGGAAAAGAGGGACCCGGCCCCGCGTCGCGGGCAGACGCAGCGGGGCCGGGCCATATGAGGGGCTGGACGCTAGAGGAAGAAGTACACGGCCGCCAGTCCGGTGAGGGACATGGTGATGGTGTACGGCAGCGCCAGCATCACCATCCGGCCGTAGGAGAGCCGAATGACGGGTGCAAGGGCGGAGGTGAGCAGGAACAGGAACGCGGCCTGGCCGTTGGGCGTGGCCACGCTGGGGATGTTCGTGCCCGTGTTGATGGCCACGGCCAGCTTGTCCAGGTGAGCCATGAGCTGTCCGGCCTGGGCCGCCGCCGCCGGGGGCAGGGTGGCCAGCACGTCGGCGCGGGCCACGTGCGGGTCGGTGAGCTTGTCCATGAGCTGCGCGCCGGTCATGCCGATGTCCGGAATGGCGCCGAGCAGCTGGATGAAGTGCAGCTTGGTCTCGGAGATGTAGACCGTGGCCACGAAGACGTTGTCCGAAATGGAGGAGAGCACGCCGTTGGCCGCGTAGTAGGCCGCGAGCTGGGACTGTCCCTTGAGGCTGAGCACGTAGTTGATGATCGGCGCGAAGAGTTCGTTGTCGTGGATCACGGCCACGATGGCGAAGAAGACCACGAGCAGGGCGGTGAAGGGCAGCGCCTCTTCGAAGGCCTTGCCGAGCTGGTGCTCCTCGACCACGCCGTTGATGGACGTGAGGATGACGATGACCGAGAGGCCGATGATGCCCACGGCGGCGAGGTGCAGGGCCAGGGCGACCACGAGCCAGATGCCCGTGAGGGCCTGGATGATCAGGCGGGCTTGGCCCTGGCGTCCCTGTTCCTCTTCCATGCGCACCGCGGTCTCGAAGAGCAGCGAGCGGATGTTGCCGGGAAGCTGGGCGCCGTAGCCGAAGAGGTGGAACTGCTCCACGGCGAGGCAGGTCAGCAGGCCCACGACCAGGACCGGCATGGTCACCGGAGCGACCTCGATGAGGAAGGGCACGAAGTGCCAGCCCATTTCGCCGCCCACGAGCAGGTTTTGCGGCTCGCCCACCAGGGTGCAGACGCCGCCCAGGGCCGTGCCCACCGCGCCGTGCATCATGAGGTTGCGCAGGAAGGCGCGGAATTCGAGCAGGTCGGCCCGGGCCTGTTCCGCGACCTTGTTGTCGTCGCCGAGGTCGTGGGTGTCCTGCATGGCCGCGCCCGAGGCGTAGCGATGGTAGACGTTGTAGAACCCGTAGGCCACGGCCATGATCACGGCGGTGACGGTCAGGGCGTCCAGGAACGCGGACAAGAAGGCGCCCGCCAGGCAGAAGAGCAGGGCGATGAGCTTTTTGGAGCGGATCTGGACCAGGATGCGCGTGAAGGTGAACTGGAGGAAGTCCTTCATGAAATAGATGCCCGCGACCATGAAGATCAGGAGCAGGATGACTTCGAAGTTCTTGAGCGCCTCATGGTAGACCATCTCGGAAGAGGTCATGCCCATGATCACGGCCTCGATGGCCAGCAGGCCGCCCGCGGGCAGCGGGTAGCACTTCAGGGCCATGGCCAGGGTGAAGATGAATTCGGCTATGAGCGCCCACCCCGCCACAAAGGGCGTGGTGGTCAGCAGAAGCAGAGGGTTGAGGATGAGAAAACCCAGGATGACCTGTTTGTACCAGACCGGGGCGTTGCCGAGAAAGTTTCTGCTGAACGATTGCGCAAGCGTGGGCTGCATTGTTTCATTCTCCTTGAAAACGGGATCAGGATGACCTTGCCTTGAACCGCCGAGGGGGCTCGAAGGCGCATTCCCCCCCGTCCGGCGAATTCTCGTGGTCGCCGGGCGGAGGGGATTCTACGACTGCGAAGCTTACGATTCTAGTAGAAAAACATGAGCGCCGAAATCATCACGACCATATAGATGACCGTCATGCCTGCTCCGGAGCGCACGTAGTCGATGGTCCGGTATCCGCCGGGACGCATGATCAGGGCGTTGACCTGGTGCGTCGGCAGAACGAACGTGTTCGAGGCGGCCACGGCAACGGTCAGCGCGGCCACGCGCGGGTCCACCCCGGCGTTGAGGGCCATGTTCATGGACAGCGGAACCAGCAGCACCGTGGCGCCCACGTTGGAGGCGACCAGGGTGAAGAACGAGGTCAGGATGCCGATGACCGTGAGCAGCAGCAGCGGGCTTGGGGTGCCCAGGGCCGCCATGATCGTGTCGGCGATAAACTTGGCCGCGCCCGTGTTTTCGAAGGCCATGCCCAGCGGAATCAGGCCGCCCAGGAGGAAGACGGTCATCCAGTCCACGGATTGGTAGGCCTCGTCGATGGTCATGACCTTGGTCAGGACCATGCCCAGCGCGCCCGTGAGCAGCGCGATGGAGAGCTGAATGTGCAGGCCGAGGATGAGCACCAGGGAAACGGCCAGCCAGAACAGGGCGACCTTGGCCTTTTCCGTGCGCAGGATTTCGCCCTTGACGGCTTCCGTGAACACGAGGTCCGGCTTGTCCTTGAGCAGGTGGAACATCTCCCAGCGGCCGTGCAGGAGCAGGGCGTCTCCGGGGCGGATGACCATGTCCACGAGACCGCTGATGAAGATCTTCTCGCCCCGGAAGATGGCCAGGGGCGAAACCTGGAGCCGGTCGCGCAGGTGCAGGGTGGCCAGGGTCTTGCCCACCAGCTCGGACCGGGGGGTGACGATGCCTTCCATGATGCCCGCGTTGTTCGGGGAAAGCTCCTCGGCGAAGGAGATCAGCTCCGGCCGCAGCTCCCAGCCGAGATCCTCGGCCATGCGCTCGGCGAATTCGTGCGGGCCGACGACCACGAGGTCGTCGCCGGGCTTGATGTCCATGTCGGGACCGGGGGCGAAGAGGTGGGTGCGCCCCTTGTCGCGGGCGATGGCCACCACGGTGCAGAAGTAGATGGGCCGCAGCTCCAGGGCCGTGAGCCTGCGCGAGCCTTCCCAGCCTTCGGGAACGTGCAGCTCGAAGAGGGAGCCGAGGCCGCCGTACGTGGCGGCCAGGATGGAGGACATGGGACCGCTCTGGTCCTCTTCGCTCTTGCTCGGCAGGATGAAGCGTCCGAAGACCGCGAAGTAGATCAGGGCCGCAACCACCAGCAGCACGCCGATGGGCGTGACCCCGAAGAGCCCGAAGGGGTCGTAGTGCTTGCCGCCCACGACCATGAGGTCGTTGAGCAGGATCAGCGGGCTGGAACCGACCAGGGTCAGGCAGCCGCCGATGATGGCGCAGAAGCCCATGGGCATGAGCAGCCGGGGAACGGGAACGCCGGTCTGGTTGCCGATGCGCTTGGCCGCGGGCAGGAAGAGCGCCGCCGCCCCGATGTTCTGCATGAACCCGGAGATGAACGCCACGGTGCCCGCGATGAGCGTCATGATCCGGGTTTCGCTTTTTCCGGCGAAGCGCAGGATGATCCTGGCCATGCTGTTCATGACGCCGGTCTTGTCCAGGCCCGCGCCGATGATGATGACGGCGATGATGGAGACGACCGCGTTGCTGCTCAGGCCGCTGATGGCCTGCTTGGGCGTCACGAGTCCGAGAAGAGGCAAAAGCACCATCATGATGATGCCGACAACGTCCACCCGGACCCATTCGAAGATGAAGAGCAGGACGGCGAAGGCGAGGATGGCCATTACGGTGATGATTTCAGGCGTCATGGAGTCTACCCTTGCGTGTGTTCGTGCTGGAGCGGTCGCGTGAGTGGGAGTGCGTCTACCGGACGCGCAGGGTGGCGCGGGTGTAGACGGGAATGGAGCGGCTCGTGGAGGACTCGCTGACGACGTCGTTCATGACGTAGCGGAACTCGGAATCTTCCTTGTGCAGATCGGCGACGACGTGGTCCTCGGCGCCGGAACGCACCAGATGGTTGAAGCGGAGCCCGGCCTCGGCCGCGCGGCAGGAAAAGCCGTCGATGTTGGAGGCGCAGGTGTTCTCGAACTGGGAGAAATTGTGTCCGTTCTCGTCCAGGTTCAGGGCGACCAGCGAGCTTCTGGTCTTGGAGGCCATGTCGATGGCGTATTCCATGACTTCGTTGGAGAAGGACGTGCCCTTGCTGACCACGAGGATCTTGCAGGCGGCGCGGGGAGCCGCGACGGTCTGGGTCGCGGTTCTGGCGGCGGCGGGGGTGGCGGCCTTCTTGGTGGCGGAAGCGCGGCCCTTGTTTCGGAAGCGGTCGAATAAAGTCTTCAACTTGAACCCTCCTGCTTCTTCGGCCAGGTGCTGCTGGCGATTGATGAACCACGTTCCCACGTGGCAGGTGTTGCAATGGTCGGTCGCCATGGTCTCGTAGTGCCCGTTGAAAAGTCTTCTGGCCGTCTTGCCGATGTTCATGGGGAGCCTCCCTGTGTTTTGCCCTGAAAATATCAAGAGCCGTGCCAAGACCCGGCAGGCCTTATAATTCCACGGATTCCTGCCCTGCGGGAAATATGCGCGTCAGGGGGGGGCGGTTTTGCGTTGCAGATCGTAACGGTGTTGCAGCCCTTGAAAATAAAAATCCTTAAATTACAGCATCAATGACGTGTTGCATAATCGGTGTTGCAGATTGAAACCAAGGCCCGCAAAAAGGCGATTCCAGCGCGCGAAGCAGGAGCTGGACACGGGATTTGCCCTGCTTGGGAAACTTTTCTCGAAATCTTTTTCGGATTAAAACCAAACAATACGGCGTGTTGAGCTGTTATTGGCCTCGTCTGAGGAGGCCGCTGCCATGTCTGCGGGAGGGAGGCTTTCAGGTTGGTTTTCGCCTGTTGCAATGTGCAATGTTAACACCCCGTGAACAGCGTGCTATCCAGACTATCGGCGGCATCAGACGCCGCCTCCGGCGGAGAGGGGGCCGAGGCGGCATGCGCAGCAACGGATAAAGCGGCGGGAGGTCGGCAGCATGAGCTGGTTCTGGAGAAAGAGCGAGGAGCAGGCCGCGCCTGCGTCGGCGGCGGAGCGGACGGACAAGGCGGATGCTTCGCCGCGCAGCGAACGGTTGGAGCGTCTGCCGGAACAGGATCCCGTGTTGGAGGATCTGCGCGCCCGCGTCGAGTCCGCGGGGCTTCCGGCCCACGCGCGCTCTGCGGCGCGGGACGAGTGCGAGCGGCTGGCCAAGGTGGACCGCTCCTCCCCGGAATACGCGCTGAGCTGCAACTATCTTGAATTTTTGCTTTCCCTGCCCTGGAACGTGAGCACCAAGGACGACCTGGACCTGGAGCGGGCTTCGGCCCTGCTCGACGCGCGCCACTTCGGACTGGGCCGCGTCAAGGAGCGCATCCTGGAGTTCCTCGCCGTGAAGAGCCTGCGCAGCCGCCGCCAGGCCAGAATTCTGCTCGCGGACGACGAGGCCATTGCCCGCGAGAACCTGACCATCGTCTTCGAGAAGGACGGACACGAGGTCCGCGCCGTGTCCAACGGCCTGGAAGCGCTGGAGGCCATGCGCGAGCAGCCTGCGGACGTGGTGGTCACGGACTTGAAGATGGAACGCATGGACGGGCTGGAGCTGCTCCAGGAACTGCGCAAGGGCTGGCCCGACACCGGAGTGATCATGCTCACGGGCTATGCCACGGTGAAGAGCGCTGTCACGGCCATGCGGCAGGGCGCGGATCAATATCTGAGCAAGCCCGTGAACCTGACCAAGCTGCGGGCGCATGTGGACGAGCTGTTGCTGCGCAGCGGGCGGGCGCGCTTTTTGCGCGGGCCGGTGCTCTGCTTTTCCGGGCCTCCGGGCACGGGCAAGACCTCCATCGGCAAGGCCATTGCCGAGGCCCTGGGCCGCAAGTTCTTCCGGCTTTCCCTGGCCGGCCTGCGCGACGAGGCCGAGCTGCGCGGCCACAGGCGCACCTATGTGGGATCCATGCCGGGCCGCATCCTTCAGGGCGTGGTCAAGGCCGGGGCGCGCAACCCGGTGATCATGCTCGACGAGATGGACAAGGTGGTCCAGGACTTTCAGGGTGACGCGGCTTCGGTGCTGCTCGAAATCCTCGACCCGGAGCAGAACGCGGCCTTCGGCGACCACTACCTGGGCCTGCCCTTCGATCTTTCCGGGGCCATGTTCATCGCCACGGCCAACGTCGTGGAGCGGCTGCCCGGTCCCCTGCGCGACCGCATGGAGGTCATCGAGTTCACCAGCTACACCCCGGACGAGAAGGCCGAGATCGCGGTGCGCCACCTCGTGCCGGAGCAGCTTCGCCAGCATGGCCTGGAGCCGGGCGAGGTCCGGTTCGAGCCGGAGGCCGTGCGCAAGATCGTGGCCGACTATACCCGCGAGGCCGGGCTGCGCGGGCTGGAGCGGCAGGTGGCCTCGCTTTGCCGCAAGCTGGCCCGCCAGGTGCTCGAAAAGAATCCCGGACCCGAAGGCATCAGCGTGAGCGCCGAGGACGTGGAGCGTCTGCTCGGACCTTCGCCCCATTTCCGCGCCTCGGCCCGGACCAAGCCGCGCGTGGGCCTGGCCGCGGGTCTGGCCTGGACCGAGAACGGCGGCGAGATCATTCTCGTGGAAGCCGCGCGCATGCCAGGCAACCAGCAATTGATGCTCACGGGCTCTCTTGGCGAGGTGCTGCGCGAGTCCGCGCGCACGGGCCTGAGCTACATCCGCAGCTGCGCCGCGCAATACGGCATCCCTGCCGATTTCTACGAATCATCCGACATCCACGTGCATATTCCCGCCGGAGCCGTGAGCAAGGAGGGGCCTTCCGCGGGCGTGACCATCACCCTGGCCCTGCTCTCGCTGCTTACGGGCCGCCCGGTGCGCCCGGACGTGGCCGTGAGCGGGGAGCTTTCGCTCCTGGGCGAGGTGCTGCCCGTGGGCGGCGTGCGCGAGAAGCTCATGGCCGCTGTGCAGGCGGGCTTTGCCACGGTGCTGCTGCCTGCCGGGTGCGCCGGGGCCGTGGAGGGCGTGGAGCCGGAAGTGCTGGCCGCCCTGGACGTGAAGCTGGTGGAGAGCATGGAGCAGGCCGCGGAGCTGGCTTTGCTGCCGGAGACGGAACGGGTCGCGTCTGCCGAGGTGTCCTGACGGGAGATAAGGCCCGGTATCCCAGTCGTGCAGGCCGCCGTCATAATATGTGATGGAGGCCGAGGGGCGAGCGCAAGTACGGGTTGCCGTCTTTCACGACATTGCCGAAGAAGTCGTGCGGATTTATGTCCACCACGTCTAAGTTGTTCGTTGCGTCACGGTAAGAGAAAACTTCAACCAGCAAGAGCTCAAGTCAACGAGCAGCACGTTGGATTAACATGCCGAGGAGTGCCCCGGTGAGGATCTGACACCGGGGCAAGAAAGCATTCTATTCTGTTGAAGATTTATGAAAAACATCCCGAAGCATGAGTGCCGCACCTGTGAAAAAGTAAAGCGCAAGCAACACTCGGTATGCCTTTAGAAACGGAGGCATAGATCCTATGAACACATTAATGTATAAATCATGCGCGTATATGGCCAGTAGATAAATTGCTACTCCAGTAAGCGCTACTTTTTTCCCCTTGAGCGCATAGTATGCAGTTGGAAAAATGAAAGCACTATCGACTATCCTTGCCCAAAAAAGTAATGGCCCCATGGCAAAGAGGGTATAGAGATGCGGCAGGAGGAAAACCGCCTTAACACTTACAAGCACTTCTATCGTGAACAGGTATTTTTTCAGCATATATTTTATTTCTTGAAATTGATCGATGGGCTACTCATCAGATGATTTCTTGCCAAAGATTGCCTCAAGCCCACTCCTGATCCAAGAGTCACCGGTATTGGAAACTCCAGTATCTCACGAGCGTCTCTCTCAGTAATCGGTTGGTACGTGCCTGTGACTTGGCATTCTTCCGTACATTCGTTCCCTTTGCAGTATGGATTTTTTTCCTCGCAAGTTCGTTCTTGCGTTGAATTCGTCTCCAACCCCTGCGGATCCCGCCCATTGACTGGATCATCCGAACAATACCCATACCATTCCGAATCCCCTCCAGCAGCGCCGATGGGGTCTTTGGCTGTGAAGCGTCCGGTATCCGGATCGTAATCCCGCCAGCCGAAGCGGACCCGTCCCGTATCCCAGTCGTACAGGATTTCCTTTACCATGCCTTCGGTCGGGAATTCAACCATACGCACACTGCCGATATGGTCCATATGCAGAAGAATTTGAATGGGTTGTCCCTGGTCGTCGCGCTGGTCTTCCAAGACGTGGCCTTCTGCAATGCCCAGACCGGACATCGGTCGTCGGGTTGTGGGGCGATAGCGCATTCCTGTGGGATCTCCGCAAGACTAAACACGATTTTGGAATAGGTA
>NZ_ATVA01000018.1 GCF_000420485.1 Paucidesulfovibrio longus DSM 6739 | reverse complement strand
AGCTTTCTAGGCTTTCGCCTTTCTGGAGTCAAGCGCTTTTTGCAACTTTTTTTCAGAGCGTTTGCTCCGAGACTCCGAAAACCCTTTCGCGTGCAGCGGAGGAGCTTTCTAGGCTTTCGCCTTTTCGGAGTCAAGCGCTTTCTGCACTTTTTTTTCGAAGCATCCGCTCCGAAGACTCCCAAACTCCCCCACTTTTGCGGCGGACGAGCTGTTTAGGCTTCCGTCCGTCCGGAGTCAAGCGCTTTCTGCATCTTTTTTCTCGGAGCTTTCGCTCCAAGGACTCCGTTTCGCTCCGCATCAGCGGCGAGGGGTGTGTCTATGCAATCCGCTCCCGCCGGTCAAGCGGTTTTTGCCGAAGTCTCAAACTTTGACCTTAGAATTTTGAAATAATTGGAACTAATTTTAGCCCGCGCTCAGATCATTTCAGCCTTGGACAGCACCGTGATCAGCCTGCGGAGCAGGTCCGGCGCATAGGCGCCCCGATCCTCCTTGATCCTGCTCAACGCCTGGAAGGCCGTGAGGGACTCGCTTTCCGGTCCGCCGCGCACAAGGTTGTCGTAGGCGTTGCAAAGACCGATGACCCGCGGGTAGAACGGCAGATCCGTTCCCCGGCCACCGGACGGAAAGCCCTTTCCGTCCTCCCGCTCATGATGGAAGAGGATGCACTGGAGGGTCTCCTGTTCCAGCGGCAGACGCGAGCAGATGCTCACGCCCACCGAGGGGTGCGAGCGCCAAAGGCTCAGGGCTTCGGGGTCCAGGGTCTCGGGATCGGCATGGCGAAGCCGTTCGGAAAGGCGCGACTTCCCGATGTCGTGCAGCACGGCGCCCGCGCAGCAGGCCGTCAGCAGCGACGGCGGCAGTCCTTCATAGGTATCCAGAACCGTTGCGGCAAGGACCATGACGCCCAGCCCGTGCTTGTGCGATTCGAACCCGTTGCGCAGAAACCGGGCCATTTCCCGAAGCACGGCAGGGTCGGAGAAGAACTTCAGGGTATTGCGGAGCAGGGAGCGCACCCGGCTGAACCGGGTCAGCAACTGTTCATCCGGGGTATTCAGGTCGAACATCTCCCGGATCATGGTTTCGGACGCGCCGCACCAGGCTTCGGCGCGCTCCTGGACGGGGATGTAGTCGTCCCCCACGAGCGTGGACAAATGGGCGCGCACGTATTCCTCGTACCCGGCCTTGTCTCCGCCCTCCACCCAGATCTTCTTGACGCCCATGTCCATGAGCCGGGAACGGTGCGCGGCGGTGAATTCGTCGCCGCGCGCGGCATAGAGGACCATGCGGCCCTGCTGCTTGAGGTAGATGGAGAACCCCCCAAAGGTGCTGGGGACGATCAGGTGCGGAGACACCTCGAAATAACTCTGCTTTTGACAGGGTTGGGCGGCGTTTGCAGAATTGGCCATGCTGTTCTCTTTCTTGCTGCGGGCGGACGGAGAACGCGCATATATTATGATGCACTATTCGGCGGCTCGGCTGTCTCGGTGAGACCCGTGGCTTTCCGTCCCCACCTCGCGGCGGGTTTGGCTTTATCGATACATCAGTCTAGTCCATGCGGGCAACCCGCGTCAACGCGCTCCGGGTCTATGGGTGCCCGCCCCATGAATAGACCAGGGGGATGACCCAGGCCACCCAGACGGACATCAACACCGCCCCCGCGAGATTGAGGACCAGACCCAGGCCGAGCATGCGCCGCAGGCTTACTCCCCGCATCTCCCCGAAGGCCAGGGCGTTGCACGGCGTGGCCACCGGAGTCATGAACGCGCAGGTGGAAGCCAGGGAGACCGCGAGCATCAGGGCCAGCGGCGAGATGCCGTGCGCCTGGGCCACGGCGTAGGCCACGGGAAAGAACGCGGCGGAAACCACGGTGTTGCTGAGCAGCTCCGTGAGCAGGATCACGGCCAGCACCATGCAGAAAATGACCGCGAAGCGGGGTGCGGCTTGGCTGTCCAGCCCCTTCAGCCAGGCCACGGAAGCCGTATCCAGGTGGAACGCCTTGACCGCCAGGGCCAGCAGGCCGAGCAGGCCGAGAAAGAGCAGGCCGCGCCGGGGCAAGCCGCTGAAGACCTCGCGCAGGCGCAGCAGGGGCGCGCTGGTGCCCTGGCACGGGGTTCCCGCCCGGAAAAAGGCGAGAAACACGAACCAGCAAAAAAATCCGGCGGCCACGGCCGGTTCCAACCGATGCCAGGAGGGCCAGACTTCCGAGGCCACGGAACTGGCCGTCCAGAAGCAGAGAAACAGCACGAAAAGTGCGCCGCCCGAACGCTGCCAGGGGGTCAGCTCCCTTGGTTCGGGAATGTCGCCCGGCGTAAGCCGCACCCCGCGCGGAAGCGCGAAGAGCGCCAGAAGCGTCCAGCCCGCCAACAAAAAAAGCGCCACCAGCGGCAGGGACCAAAAGAACCAGTTGGCGAAGCCGATCTGCTCCCTGCCGGGCACGTTGAAGAAATCCACGGCGCCGATGAAGAGCAGGTTCGCCGGGGAGCCAACCAGCGAGCCCATGCCGCCGATGTTCGCGCCGTAGATGGCGGCCAGGGCCAGGGGGGTGGCCATGTGCGCGCCGGTCTTTTCGCGCAGCTCGCGCTCCAGCTCGGTCAGCGCGGGCAAAAGCGTGAGCATGGTCACGGCGTTGGGGATGAAGAAGGACAGCAGCGCCGCCGCGAGCATGAGCAGCAGCAACAGACCGGGCAGGCCGCCCCGGCCCCTGGGGCCGCCGGCCAGCCAAAGCACCCGGCGAACGAACGCAGTGGTCAGCCCGGTCACGGCCAGAAGCCGGTACGCGAGATAGGCGTTGGCGAAGAGCAGGATCAGGGGCAGTCGGCCCCAGAGGTAGGCGGCCATGTCGGCGAATCGTTCCACGGGGCACTCTCCTGGCCGGGAAGAATTTCATGCCCCGGTGCGCGTGTCAACGCGCCCTCGTTCAATGCAGGGAGCTATGATTCGGAAGGAACCCCGCGCAGCCCGTCCAGCAACCGGCGCAACTCGTCCATGTTCACGGGCTTGGACAGATAGTGGTCCATGCCCTGGGCGAGGAAGCTCTCGCGGTCGCCGTGCATGGCGTGCGCCGTGAGCGCGACCACGGGAGGCAGGCTTGCGTTTTCGGGCAGCGCCTCCCTGGCGAGGCGCACGGCTTCCAGCCCGCTCATGTCCGGCATCTGGATATCCAGCAGGGCGCAATGGTATCCGCCGCGCAGCAATTCCTCGACGGCGCTTCGGCCGCAATCCACCGCGATGCATTCGTGCCCCAGCCGTTCCAGCATCCCCTGCACCGCGATGCGCCCGACGCGGTCGTCCTCGGCCAGAAGCAGACGCATGCGTTCGGGCGGGACAGGAGCGGCAGCCACGCCCGGGCGGGAGGGAAAAGCCCGCGCTTCAGGCCGAACCGCCGCGCCGGCAACGCCGAAGGGCAGCGAAAAGAAAATCTCCGTGCCGCCCCCCTCCTCGCTGTCCATGACCAGGCCGCCGCCCATGAGCTTCACGAGCCGCCGGACGATGGACAGGCCGAGTCCCGCGCCGCTGTAACGCCGCGTATAGGAGCCGTCCACCTGCGTGAACGTCTCGAAAACGTCGCCGATGCGGTTTTCCGGAATGCCGATGCCCGTGTCCCGGACGCTGAAAAGCAGCCGGACCTTGCCGTCCGGGCGGGCGTGGGGAAGCGGGCAGGCCGTCACGCAGACCTCTCCTGTTTCCGTGAATTTCAAGGCGTTGCCCACGAGATTGAAAAGCACCTGGCGCAGACGGCCCTCGTCGCCATGGAGCGCGAGCGGCGTGGCCGGGTCCAGCTCGCAGGTCAGGCTCAGCCCGCGCGAGGCGGCCTGATGCTCAAAAACAGCCAGCACCGAGTCGATGGTCTTGTCCAGCATGAATTCGCGCGGGTGCAACCGGACCACGCCCGCCTCGATCTGCGAAAGGTCGAGGATGTCGTTGATCAGGGCCACGAGTCCGCGCCCGCAGTCCAGGGCCGTGCCGATCATCTCGGCGCTATCCGGGTCCAGCTCGCCGCCTTGCAGGAGCTGGAGCATGCCGAGCATGCCGTTCAGGGGCGTGCGGATCTCATGGCTGACGTTGGCCAGGAATTCGCTCTTGGCCTTGTTCGCGGCTTCGGCGGCCTCCTTGGCCGCCACAAGCTGGCGCTCCATCTGCTTGCGCTCGGCAATGTTGCGTGCGAGGCCCACCAGGCCGAGATTCCGACCCTGGGCATCGCGCAGCCCCTTGGAGATGACCTCGACCCAGACCGTGGAGCCGTCCTTGCGGCACATCTCCAGCTCAATGCGGTTGACCAGGTTATGGTCTCCGGCGGCCTCGGCCAGCCGCCGCCGCTCGCGGGCCTCGGCGACCCTGCCCTGGGACTCCGGCGTCAGGGTTTGATCCAGGCTCTGGGCCAGCACCTCGTCCGGCTCCATGCCCAGCAGCGCGCGCACGCTGGGGCTGACGTAATTGAAGCGAAACTCCGCGTCCGTGCGGAAGATGACGTCTTCCACGTTCTCGGCCAGCAGGCGGTACTTGTGCTCGCTTTCGGCCAGCTCGCGCTCGGCCCGCTTTTGCTCGGTGAGGTCGCGCACGGCCGTGACCCGCGCGGGCCGCCCCTTGTAGCGAAACATCCGTCCCTGGAACTGGGCGGGAAAATGCGTGCCGTCCTTGCGCACGCCCACGGCCTCGTAAGGCTCCTCGTACCCGGAGAGCATGTTCCGAAGCACGATGTGCCGGGTGTCCTCGGAAATCACCTCCGTTCCGAAAATCCCGATGATCTCCTCGTAGGAATACCCGAACATCTCGCTCGCGGCCTCGTTGGTCTCCACGCAGATGCCGTTTTCCGAGATGAAGATGGCCTCGAAGGTTGCCGACGCCAAAGCGTGGTGCTTTTCCTCGCTTTCGCGCAGACGGCTTTCGCTCTCCTCGAGAGCCCGCAGCGAATCGACGTAGGCGGTGATGTCGTGAATGACCCCCAGAACCAGGGGAGCGCCGCTGATGGGATCGCGCCAGAAGGACTTGACCGTGCGCATGCGGTGGGTCACGCCCTTGATGGTCAAGTCCTCCTCCGTGGCGAGGCTTTTCCCGGTGCTCAGGACGTAATTGTCGGCCTCATGAAAAACCGCTGCTTCGTGTTCGGGAAACAGGTCCACATCGGAGTGGTCGAAAAGCTCGGCGGGGCGCATGCCGAGCAGGTCGGCGAAGGCCTGGTTGAAATACACCCAGCGGTGCTGCGCGTCCTTGATGAAGATGGGGTCGGCGAGACTGTCCAGCAGACCGTCGAAGGCAATGGTCCGGGACTGCGCGCCCCTTTCCAGTTCGGCGATGCGCATCCTGGCCGCCCGCAGTTCGCCAAGCAGCTCCTCGCGGGACTTGTCTCTCTCTCCCGACATGTTCCCCTCCCGGCCGTCCCTCGCGGCCCGCCGCCTTTCCCGGATTCACGCATGAAAACAAGGCGACCCGGCAAGATACCACAGCGCGAGCGAAAAACAAAGTTCCACCCTTGCCCCTCAAGGATTTTAGCGCTTGCCGGCTGCCCTTTCCGCAGGGGGCGGACCTCTCCGCCGCCAGCGCGGACCGGTCCGATTTTCCACAGGATTCCAGTCCGGGCGCGCGCTTTCCGGGAAGCTGTTTTCATCGCCCCGCTCTTGGGCTATGACAATCGAATCATGTCCGAGTTCATCCATCTGCACGTCCATACCGAATACAGCCTCCTCGACGGCGCCATCCGCCTCAAGGATCTCTTCCAGCGCGCCAAGGATCTGGGCATGCCCGCCGTGGCCATCACGGACCACGGCAACATGTTCGGAGCCGTGACCTTCTACTCCGAAGCCAAGGCCATGGGCCTCAAGCCCATCATCGGCTGCGAGGTCTACGTCGCCCCGGGCAGCCACACGGTCAAAAACCAGGAAAACAGCGGCTCCTACCATCTCCTGCTGCTGGCCAAGAACCTGCGCGGCTACAAGAACCTCATCAAGCTCGTGTCCACGGCCTGGATGGAGGGCTTCTACTACAAGCCGCGCGTGGACAAAGACCTGCTGCGCGCCCATTCCGAAGGGCTCATCGCCACCTCGGCCTGCCTGGGCGGCGAGGTCTGCCAGGCCCTGCTCAAGCAGGGGCAGGAAGCGGGCGAGGCCGTGGCCCGCGAATATGCGGAAATCTTTCCCGGCGATTTCTATCTGGAGCTTCAGGACAACGGCATCAAGGAGCAGAACAAGGCCAACCGGATGCTCATCAAGGCGGCCAAGAGCACGGGACTGCCCCTGGTGGCCACCAACGACTGCCACTACCTGACCCGCGAGGACGCCGAAGCCCACGACACCCTGCTCTGCATCCAGACCCAGGCCACCATCCATGACGAAAAACGCATGCGCATGGAAACGGACCAGCTCTACTTCAAGACGCCGGAAGAGATGGAGGCCAGCTTCAAGGAAGTGCCGGAGGCCATCGCCAACACCCAGCGCATCGCCGAGAAGTGCAACCTGGAAATCGAGCTGGGCAACTACTCCTTCCCGACCTACGAGCTGCCCGAAGGCGTCTCCATCGACGAGGAATTCGAGCGCATGGCCCGCGAGGGCCTCAAGCGGCGCATCCGCAACGCGGCCTACGACATCGACGAGCCGCGCTATTGGGAACGGCTGGAATACGAACTCGGCGTCATCAAGGAGATGGGCTTCCCGGCCTATTTCCTCATCGTCCAGGACTTCATCAACTGGGCCAAGGACAACCGGATTCCCGTGGGGCCGGGCCGAGGCTCGGCCGCGGGCTCCATCGTGGCCTGGGCCTTGCGCATCACCAACCTGGACCCGATCCCCTACGATCTGCTCTTCGAACGCTTCCTGAACGTGGAACGCGTCTCCATGCCGGATATCGACGTGGACTTCTGCGAGCGCCGCCGCCTGGAGGTGGTCAAATACTGCTCGGAGAAATACGGCCACGACCACGTGGCCCAGATCACCACCTTCGGAACCATGAAGGCCAAGGCCGCCATCCGCGACGTGGCCCGCGCCATGGGCATGACCTTCGCCGAGGGCGACCGCATCGCCAAGCTCATCCCGGACGAGCTGAAGATGACCATCGGCAAGGCCCTGAAGATGGAGCCGGAGCTGCAAAAGCTCGTGGACTCCGAGCCGCAGATCGCCAAGCTCGTGGACATTTCCCGCCGCCTGGAGGGCCTCTGCCGCCACGCCAGCACCCACGCGGCCGGCGTGGTCATCTCCGAAAAGCCCATGACCGAGTACCTCCCGCTCTACAAGGGCAAGAAGGAGGAGCTCGTCACCCAGTACGACATGAAGCGGGTCGAGAAGGTCGGCCTGATCAAGTTCGACTTCCTGGGCCTGCGGACCATGACCGTGGTGGAGGACTGCCTGGACATCATCCGGGAGCAGGGCAAGGACGCGCCCGACCTGGACACCATGTCCCTGGACGACCCGGCCACCTACGACATCTTCTGCCGGGGCGACACGGACGGCATCTTCCAGGTGGAATCCTCGGGCATGCGCAAGTATCTGCGAATGCTGAAGCCTTCCTGCTTCGAGGACATCATCGCCATGCTCGCGCTCTATCGCCCCGGCCCGCTCAACTCCGGCATGGTCGACGAGTTCATCAAGCGCAAGCACGGCGAGATCGAGGTCAGCTACCCGCATCCCTCCCTGGAGGAGACGCTCAAGCCGACCTACGGCGTCATGGTCTACCAGGAGCAGGTCATGGCCACGGCCATGGTCATCGCCAAGTATTCCCTGGGCGAGGGCGACCTGCTGCGCCGGGCCATGGGCAAGAAGATCGAAGCGGAGATGGCCAAGCAGCGCAAGCGCTTCCTGGAAGGCGCGCGCGAAAACCAGATCGCGGACAAGACCGCCAACGAGATCTTCGACCTCATGGAGAAGTTCGCGGCCTACGGCTTCAACAAGTCCCACTCCGCGGCCTACGCGCTGATCTCCTACTACACCGCCTACCTCAAGGCCCACTTCCCCGTGGAGTTCATGGCCGCGCTGATCAGCACGGAACTCTCCAACGCGGACAAGGTATACGCCTACATCAACGCCTGCCGCGACCTGGACATCGAGGTGCTCCCGCCGGACATCCAGATCAGCCGCCGCCGCTTCTCCGTGCAGAACGGCAAGATCGTCTTCGGCCTGGGCGGCGTGAAGAACGTGGGCGACGAAGCCGTGAACGAGATCGTGCGCGAGCGCGAGGAGAACGGACCGTTCAAGGATTTCGCCGACTTCTGCACCCGCGTGAACCTCAAGCGCGTTTCCAAGCGGGTCATCGAATATCTCATCAAGTCCGGAGCCATGGACTGCCTGGGCTGCTCCCGCGCCGGGCTGTATTCCGCCATGGACCGGGCCGTGTCCATGGGCCAGAAAAAGGCCAAGGACAAGGCGTCGGGCATGCTCAACATGCTGGACATGCTCGGCGGCGGCGGGGACAAGGAAGACACCCCGGTCTGCTTCCAGCTGGACGAGGTCAACGCCGAGGAATGGGACGACGCGGAAAAGCAGCGCTTCGAGAAGGAGGCCCTGGGCTTCTTCCTGACCAGCCACCCCCTGCTGCCCTACCGGCCCGAACTGCTGCGCATGCGGCTCTCCACCCTGGAGGACTGCTGCGACCTGCCGGACGGCGCCTCGGTCAGGACAGCCTTGATCGTCCCCGCCCGCAAGGAGTACATCACCAAGAAGGGCGACAAGATGGCCTTCTGCACCGTGGAGGATCTCACGGGGCAGGGCGAGCTGACCATGCTGCCCAACGTCTACGCCGAGGCCAAGGCGCTGCTGGAAATGGACCAGCCGCTCTACGTCGAGGCCAAGGTGGACAAGCGGGGCGCGCCCGGCGACGAGGAAGGCCCCAAGCAGGCCAAGCTGCTGGCGGAAAAGGTCCGGCTGCTGGCCGAGGTCACGGCCCAGAGCGACGCCGCCGTGGTCATCGACGTGCAGGAGCATGCCTGCGCCGACCAGAGCCTGGACGAGCTGAAGAACATCCTCGGCGCGCACAAAGGCCCGGCCCCGGTGCTGCTGCGCATGTATCTGGAAGAATGCCTCTGCACCATGGAGCTGGGCAACGGCTGGCGCGTGCGGCCCGACGCCCGCTTCTGGAAGCGGATCGACGAATGGCGCGAGGACGTGGCCTGAGGCCAAGGGAAAACCGATGGAACAAATGCTTTTTCTTCAATATCTGCTGTTCGGGCTGGGCGCTTTGGCGATCCTGGCCCTGGCCGTGCCGCTGCTGATCTGGCGCAACACCTCGGAAACGGCCAGACTGCTGGCCGATCTGCTGGAAGAGCAGGAGCAGACCAACGCCCTGCTCACCCGCCTCCTGCGCGGCATGAACGCCCTGGAGCAGCACGAGCTGGCCGCTCCCGGCCCGGACGACGACTACGGTCCGGACGAGGAATACTGCCCAGATCCGGAAGACGCGGCCTACGAGCCCTGCGCCCCGGAGGGCGAAAGCCTGACGGACGCCGGGCCGGATGACGAATCCGAAACCAAGGACGGCCCGGAGGGAAAGGGCCGCTTCTGGCTCGAATAAATCGTCAAGACCGCTCATCACCAAGACCGTGCCGCCCCGGCGGCCCCTCAGGAGTCCACATGCCCACCCCCCTCTGGCGGCTGACCGTCAAGCTCGACTTTTCCGCGGCGCACCAGCTCCGCAACTACGGCGGCAAATGCGAACGCATGCACGGGCACAACTTCGCCGTGGAAGTGGTGGTCGAAGGATCGAAACTCGACGAGAAGGTGGAGTACCTCGTGGATTTCAAGGTGCTCAAGAACCTGACCCGCGAGATTCTCGAAGAGCTGGACCACCGCCATCTCAACGAATTGCCGTTCTTCCGGGAGCGCAACCCCTCCAGCGAGAACATCGCGCGGCACGTCTATGGGGAACTGGCCCCGAAGCTGCCGGGCAACGTCCGCCTCGCGGAGGTATCCGTGGCGGAGAAAGACGCCCAGAAAGCAACCTACATGGAGATCTGAACATGACCCGAAACAATGAATCCGGCGGCCTGCGCCTGCCCGGACTGGACATGGAAGCCGAAATCCGGGGCATGCTCGAGGTCATCGAGTCCGACCAGCCCACGGCCCTGGACCGCGAGCTGGAGCGCCTCTCGTCCGAAGAGCGGGAAGGCTACATCGACGCCCAGTGGAACGCCCTCCTGGACGAGGAGTAGAAGCGCCGTGCGCCTTCTGATCCAGCGGGTCTTGCGGGCCTCGGTGCACGTGGTCGAGGCCGGACGCGAACGGCTCGCAGGGGAGATCGGCCCCGGCCTGCTCGTGTTCGCGGGCTTCGGCGCGCAGGACGCCGAAGGCATGCCCGGCTCCCCGGCCTGGAACAAGCTGCTCGACCGCCTGCTCGGCCTGCGCGTCTTCAGCGACGAGGCCGGAAAGATGAACCGCAGCGTGGCGGACGCGGGCGGCGGCCTGCTGGTCGTGTCCCAGTTCACGCTCTACGCGGACTGCCGCAAGGGCATGCGTCCCTCGTTCGCGGGCTTTTCCGCGCCCCCGGCCCTGGCCGAAGCGCTCTACGACCGCCTCGTGGCCGAGCTGCGCGCACGCCACTCCGGCCCCGTGGCCACGGGCCGCTTCGGCGCGGAAATGAACGTGTCCCTGGTCAACCACGGCCCGGTCACGATCCTGCTGGACAGCGACGACTTCGCCCCGCCCCGCCCCTGACGCCGACAAGGCCCGGAACGCGGCCATGCCGACGCTCCGGGCCATTTTTTGCCGCCCGCCCCGCCTCCGGGGCGGAATCCCGCCTACTGAAGCAGGGTCTTTCCCTCTCCGGTCCCCTCGGCCAAGGCCCGCTCGCGCCGCTGCTGCGCCGTGCGGCCGTACGCGCCCTCGCGCAGTCCGAGGAAAAACCGCCGCGCGTTCTGCCCCAGGGAGGGGATGCGGTAGCCGCCCTCCTGCACCACCAGGGTGGGCAGGCCCAGAGAGCCGATCATCTTTCCGTTTTCCTCGAAATCCTGTGCGGTCAGGCTCCAGGTGCCCGTGGGGTCGCCCTTGGCCGGGTCCAGGCCCAGCGCCACCACCAGGAACGTGGGCCGGAAGTGGGCCACGCGGGAAAGCGCCCGGTGCAGGGCCTTGCGGTACTCCTCGCCGTTGACCAGCTCCGGCAGCGGGATGTTCATGTTCGCGCCCCGGCCCGGCCCGGCGCCGTGCTCCGAGCCGAACCCGCTGAAATAGGGATAGGCGAAGCTCGGATGCCCGTGGATGGAAACCGTGAGCACGTCCCCGCGTTCATAGAAGATGTCCTGGGTGCCGTTGCCGTGGTGGTAGTCCACGTCGAGCACGGCCACCCGGCCCAGGGTGGAGAGCCGGTTGGCGGCCACGGCCGCGTTGTTGAAATAGCAGAACCCGCCGAAGGAGCGCCGCTCCGCGTGGTGTCCCGGAGGACGCACCAGGGCGTAGGCCAGCCGGTCCCCGTCGAGAATGCGCTCGGCAGCGGTCAGGGCGCAGTCCACGGCGCGCCGGGCCGCGAGATAGGCGTTGCCGTTCAGGGGCGTGAAGGTGTCGATGCAGTAATATCCGGCCCGCACGGGCAGCTCCTTGGGAGGCCGGGCCGCGTTGCGGATGGGGAAGACGTAGGGGTAGATGGACTTGCCTTCGGGCAGGCCGGCCACGGCCCGCTTGAAATAGCTGACCATGGCGGGATCGTGCACGGCCAGCAGCTCGCGCTCCGGGTGCTTCTTCACCGGGACCACGCCGAACAGCCCGGTCTTCTCCAGCTCGGCGGCGATGCGCCGGACCCGCGCCGGGGATTCCACATACCCCCGCTCGTGCACGTGATGGATGTCGTGCTTGTCGTTCACGGTCAGGGCGATGAGCGGCGCGTTCGCATAGGCGGGCTTGGGCTCGGCCGGGGCCTTCCGCAGCGGGCGCAGCCGCACGGGGTCGTCCCGGAAGGACTCCACGACCATATCCACATAGCCCTCCGGGCAGCGCTTGCCGTACTTGCGCTCCAGGATGGCCCGGATGATCTCCTGCGCTCGCGCGCGCTCCAGGGGGCGGCCCGTGCCGAGGTCGTCGAAGACCATGCACGGCGGGCAGTCGTCGTCATCGGGCTTCAGCGGCGTCTCGTAGGCCGTGTTCACGATGGTCCGCGCGCCGAAGCGTTCGTAGAAGCGCATCCGCGCCCTGTTGGCGGCCATGTGTTCCTTGTCGTCCTTCTGTCCGGGGCAGAGCTTGGGATCGTCCGGCGCGCATTCGAAAAAGATGCCCGAACAGTGCAGGAAGCGGGCTTCCTCGCGCAGGCGGGCGTAGAGGGCCGCGCCCACCCCGCCCCCGGTCACGCCCGGAGCCGCGGAAATGTAGTCCAGATAGCTGAAGGCCAGATCGGGCACGTGCAGCATCAGGGCGAAGCCCATGACCTGCCCGCGCTTCTCGGCGACGTGGAGAATGGTCCGGAAACGGTGCTTGAGCGGATTGCGCAGCTTGGCGGGGATGTCGCGATACTCGGACTCCCGCGCGCCCGGAAACTGCTCGCGCAGTATTTCCTGCACCCGCCGGATGACCTCGCGGTCGCGGGGAAGAAGATCGTCGAAAATGCGCCGAATGCGAAACACGGGCTGCTCCTGGATTGACGGGCGGCGGGGAATCCTTCGCCCTGACGAGCCACAGCTTAGCACAGCCGCGCCGCCAGTAAAGCGTCTTCCCGCGCATTTCGCGCGCCTGGACTTTGCGATCCGCTGCGGCTAGTGTTCCGGCGGCGGCACCTCCGCCCAGGAGCGAACATGACCCAACCGCAAGATCCCCAGCGCAGCTGGCCGCGCTTTCAGACCAGAAAGCCGCGCATATTGCTGCTCACCAGCCAGTTTTTCCTGCTCGGAGAGATCCGGGCCGCGTGCGAGCGCCTCGGCGTGGAACACGTGCTCCTCGACCTCCAGGCCAAGGAGATGGGCCTCGACGACTTCGTGCGCACCATCCTCGGCGCGCTGACCACGTTCCGGCCCGACTTCGTGCTCACGGTCAACCACCTCGGCGTGGACCGCGAGGGCGTGCTGCTCCAGATTCTCGAAGCCCTGGACCTGCCTCTGGCCTCCTGGTTCGTGGACAACCCGCACCTGATCCTGCCCGCCTACCCGCGCACCCACGCGGACAAGACCCTGCTCTTCACCTGGGACGCGGACAACATCGAGCCGCTGCGGGACATGGGCTACCCCAACGCCGAATGGCTGCCCCTGGGCACGGACGTGCACCGCTTCGCCCCCGGCGCGAGCGGCAGGCCCGACTGGGACGCGGACGTCTCCTTCGTGGGCAACTCCATGGTCGCCAAGGTGCTCGGCCGCTACAAGGCCGCCGCGCCCGGCGACGAACTGGCCGCCAAGATCCGGGAAATCGCGGACGCCTTCGGCCCCGCGGACGAGCCTTCGGCCGCGCGGTTCATGCTCGGCCGCTTCCCGGAACTGCGAGACGCCTTTTTGGAGCTGGAAAGCCCGGCCAGGATGCTGGCCTTCGAAACCCTGCTGACCTGGCAGTCCACCCTGGACTATCGGCTGGACTGCGTGAAGCGGCTCCTGCCCTTCCGCCCCATGATCGTGGGCGACAAGGGCTGGAAGGATCTGCTCGCGGAAGAGGAAAACTGGCGGCTGCACCCCGAAGTCTCGTATTACGACGAGCTGCCCGGCCTCTACCCGCGCTCCAAGGTCAACTTCAACTGCACCAGCCTCCAGATGAAGGGCGCGGTGAACCAGCGCGTCTTCGACGTGCCCGCCTGCGGCGCGTTCTTGATCACGGACCGCCGCCGCCAGATGGACCGTCTCTTCGAGCCGGGCAGCGAGGTCGTGACCTATGCCGACCCGGAACAGATTCCGGAGCTGGTGGAGCGCTACCTCGCGGACCCGGCCGCCCGCAAGGCCGTGGCCGAGGCCGCGCAAAAGCGCGTGCTCGCCGAACACACCTACGACCACCGCCTCGAAGCGCTGATGCGCACCATGCGCCTGACCTTCGAGCCCGCCGCGCAAAGCTGACCCGCACGCGGGCAAGGGGCCGCGCAACCGGACAAACCAAGCGCGCCGCCCCTTGCCTCCGGGCGAACCAGCGCGTAACAGAGCGCACATGCCCCAGGATCCGATCCTCATCCTCCAGATGCAGCGCATGGGGGACTTGATTCTCTCCTTTCCGCTGATGCTCTGGCTCCAGCGGCTGCATCCGGGCCGTCCGGTCTGGGTCGCGGCGGAGCGGCTCTTCTACGAGCCCCTGCTCCCGCTCAGCCCCAGCGTGACCTACTTCCCCTGGGAAGGCGCGGACGTGCTCAAGAAGCACCGTTACAGGCTGGTGGTCAACCTCTCCTTCCGCGAGCGCGCCGCCCGGCTCGCCGGAGAACTGGACGCGGACCAGAAGCTCGGCCCGGTCCAGGAGAACGGAGCACGCCGGGTCCACGGCGACTGGCAGCTCTACCGTTCCGCCCTGGTGCGCAACAACCGCCACAACCGCCTGCACTGGGCCGACCTGAACGCCCTGGACTGCGTGCCCCTGGCGCGCATCCGGGCCACCCGCTTCGACCCGCCCCGGCCCCCGGCCGCGGAAAAGCCCCAGATCGGCCTGTTCCTCGGCGCGAGCGACGCGGCAAAGCGCCCCGCGCCCGCGTTCTGGGCCGGGCTGCTGCACGAGCTGGTGCGGCGCGATCTGCGGCCCGTGCTGTTCGGCGGGCCGGGAGAAAAGGAACTCGGCGCGGAAACCCGCCGCCTCTTCGGTCGGCCCGTGGCGGACTTCTGCGGCCGGATGAAGCTCGACGAGCTGGCCCGCGGGCTGAACGCCAGCTCCCTGCTGATCACCCCGGACACCGGCCCCATGCACCTCGCGGCCTGGACGGGCTGCCGGACCCTGAACCTCTCCATGGGCAACGTCAGCCCCTTCGAGACCGGGCCGTACCAGCCCGGACATCTGGTGCTGCGCGCGGGCCTGCCCTGCTCCGAGGGCTGCTGGGAATGCTCCCGCGAGGGCCTAGACTGCCACGACGCCTTCACCCCCGAAGCCGTGGCCTTCATCGCGGGCAAGGCCGTGCGCGGGAAGACTCCCGTGGCCGCGCCCCAGGGGCTGGACCTCTACGCCACGGACCGCGACGACCGGGGGCTTTTCGCCCTGCGCCGCCTCGGCTCCGGTCCGAACCGCGACGATCTGCTCGGCGCGTTCTGGAAGCACTTCTTCGGCTGGCGGCTCGGCCTCTGGAGCGATGCTCCCGCCCGGGAAGCGCTGGCCGCCCTGGCCGCAGCCTTTCCCGAAGAATGCGCCGGGCTGGCAGCGGCCCTGCCCAAGGCCGTGAACGTCTTTCGCGCCGGACTGGCCGGGCGCGGCGCGGGCTCGCTCTGGGAAAGCGGCCCCACTGCCCTCGCGCCCCTTTCCGGGCTGGCCGACCTCGCCCTGCAGAACGCGGACTACGCCCCGGACGCCTGGGCCGGACAGGTGGCCCGGCTGGAAGCCCTGGGCTCGCTGCTCGCGGACTGCTGAACTTCCGGCACGCTTCCTAAGCGCGCCTCTCCCCTCCCGGCTCTCCGATCCCGCCCCCCTGGTCCCCAGGGGAAGTTTTTGTCCCGACCCGGAAAAAAGCTCCTGCCCGCCCGAAAGATCAAGAAACCTAAACCTCCATAATAAAACATAATCCAGTTTGGCACGGCTCTTGATTGTCCCAGCGGCAAAGGAGTCAGCCATGCAAGATGTTCCTCTGATCCAGCAAGCCGCGAGCAGCACCTACGCCACCAACAGGACCGCCCTGTTTGGCGGGGCTTCCACCAGCTCCGATTTCGGATCGGACATATTTCAGACCTTCATGGACCACCAGTCCGCCCTGACCGGAAGCGGCGGCAGCTTTGCCGGCTCCCCGAACCTGGACACGGTCTTCCGCGACGCCCCCAAGGCCGAGGCCCCCCGCCGCACCGAGACCAAGCCCGAGCGCACCGAGACCAAGGAACCCGAACTGAACGACATGAAGGACGTGCCGGTCAGCTCCGAGAGTTTCCAGGCCATGAAGCCTCAGCTCGAAAAGTACGGCCTCTCCAAGGAAGAGATCAAAGAGATCGAAGACCGGGTCGAGAGCAAGGAAGGCCTGACCTGGGGCCAGTTCGTGAGCACTCTTTCCGAAAAGATGAGCGATCTGCGCCGGAGCGTGGAGCTCGACGCGGGCCAGCGCCAGAAGATGATGACCATGCTCCAGAAGCTCGGATTCAGCGCGACCGAATCCAAGGGCATGGTCGCGGAACTTTCCCACGGCAACGTGGACAACGTGCTCCAGGCCATCGGCCGCCAGCTGGAAAGCCTGCCCAAGGACAAGCTCGCCAGCCTGGACAAGGACGAGCTGAAGGCGTTCATGGCCGAGCTGCAGAAGCTCAAGGGCAACCAGGACGGCAAGGAACTGAGCCTCGTGCGCGAAGTGGGCAAGGCCATGCAGGAAGCGCTGGACCAGGCGCGCCAGAAGGCCATGCAGCTCGCCCAGGACAAGAGCGCGGACGGCAAGGCCGACACCCTGGCGGACGCCGCCCGCAACGCCGCCCGGCAGGACGCCTCCAAGGCCGCGGGCCTGAACCAGAACATGACCTCGGACGAGGCCGCCCGCAAGGCCGCCCGAAGCGAGTCCGAACTGAACCGGAACCTCGACCTGGAAGCCCGCCTCAAGACCGGCGCGGAAAAGCTCGCGGACAGCGTCAGCCAGGGTTCGCGGTTCAACGAGGGCAAGGGCGCGGACCAGTTCACCAAGCAGAACGGCAACGGCGAGTCCGGCGCGTGGAACGATTTCATGACCAAGCTGCGCGTGGACCGCTCCGAACTCGGCGGCTCCCTGCGCACGGACAACCAGAGCATCCAGAACGCCATGAGCGACGCCCTGGGCCAGGCGCGCGGCGAAAGCTCCCAGACCGCAAAGGGGCAGAGCGCCACCGCGCCCAAGATGCTCAACCAGGTCCAGGACGCCGTGCTCAAGGGGCTGTCCAACGGCGCCAAGCGCCTGACCATCCAGCTCAATCCGCAGGAACTGGGCACGCTCTCCGTGGCCCTCACGGTCAAGAACAAGGATGTTCAGGCCACGATCCGCACGGACAACGCCGAGACCGCCAAGCTCCTCAGCGGACACCTGGACGCGCTCCGGCAGAGCCTGGAGGCCCAGGGCCTCAAGGTCACCAAGATGGAAGTGCAGACCCAGCTTCCCGGCCAGGACGGCCAGCAGTGGCTGGGCGAGCAGGGCCACAATCAGGCCCAGGACGAACAGGTCCGCCAGCAGGTCCGCCAGCGCATGAACGCCCTGCGCGGGAACTCGCAGGGCATCGGGCTGGATCTGGCCTCGGACGTTCGGCAGGCAATTCTTTCCGGCAACGGGCTGCACATCGTCGCCTAGGCGCGAAAGACAGTCAGGGAGCGAGTCATGGGATACTACGGAGTCAGCAACATCGTGGGCGGGTACGAACAGTACAAGGCCGAGGCCGAGGCCCCTACGCACAAGTCGCAGATGGACAAGGACGACTTCCTCATGCTGCTCGTGGCCCAGCTCAACCACCAGGATCCCCTCGACCCCATGAAGGACACGGACATGACCGGCCAGCTGGCCGAGTATTCCAGCCTGGAACAGCTGACCAACATGAACACCACCCTGGACACCATGCTGGAGCAGTCCCGGTCCGACCAGATGACCACCGCGGTCAGCTTCATCGGCAAGTCCGTCACGGCCAACGGCTACAACGTGACCAAGTCCGACACGCAGGTCAGCACCATTTCCTACAACCTCGGCGAGGCCGTATCCTCGCTCAAGGTCAACATCTACGATTCCGAAGGCGACATCGTGCGCAGCGACCTGCTCGGCAGCCAGGAACCCGGCGTCTTCGAATACGCCTGGGACGGCCGCGACGACAACGGCAACCTCGTGGCCAACGGCACCTACTCCGTGGGCATGCTCGGGGAGGACGTGGACGGCCAGCAGGTCATGGTCCAGACCCAGGTTTCGGGCATCGTCACCGGCGTCGTTTCCGAAGACAGCGGCTACTACCTCCGCCTCGCGGACGGCCGCTACGTGAATTTCAACTTCGTCACCGAGGTCGTCTCCGAAACGCAGATCGACTCCGGCAGCGACACCGGCACCGGCAGCGAGACCGGGACCGGCAGCGATACCACCGGCACGGACACCGGAGACACCTCCGGAGATACGAATACCACGGACGCCGCAGCCTAATGGGAAGCACGGCCCGGCGTCTTCACTGATGAGGAAGTCAAGGAGTCAAGGAGGTCTATCATGAGTCTGCAATCATCGCTCTACTCCGGCATCACCGGCCTTTCGGCCCACGGTGAACGCATGAGCGTCATCGGCAACAACCTGGCCAACGTGAGCACCACGGGGTACAAGGGCGCTCGCATGCACTTCGAGGATCTGATGAGCCAGGATTTCTCGACCGCCAACGGCATCGGACAGGTGGGCCGGGGCGTGCGCGTGGCCGCCATCTTCACGGACTACGGCCAGGGCGCGTTCGAGACGACCAACGAGTCCACGGACATGGCCATCGGCGGCGAAGGCTTCTTCATGGTCTCGCCCAAGGACCAGGAATCGCAGTACTACACCCGCGCCGGCACCTTCCGTTTCGACAAGAACGGATATCTCGTGGACCCGCACGGCTACGTTCTCCAGGGATGGCAGATCGAAAAGTCGCAGCCTTCCGTGGCCACCACGGGCAGCCTCTCGGACCTGAACGACACCAAGGTCAAGGGCGCCATCACCGACATCCGGCTTGAAAATTTCCAGTCGCCCCCGGAAGCGACCAACCAGGTCAGCATCATCACCAACCTGGACCCGTCCGACGCCAGCCGCTCGAACTCCACCACCAACCCGTACTTCGCGCTCTTCTCGGCCTGGGACGGGCAGGACGTGGACAACGACGGCCGCTACCTCGCGGACACCGCCTACTCGTACTCCACGAGCATGAAGGTCTACGACGACATCGGCACCGCGCACACCATGACCACCTACTTCGACCAGGTCACCCTCTCCAACTCGGGCGGCTACTCGGTGTGGGAATACATGGTCACGGTGCCGCCGTCCGAGGACGGACGCTATTTCGACACCACCTCCGGCTTGCAGCGCATGTCCGAGACGTCCAACGGCGGCGTGCTCATGGTCGGCACGCTGACCTTCCGCGCGGGCCAGCTCGTTGGCCAGTCGGCCTACACCTACGAAGGGGCCGCGGACGGCAACGTGGGGGCGCTTTCCAACTGGGGCCTGGCCCGCTTCTCGACGCGCGGCTACCCGCTCTGCACGGCCAACTTCCTGGGCGCGTCCAACGCCTCGCAGTCGAACTCGGCGGACGCACAGCCCATCGAAATCAACTTCGGTCTGCGCAACACCGCCAGCATCACCTCCTCCAACACGGGCGCTGGCTGGTCCGTGGCGGGCGGCGGAGCCCTGCCGAGCAACGCGGGCATGGTCGGCACGAACATCACCGACGTGCAGGCCACCCTGGCCAACGCGGAAATTCCGTCCATCAGCGCCCTGGCCACCCAGAGCTTCGACACGGGCGGCTCCAGCACCCTGTACCAGTCCCAGGACGGCTATCCCGCAGGCATCCTGCAGAACGTCTCGGTCAGCCGCGACGGCGTGCTCACAGGCCGCTACTCCAACGGACAGGTCATCGAGCTGTACAAGATCGCGCTGGGCACCTTCACCAACCAGTGGGGTCTGCGGCGCGAGGGAGGCAACCTCTTCAGCGAGACCCAGGATTCGGGCCAGGCCCTGACGGGCTTCGCCGGGGCGAACGGCAAGGGCACCATCGACGGCAACTCCCTGGAGATGTCCAACGTGGACATGGCCACCGAGTTCGTGCGCATGATCACGGCCCAGCGCGGATTCCAGGCCAACACCAAGGTCATCACCACGGCCGACTCCATGCTCGGCGAAGTCATCGCCATGAAGCGGTAGGCCGTGAACAAGGCCGACGCGACGAAATGAAGTGACGAAATGAAGTGACGAAGCCGCCCAGGCGGTTCGACGATAGACTCCTGACTCATCATCCCCGGTCGCCGGTTCTTCCTCCCGGCGACGGCACACAGGCGGCGCGCCCCCTCCCAGGGCGCGCCGCACCTGTTTGGCCTGCGGCTCGCCTGCCGTGCTCTTCCAGCTCTTCCCGCTGTTTCTGCTGTTTCCGTTGCTCCCGACTCTCCCTCCGCTTCCGTTCTTCCGGCTGTCCCGGCGCTTCCTGTTCCCGGTGTTCCTGTCGTCCCTTCCATCTTCGCCGCCCACGCCGCCCACGCCGCCCACGCCGCCCACGCCGCCCACGCCGCCCACGCCGCCCACGCCGTCATTCCCGCTCCCGGCAGGCGCTGTCCCTCCTCCGATCAGGCCCGGAACCTTTTTCCCCGCCCCTGCCAAGGGGCCGACGCCTGCGGAAGAAAATGCTTGTCCCAGGCGGTTTACCCGATCTCTCTAGACTATATTTAGAACATTAACCAATCGTAATGAAAGGTTAATTTATCTTTGGCACACGCAATGCTTAATGCACTGCGAAAGGGATAACCGCCAAGCGGAAAAGAAGGAACTTTTCGTTTGAACAAGGAGGTTTTGTCATGTCTCTCGTGATCAACCACAACCTGATGGCCATGAACGCCGCGAGGAACCTGGGCGAGCATTATGGCGAGCTCGCGGTTTCCACCCGCCGCCTCTCGTCCGGCCTTCGGGTAGGCAACGCCGCGGACGACGCCGCCGGCCTCGCCATCCGCGAACTCATGCGCTCGGACATCGCGTCCCTGCACCAGGGCGTGCGCAACGCCAACGACGCCATTTCCATGATCCAGACCGCGGACGGCGCGCTCCAGGTCATCGACGAAAAGCTGATCCGCATGAAGGAACTCGCGGTCCAGGCGTCCACGGGTACCTACAACTCGGACCAGCGCATGCTTATCGAGTCGGAGTACCAGGCCATGGCTTCGGAAATCACCCGAATCGCCAACGCCACGGACTTCAACGGCATCCATATGCTCAACGGCTCCCTGGCGGGGCTTGATCCGACCACCCAGCAGTCCATCGCCCACAACGGCAACGGCCTGACTCCCACCGGTCCGATCAAGATCCACTTCGGCACCGGCAACGACTCGGCCGAAGACTACTACTACATTTCAGTCAACAACTCGACGGCTTCGGCCCTCGGCTTGGCCAACTCCCACATCTCGACCCAGCGCCAGGCCCAGCTCGCACTGGCCGCCCTGCAGAACGCGATCATCTCCAAGGACAAGATCCGCGCGAACCTCGGCGCCATGCAGAACCGCCTGGAAAACACCATCACCAACCTGACCATCCAGGCGGAAAACATGTCCTCGGCCGAATCCCGCATCTCGGACGTGGACGTGGCCACCGAGATGACCGAGTTCGTGCGCCAGCAGATCCTGTCGCAGTCCGCCGTGGCCATGCTCGCCCAGGCGAACTCCCTGCCCAGGATGGCCATGCAGCTCATCAGCGGCTAATAGAACAACAGCGCGGACGGACGGTTCGGCCCTTCAGGACGAAAGGCCGTCACTCCCCCCGGAAGCCCGCGACACGCCTCTCCCCAACGTGAACGGGGCCGATCCCATCAAGGATCGGCCCCGTTCACGCGTTCACGTCCCGTGCCCGCGACGGCTATTCCTCCGCCTCCAGCGTCCGGATGGCCGTGGCCGCGGCCACCTGCTCGGCTCTCTTGACGCTGCCGCCCTGGCCGAAGAACACGCGCCCGTCCGAAAGCGCCACCTCCACCCGAAAAACCTTGGCGTGCTCCGGTCCGTCCGTGGATTCCAGACGGTAGACCGGCAGGGTCTTGAAGCGCTGCTGGGTGATTTCCTGGAGACGGCTCTTGTGGTCCTTGGCCGCGCGCACTTCCGGCGTGTCCGGCCAGCTCTCCCCGAAAAGCCGAAGAATCAGCGTCTTGGCGGCCAGGAAACCGCCGTCCAGGAAAACCGCGCCGAAAACGGCCTCCAGCGCGTCGGCCAGGAGCGAGTCGCGCTGCCTGCCGCCCTGGGCCTCCTCGCCCTTGCCGAGCAGCAGGTACTGGTCCAGGCGCAGGGAGCGGGCCGCGTCGGCCAGGCTTTTCTCCTTGACCAGGCCGGAGCGGATCCGGGTCATCTGCCCCTCGGTGGCCTCCGGGAAACGCCGGTAGACCTCCTCGCTGACGCACAGCTCCAGCACGGCGTCGCCGAGGAACTCCAGCCGCTCGTTGTCCTCGCTGGCGTCTTCTCGCTCATTGGCGTAAGAACTATGGATCAGCGCGCTGCGCAAGAGCTTGACTTGCGAAAAGTGATAGTCAATACAATCCTGAACGCCCGACAAATGTTCATCCATGAAGCTGGTCCCCATGCTGCCGATCAAAAACGCCGACGCTTTGTTTGCCCCCCGGTCCGTCATCGTGGCCGGGGCGTCCGCCAATCCTGAGAAGGCGGGCCACAAGGTTCTGGCGAACCTTCTGCGCTCCGGATACAAGGGGCGCATCATCCCCGTCAATCCTTCGGGCGGAGAAATCCTTGGGCTTGAGGCGCTTCCGGCTTCGGAAGTACCGGAAGGCGTCGATCTGGCCGTGCTTTGCGTCCCCCGCGAAAAAACCCCGGACGTGCTCGCCGAGCTGGCCGCCCGCAAAATCCGCGCGGCCGTGGTCATGGCTTCCGGGTTCAAGGAAACGGGCCGGGAAGGCTATTACCTGGAAGAACAGCTCGCGTCCATCGCCCGCCGCCACGACATCGCGCTGGTCGGCCCGAACTCCCTGGGACTGGCCAATCCCGTGGACGGCCTCTACGCGCTGCCCACCCCGAACCTGCCCGGCCCCGGCAACGTGGCCTTTTTTTCCCAGTCCGGCTCGCTCTGCTTCGGCCTGCTCGACTGGGCCGAGGGCATGGACATCGGCTTCTCCAAATTCGTGCCCCTGGGCAACAAGGCCGTGTTCAACGAAGTCCACGCCCTGGAATATTTCCTCCACGACCCGGACACCGCCGTGGTGCTCGGCCACCTCGAAAGCCTGGACTTCGGCCAGGAATTCATGCGCGCCGCCGAGGCGCTGACAGCGGAAAAACCCGTGATCATGCTCAAGGCGGGCGTGTCCCCGGCGGGCGCGCGGGCGGTTTCCAGCCACACCGGAGCCGTCGCGGGCAAACGCGAAGCCTACGAGGCCGCGTTCATCCAGTCCGGCATCATCAGCACCCGCGACGTGCGCTCCCTGTTCACCCTGTCCGAAGCCTTCTCCACCCAGCCCCTGCCAAAGGGGCCGAACCTCGTGGTGGTCACCAACTCCGGCGGGCCCGGCATCCTCACGGCGGACGCCTGCGAGCATTCGCGGCTCAACCTCGTGCGCCCCTCCCAGGCCGCCCTGGAAAAGCTGCGCGAAGCCCTGCCGCCCTATGCCTCGCTCTACAACCCCATCGACATCATCGGCGACGCGGGCGCGGACCGCTACCGCCAGACCCTGGCCGCCGTGCTCGAAGACCCGGCGACGCACGCGGTCCTGGTCCTGCTCACGCCCACGGCCTCGGCCGAGATCGTGCCCACGGCCCAGGCGATCGCGGACGTTGCCAAGGACTGCGGCAAGCCCGTGTTCGCCTGCTTCATGGGCGAAGAGCGCATCGCCCCCGGCCGCGAACTGCTGCGGAAGGCGGGCTTTCCCTGCTACGGCTTCCCGGAGCAGGCGGTCTACGCCCTGGACGCCATGTACGGCCACTGGCTCTGGCGCAACAGGGCCTACCCCGTGGACGTCTGCTTCCGGCGCGACAAGGCGCGCGCCGAACGGCTCATCGACCAGTGCCGGGAAACCGGCATCACCGAGCTGAGCGGATTCAAGGCCCAGGAATTCGGCGCGGCCTACGAGCTGCCCTTCCCGGAAACCAAGCTTTCCCGCACCTCGGACCACGCGGTCAAGCACGCCAAGAAGATCGGCTACCCCGTGGCCATGAAGATCGCCTCCCCGCACATTCCGGACAAGGCCGACGTGGACGGCGTGATCCTCGGCATCGAAACCCCGCGCGAGGTGCGCCGCGCCTTTCTGGAACTGACGGCCCGCGCGGCCCGGCGCAGGCCCGACGCCTACATCGTGGGCTGCCAGGTGCAGTCCATGGCCCCCAAGGGCTCGCGCGACGTGCGCGTGGGCTTTGTGCGCGACTCCCAGTTCGGCGCGCTGATCACCTTCTCCATGGGCGGGGTCCACAGCGAAGTGCTGGGCGACGTGGCCTTCCGGCTCGCGCCCCTGTCCCTGGGCGACACCCAGAACATCGTCAAGGAGATCAAAGCCTTTCCCCTGCTGCGCGGGGTGCGCGGCCAGGAGAGCGTGGACATCGGAGCCATCGAGGACATCCTGCTCACGGTCTCGCAAATGGCTGTCGATTTTCCGGAAATCGAAGAGGCCGACATCGGCCCGATTCTCGTGTACAACAAAGGCGCGCTTGTCGTGGACATGCGGCTGACCCTCTCGGCGGCCCGCAAGAACGGCAGATGACCTTTCAAGAAGGACGGAGGAGCTTATGCCTGGACTGTATATCGGCGCCACATCCGGCTACTCGGGCAAAAACATGGTCGTCATCGGCCTGGGCCTGAAATTCAAGGAAATGGGCCTGAACATCGGCTACATGAAGCCTGTGGGCGCCCTGCCCCTGGAAAGGGACGGCAAGCTCGGCGACGAGGACGCCTATTTCGTGCAGGACGTGCTCGGCCTCTCCGGCGACCCCGAACAGGTCACTCCCGTGGTCGTGACCCACGACTTCAAGGTCCAGGCCTTCACGGGCAAGTGCGAACCCTTCATCCCCAGGATCAAGGAAGCCTACGAGGCCATCTCCGCCGGGCGCGACGTGACCCTCGTGGCCGGGTCCGGGTCCATGTATTCCGGCAAATACTGCGACGTGGACGGCTCCACCCTCTGCAAGGAGCTGGGCCTCAAGTGCGTGGTCATCGACCGCTTCCAGAAAGACCTCAAATACGACTACCTGGCGATCATGAAGGAAACCCTGGGCGACCAGCTCGCCGGAGTCATCCTCAACGACATCCCCCCGACCTTCATGGACGAGGTCAACGACCTGATCAAACCTTTCCTGGAGCGCATCGGCATCCGCGTGCTCGGCGTCATCCCCACGGACACGATCATGGGCACCATCACCGTGGCCGACCTGGCCGACCGCCTCGGCGGCAAGGTCGTCTCGGCCCACTCCAGCGCGGACCGCGTAGTGGAGCGCTTCCTCATCGGCACCATGCAGGTCGAAAACTTCATGACCCACTTCCGCAAGCACCAGAACGCGGCCATCATCGTGGGCGGCGACCGCTCGGACGTGCAGCTCGTGGCTCTGGAGGGCGACGCGCCCTGCCTGATCCTCACGGGCAACCTCTACCCCAACGACATCATCCTGACCCGCTCGGAAGTGCTCAAGACCCCGATCATCATCGCCCGCGAAGACACCTTCACCGTGGCCAAGAAGATGGAGTCCATCCTCTCGCGCCACAAGCTGCGCGACAAGATCAAGATCGAACAGGGTGCCAAGCTCATCGCCGAACACATCGACATCGATTTCATCAAGAAAGAGCTGGGCCTCTAGACCCGCTTCCCGCCATCTTCCAACGAGCCAAAGGGGAGCCCTTCGGAGCTCCCCTTTTTTGGAGTGCTCTCCTCCCCATTCCGCGCGCCGCCTCCCTCTCCCTCCCCGACTCTCCTCCCCCCGCCGCGCGCAGCGCGTGCGGTAAATGGGGTTCTCAGGGGCCGCGGGCCCCTGAGCCGCCGGAGGCATTGCCTTCCCGTCCCCCCTCGCCCCATCACACCCAAAACATCTCCCCCGTCCCGCCGATCCCTCCCGGCGACTTCCCGGGTTGCCCCTCGCCCCCTGTCAACAGGGCAAACCCGTCCTTTTGCTTTCCATTCCCTTTTCTGTTTCATCCCACCCGGAAAACCGGGGTTAGCCTTGCGGGAATTCCGGCGCATCGGCGTCGGACAACCCCAAAAAGGAGAACGGGGATGGACGTGAAGTACTCACTGCAACTGAAACGGGGCGGGCAGGGCCGCATCCGCACCCGGCTTGAAAGCGTGAACGGCAGCCCGGTGCGCTGGGAATACCGCTACGACAACGCCGGGCGACTGGCCGAGGTGCGTCGGGACGGCTCGGGCGTGGAACGCTACCTCTACGACGGCCAGGGTCGTCGGGCCGAGGATTACTTGCCTCTGCGCGGTTCGGGCGGGCGCGTGTTTCGCTACGGCCCGGACAACCGCCTGCTCCAGGCCGGAGACGCGCGCTACGAACACGACGCACGCGGCTTCCGCAGCCGCAGGGTCGGGGTGCAGGGCGAGACGCGCTATCACTACGCGCCCGACTATCGGCTCCTGGCCGTGGAGCTGCCGGACGGCCGCACCGTGGAATACGGGCACGACGACCAGGGCTTGCGCAACGCCAAATACGTGGACGGCAGGCTGACGGAGCGCTTTCACTGGCATGATCGTACGCATCTGGCGGCCTGGTTGCACGTGGACATGGCGGACGGGCAGTGGTGGCAGGTGGTTTATGCTCAGGACGGTCGGCCCGTGGGGCTGGTTGCGCAGGGCCAAGTCCAGGGACAGGACCAGCGCCAGTCAGGCGAAATTCTTCTGCATACCGACCAGATTGGCAGCGTGCGCGTGGTTGAGTTTCCGACCGAAGGCATGGTAAAGGAAATCCTGTACGACGCCTTCGGCAACGTGGTGAAGGACGGCAACCCGTATCTGCGTTCGCCCCTGGGATTTGCGGGCGGCCTGCACGACGGGGATACGGGCCTCGTCCGCTTCGGCTGGCGGGACTATGATCCCGATACGGGAAGATTCACCGCCCAGGATCCCATCGGAAACGCGGGCGGCGACCCGGACTGGTACGGGTATTGTCTGGATGATCCGGTCAATGGGCGGGACCCGGAGGGGTTGGATACGCGAGGACTCGGAGGAGGAGTCTCCCTTTCCGGTTTTGGCGGGAGTGTTGGTGGAAGCGTCATGGTTTCCGAGGATGATGAGGGCCAACGAGTTCTTGAAGGAAGTTTCGACTATGGGGCGTCCTCGGACTGGGGGGTATCCGCAACAACGACATACCAGCACAGCAACGCAAACAGCGTCCAACAGCATGATGGATACTCGACAAAAACCGGTGCGAGTGTTTCTATTCCAGGAACGCCCCTCTCCATTGGCGCGGAGCACATCGATGGCGGAAGCTACACAGGGACAAATTGCAATGGATCTTATTCGTTTAAAGTTGGGAGCGGTATGCCACAACCGCAATTACCAAAGAGCGCTTCCGTCAAGAGAGAAAGAACTTTTACGTTTAAAATCCCACAAAGGGATGACCGAGACGACATTGACCTTTGGTAAATCCCGTTGGGGGGGAATCCTGTGCGCTCGCGTTTGAGGGCTGAAATTCATTTTTACGCGATTCGAGTCTTACTTTCTTTTATGCTCCTGTTCGGAGTCATCGGAATTTTACATGCGATGTCATCATCTTCCGTGCCTTGGGTCTGCACAGGTGGTTTTTTGCTGCTCATTGTTCACATGGATCGTTTTGCCCTTCCTCTGGAAACATCCGGAACCATGCTGCGGCTAAACCATTTTTGGCATTACAGTCAGGTTGATATGCATTCTGTACGAAAAGCCGTGATTGTTCCTTCTTATGTTCTCAGTTTTTACTTTCATGGAGATGGAGCAGTTGCACTTTTCTTGAAGGAAAAAACGATTCCAGTTTTGGTGGCAACGGACGCAAGAAATAACCTGCTTACTTTTTTGAAAGACAATGGGGTAAATGTACAGTAGTTATCCTGTTGTCATAATCTCTGAACAGCCGCCCCGCATGGAAAATGCGAATCGGCTCTCCTGTCTCACGAAACTGGCTTCCGGCGCTGTTGGGGACGATTAAGGGGAACTCCCGTGGAGTTCCCCTTATTTGCTCTATATCTCCGATGCGGGTTAGCGCTGTACTGAATCCTCGGTTGCTCTCACCTCTCCACGTACATAGCCCAGGCATTGTCGTCAGAACGACCTACCCAAGTTTCGGAATACCAAGATGTTAGCCAAAGAAAATGAAAGTAAAAGCTGTGCATTCGCTGTCCATAGCCACCCCTCAGGCAGACATTGGGAAAAGACAGGAGTTGGCCAATGTCCTGTACTGCTGGACCGTTGGGTTGGTCGCGCGTTACCAGATACAAGGCGTTGAAATCCTACTGCATACGGTCCAGATTGGCAGCGCGCGCGTGGTTGAGTTTCCGACCGAAGGCAAGGCAAAGGAAATCCTGTACGACGCTTTCGGCAACGTGGTGAAGGACGGCAACCCGTATCTGCGTTCGCCCTTGGGATTTGCGGGCGGCCTGCACGATTGGGATACGGGCCCCACTCGGACATAGGGGCGCTTCGGCTGGCGGGACTCCCACATCTGAAATCAGAGCCCGACACCGGACGTTTCACCGCCCAGGATCCCATCGGAAACACGGGCGGCGACCCGGACTGGTACGGGTATTGCCTGGATGATTTGATCTGTTCGTGCGGACGAGTCGCAAGACGGCCCTGCGGGCCTTCTGTCCAGAAACGGCACTCTTCCGCCCAATCTTTCCGTGCGGGCCGAAGCTTTTCGCCACAGCGAACAATTACGGGGAACCCTCTCGGATTCCCCGTCTTCTTTCCATCCATCGGCGCTTGCCGATTCCTTACTGATTCAGCCGCTTGATGGCGCAGAACTCCCCGCACATGGTGCAGACGTCGTCCGTGCCGATCTCGCTCTGCTCGCGGTAGGCGCGGGCCTTGGCCGGGTCGATGCACAGCCCGATCTGCGCTTCCCAGTCCAGATTCTTGCGCGCCACGGACATGGCCCGGTCGCGCGCCATGGAGCTTTTGCGGCCGCGCGCCAGATCCCCGGCGTGGGCCGCGATCTTGGAGGCCACGGTGCCCTCGCGCACGTCCTCGGCCGTGGGCAGGCGCAGGTGCTCCGCCGGGGTCACGTAGCAGAGGAAGTCCGCGCCGTGCATGGCTGCGAAAGCCCCGCCGATGGCCCCGGCGATGTGGTCGTATCCGGCGGCCACGTCCGTGACCAGCGGGCCGAGAATATAGAACGGCGCGCCCCCGCAGAGGCTTTTTTGCAGGCGCATCTGCTCGGCGATCTTGTCCAGGGTCACGTGGCCCGGCCCCTCGATGATCACCTGCACGCCCTTGGCCCAGGCCCGGCGGGTCAGCTCGGCCAGGGTCAGCAGCTCGGCGGTCTGGGCGCAGTCGCCCGCGTCCGCGCCCGCGCCGGGGCGCATGCCGTCGCCCAGGGACAGGGTCACGTCGTACTCGGCGAGGATGTCCAGGATGTCGTCGAACTGCTCATAGAGCGGGGACTCGCGGTCGTTTTTGCGCATCCAGTCCACCAGGAAGGAGCCGCCCCGGCTGACCACGCCGAGCACGCGGCCCTGGGCGTTCATGGCGGCCACGGACGAGCGGGTCACGCCGCTGTGGATGGTCATGAAGTCCACGCCTTCCTCGGCCTGGCGGCGCACCGTGGCCAGGAAGTCGTCCGCGGTCATCTCGGCCATGTCCCGCCTGCTCGCGGAAAGCTCGAACGCGGTCTGATACAGGGGCACGGTGCCGACCATCACGGGCGAGCGTTCCAGCACGGCCCTGCGGATGCGGATCTGGTCCGGTCCCAGGGAAAGATCCATGACGGAGTCCGCCCCGGCGGCCACGGCGGCGTCGAGCTTGGCCAGTTCCTCGTCCAGGCTGGAACGGTAGGGCGAGGCCCCGATGTTGGCGTTGACCTTCACGGACGCGCCCAGGCCCACGGCGCGGGGCTGGGCCAGTTTGCGGCGGCTGTTGCCGGGGATGACGAGGGTTCCCTCGGCCAGGGCCGCGCGCACGGCTTCGGGTTCCAGCCCTTCCTGCGCGGCCGCCAGGGCCGTTTCCTCGGTGATCAGGCCGTCTTCGGCCATCTGCTTGCGGGTCTTTTGCGTGTGGATCATCAGCCCACCTCCATGCGGTTGCGGTTGGTGGGGCGGCTCGCGCACGGCCGCAAAAAAGCCGCTTCCTTTCAGGGAAACGGCAGCGGCGCGCACGCTCGGATATCAGCTCCCTTCGCCGGTATGACCCGGATCAGGTTCTAAGGGTATCCTCTCAGGCTCTCCAGCCACCCCTGCCTGCCCGATCCCTACTGCGCTGGCGGCGGGGCGTCAACCCGACCCGACAAAACCGGAAGCCTTTGCCGCTCAGCGCTCGCCGCAGAGCTTCATCCACCAGCAGGCCGCGAGGCCCCAGGCCGCGTTGGCTCCGGGGACCACGGCCAGGACCAGTTCGCCCTCGGCGATGGACGCGGGCGCGGTGTGCGGCTGGGGAATCAATCCGGCGAGCATGGCCGCCGTGGGAATCAGGGAGAGCAGCAGGCCTTTGAAGGTGGCACTCTGGCGCAGCCAGGGCGGCAGCAGCAGGAGCCCGCCGACCGCGCCCCAGGCGCAGGCTTGCCCCGCCCATTCCCAGCCCGGCCAGAACGCGGCGTCCACGCCGGTCTGGCGTTGCAGGATCAGACGGCACAGCCCGTAGGCCGCGCCGGACGCGGCCAGACCGCCCAGCGCCCCCCCGGCCAGGGCCGTGGAAAAACGCAGCGCCCAGCGCCGCACGAGCTGATGCAGAGACTGGAGCGGGGCCAGAAAGCCCTTGGCGTTCATGGGCGCGGCTCGACAAGGCCCAGAACCAGGCGCAGGCCCAGCACGGCGAAGATCGCGGGCAGCACGAGCATGGCCAGGGCCGTGACCAGGCTGACCATGTCCGTGGTTTCCCCTTCCAGGAGCAGCAGCGGCACTACGATCAGGATGGGCAGTTGCAGGGCCAGCCCGAGCCCGCCCAGCAGACGGGTCCGCAGGGGCGGGCCGGAACGTGGAGCTTCGTCCGCCTTTTCGGCGTCCGTGGCGAAATTTCGGTCCGCGTCCGGCGCGGCCAGCTTCCAGAGCAGCAACGCCCCGGCCATGGAAAGCATCAAGAGGATAGCCATGGGCGGGACGTTAGCGGCCCTGGGCCTCCTGGTCAACGATCCAGATGGTTTCCCGCGCGGCAACGCGCCCGGCGGGCAGCGGAGAGGCAGCGCCCTCCGTGCGCAGTGCTTCGGCCAGGGCTGCGGACTTGGCCGCGCCCGTGACCAGCAGCACGGCGCACGCCGAGGCGTTCAACGCGGCGAGGCTCAGACTGACGCGGTCCAGGCCCGCGGCCGCACCCGAATCGTGCGGCGAGCCGGGGTCCGGGACCATGGGAAGCTCCTCCACGGCCACGGCCCAGGCGTCCGGCGGATCGGGCCGCTCCAGGGCGGCGTGGCCGGGAAAAAGCGACGCCGTATGCCCGTCCGCGCCCATGCCCAGCAGGACCATGTCCAGGCCCTCGGCTTCGGGAAGAGCGCCGAACCGCTCCGCCATCAGCTCGTCGTAGATGGCCGCAGCCTGGGCCGCGCCCCGCTGGGCGGGAATGCGCAGAACATGCCGCCGGGGTATCTCCAGAGGCGCGAAGAGCAGTTCCTCGGCCTGCCGGAAATTGGAGAGCGGGCTGTCCGGGGGCGCGGCGCGCTCGTCCGCGAACCAGAAACGCAGGTCGCCCCAGGGCATCTGCGAGCGGAACGGCTCCCCGGCCAGGAGTTCGAAAAGGCGCCTCGGAGTCGAGCCGCCCGAAAGCCCCAGGTGGAATTCCATGGCCGGGTGCGCGGCCACCCTGTCGAGCAGCAGCTGGGCCGCGGCCATGCTCGCGTCTTCGTGGTCCTTGTGGACGATGACCTTGCGCATGACGTCCTCCGCTCGGATGCGTGCATCCGGTTTCAGGAATCCGGCTCCATGAGCCGCTGGGCCTCGCGCGGTCCCCAGGTTCCCGCCTTGTAGAGCAGCAGGCGCTCGGCCTGCTCCGGGCAGTCGCAGCCCATGAGGATGGGCGTGAGAAATCCCCAGCAGAGTTCCACGCCGTCCTGCCGCCAAAAGAGCGTCTGGTCGCCGAGCATGACGTCGAGGAGCACCTTTTCGTAGGCTTCCAGGGCGGGCGCGTCGAACCCCGCCGCATAATCGAATTCCATGGTTACGGGCCGCAGGCACATCCGCGAGCCCGGAGCCTTGGCCTGGAAGGTCAGGGTCACGGCCTCGCCCGGCTGGATGCCGAGCACGAGACGGTTGGAGGCGATGTGTTCGCCGAAGACGCTGCGAAACATGGAATGCGGCACTTCGTGGAAATGGATGACGATTTCCGTGCGCTTGGCCGCGAGGCGCTTGCCGGATACGAGGCAGAAGGGCACGCCCTGCCAGCGCCAGTTGTCCACATACACGCGCATGGCCGCGAAGGTGGGCGTGAGCGATTCCGGGTCCACTCCTTCCTCGTCCAGGTAGCCGGGCACCAGCTCGCCGTCCAGGGTTCCGGGCGCGTACTGGCCGAGCACGAGGTGCTGCTCGATGCGCTCCGTGGGGAACGGCCGCAAGGCCCGGTAGACCTTGTTCTTCTCGTCGCGGATGCGGTCCGCCTCGTAGAGCGAGGGCGGCTCCATGGCGCAGAGCGCCAGCAGCTGCATCATGTGGTTCTGAAACATGTCGCGCAGCACGCCGAAACGGTCGTAATATCCGGCCCGGTGGCCCACGCCGATGCTCTCCGCCGCCGTGACCGTGACCGAACGGATGTAGCGACGGTTCCAGACCGGCTCGAAGAGCGCATTGGCGAACCGCAGGGAAAGCACGTTCTGCACGGTTTCCTTGGCCAGGTAGTGGTCGATGCGGAAAATCTGGTCCTCTCCGAAATGCTCGTGCAGGGCCGCGTCCAGCGCGCGGGCCGAGGCCAGGTCGTGGCCGAAGGGCTTTTCCACCACCAGCCGGGACCAGCCTTCGCTGTCGCCGGTCTGGGCGGCCAGTCCGGCCCGGCCCAGGCTTGCGGCAAGGTCCGCATAGGCCGTGGGCGGCACGGCCAGATAGAAAATGCGGTTGCCGCCGAGCCGCTGCTCCCGGTCCAGGGTGTCCAGCGCATCCGCCAGGGCCTTGAAGTCCCCATCGTTGTCGTTGTCCACGCGGCGGTAAAGCACGCGCGGCGCCAGCTCGTCCCAATGCTTGAGGGCGTCGGGCTTGTGCTCGGCCACGGCCTCGCGCAGGTGCTCCCGGAAGGACTCCGCCGAGTGTTCGCTTCTGCCCACGCCCATGAGCACGAAGGGCTCGGGCAGGCCGCCGTGGCCCAGGAGATCGCAGAGGGACGGGACGACCTTGCGCCCGGCCAGATCGCCCGTGGCCCCGAAGAGAACCAGGACGCAGGGATCACGGGGGGGCTCCAGCCCGCAGGCCTCGGCGCGGGTCCGGGTTTCCGCCGTGATCGTCGCTTTGCTGTTCGCCGCGCTCATTCCCCCTCCTCCCTGCGCCGGACGGAATGGCCGCCGAACTCGTTGCGCAGCGCGGCCAGCAGCCTGTCCGCAAAGCTGTTTTCCGTGCGCGAACGGAACCGCTCCATGAGCGCCAGGGTCAGCACGGGCGCGGGCGTGCCCGATTCCAGGGCCTGCTCCACGGTCCAGCGCCCCTCGCCGGAATCGTCCACCCAGGGCCGCAATTCCTCCAGACGCGGGCTTTGCTCGAAGGCGCGCCCGGCCAGCTCCAGGAGCCAGGAGCGGATCACGCTGCCCCGGTTCCAGAGCCGGGCCAGCTCGGCATAGTCCAGCCCCTCGGCATACGCCGAGCCTTCCAGCAGCGCGAAGCCCTCGGCGTACGCCTGCATCATGCCGTATTCGATGCCGTTGTGGATCATCTTCACGAAATGGCCCGCGCCGCTCGGCCCGCAGTGCATGACCCCGCCTGCCGGGGCCAGGGCGAGCAGAAACGGCTCGAGAAGGTTGTATCCCTGCTCGGAGCCGCCCACCATGCAGCAATAGCCCTCGGTGAGCCCCCAGACGCCGCCGGAAACGCCCACGTCCATATAATGAATGCCCTGCCCCCCGAACCGCTCGGCCCGGACGGGGTCGTCCGTGTGGCGGGAATTCCCGCCGTCCACGAGCACGTCTCCGGGGGAGAGCAGCGCGGCCAGTTCGTCCAGGCGCTCCTCGGTGGCCGCCCCGGCGGGCAGCATGCACCAGACCACGCGCGGCGCGGGCAGCAGCCCCACCAGCTCCGAAAGATTCCCGGCGGGCAGCGCCCCCTCCCGCGCCAGTTCCTGCACGCGGCTCGGAGTGCGGTTCCAGGCCGCGACCTCGATATCGGTCCGCAACAGCCTGCGGACCATGTTTCCGCCCATGCGGCCCAGGCCGACCATTCCCATTCGCATCGCGACTCTCCTTGCCTGTCTTTTCCGGAGACGGCGCGAAAAGGCCCCTCCGGAGTTCGCACCGAGCATACCTCTTCCGGGGAAGAATGTCTGCCCCGCCCCATCCGGACGGGAAAAGACATGGAAAAAGGCGGAGGAACATGCTCCCCCGCCCTGTGTCGCCGCAAATCCGAAAGCCGTCGCCGCAGCGGCGCGCCTCAGCCCATGTAGCCCCGGCCGATGCTGAACCCCTTGCCCAGGAAGGGACCGCTTCGGAAATAGGACTTGCTCCCGGTGCCGTAGAGCAGCGGCAAGACCTTGTCCAGGGCGGGCTTGCCGCCCACGAGCACGTTTTCGTCCGCCTTCACGTCCATGATTTCGCCAACGAACTGGGTATGCAGGCCGATCTCCACGGTCTGGAGCAGTCGGCATTCCAGGACCAGCGGAAACTCGCCCACATAGGGCGCGTCCACGACCTCGCTGCGCACCGGGGTCAGGCCCGTGGCCGCGAATTTGTCCACGTCGCGGCCGGAGGCCATGCCGAAGTAGTCGGCCTCCTTGGCGTTGCTTTCGGAAGGAATGCTCACGGTGAATGCCTTGCGCGCCAGGATGCAGTCGTAGGTGTAGGTGGCCTTGCGCAGGGACACGCCCACGCAGGGCGGCTTGGAGCAGCAGACTCCGCCCCAGGCAATGGTCATGGCGTTGGGCTTGTCCTCGGCGTCGTAGCTGCCCACGATCCAGACCGGGGTCGGCATGGCCAGGATTTCGGCTCCCAAGGATACTTTCATTTTTCCTCCGTGCGCGTTTTGGTCAGGTCAAAGGGTTCCCACTCCAGAATCTCCGGCGCAGCGGCGAGCAGCCCTCCGGCTCCGGCCTGGAAGCGGAGGACGTGCTCCTGCGCGAGGTGCGCGTCCAGCAGGTCGCGGGCGCTCCAATTCTCCAGCAACAGCACATCGTCCTCGCCTCGGCGGAAGAGGTCGTAGCGCCGGCAGCCCGCGTCCTTGCGGCTGGCCAAGGCCAGCTCGGCCAATGCGGTTCGCAAGTCTTCCGCTCTGCCGGGAAGAGCCCGAAACCGCACGGTCAAGGTCACTCCGTCATCGAATCTCATCATCGATCCTTTTATTTCAACATCTTGACAGCATTGCGAAGGACTCTACAACAGTCCCCGCACACAGGACAACAACTATCCACAAAAAGAATTCATATTTCTCCGCAGATACGACAGGCCGACCACACGTCGGCCCGAGGACGACGCGACGCGGCCGACGCGGCGGCAAGGCGCAAGAACGGACCGGATCCGAAGCGTATTGCTCATACGCGAGGAGTCGGCCCGTGCGCGGCAACGCAGCCCACGCGGGATTTTCAGCCAGGGCCGGGCGGCTCAAAAACCGTGGGGGCAAGGCGCAAGAACGGACCGGATCCGAAGCGTATTCCTCATACGCGAGGAGTCGGTCCGTGCGCGGCAACGCAGCCCACGCGGGATTTTCAGCCGCCCTACCAGGGGGAGCCGAAGCTGTCCAAGTGCACCCGCTCGGGCTTGTAGCGGTCTTCCCGGCGGGGCTTCTGGTCGGGAACGCCGATGACGAGGAAGGCGAGGGGGATGACGTTTTCCGGAAGCTTGCAGAGCTTGCGGAAGCCTTCCATGCGTTCTTCCTTGGGATGGACTCCGGTCCAGACCGCGCCGAGGCCCTTGGCGTGGACCGCGAGGAGGAGGTTCTGGACCGCGGCGGAGCAATCCTGGACCCAGTAGTCGGGGTATTTTTCCAGGCTGCGGTCGCCGCAGACGAGGATGCCCAGGGGGGCCTGGGCGGCCATGCCCGCATAGGGGCTGAAGGACTTGACGCTTTCCAGGGCCTTGCGGTCGCGGATGACCACGAACTGCCAGGGCTGGGCGTTGCCCGCGCTGGGCGCCATCATGGCCGCGCCGAGCAGCTCGCGGACGGTTTCGTCGGAAACGGGCTCGTCGGTATATTTCCGAACGCTTCTGCGCTCGTAGATCGCCTGCATCACATCCATGCCGATACTCCTTGCTTGAGAATTGCTTGAAATCGAAGTACGGTTCTTGTCACCCATTACAGCGAAACATTCAAGTACGCACTTTTGAGTTGAATAGTTCCCATTTTGATACCACTGGAGAAGCCATGGCCGAATGCACCTCGAACCAATGCGTCGTCAAGGAACTGGGCGGCAAGCGCTACCACTGCACCTTCGAGCTGACCTTGCAGCTCATCGGCGGCAAATGGAAGCCGATCATCCTCTACAAGCTCGGCGGGGAAGAAGTTTTGCGCTTCAGCGAGCTGCGCCGGACCATGCCGAGCATCACCCAGAAGATGCTCACCCAGCAGCTGCGCGAACTGGAGGCGGACGGAATGGTGCACCGCGAGGTCTATCCGCAGGTGCCGCCCAAGGTGGAATATTCGCTCACGGAACTGGGCAGGAGCATCATGCCGGTGCTCAACCAGCTCTGCGAGTGGGGCCGCCGTTACGAGCAGCGCATGGCGGAACTGGACGCGGAAGCGGCTTTGGCGTCCTAGGCTGTTGCGGGAATCCCCTTGCTGGGGTATAGCTTGTTCAATGGCGAACCAAGCGACTACCACAAGTGCAACATCCCAGAATTCCGAAAAATTCATTTTTCCCTGGGCAATCGCCGGCGCAGGTCTGGCAGCACTGTTCGTCGTCAGCCGATACAACTATCTCCTTTTCCATACCCTTGCGGAGCTGTTCAGCATAGCCGTGGCCTGGGCCGCCTTTGTCGTGGCCTGGAACTCGCGCGAACGGCTCCAGCGCGGCTACCTCCTGATCCTGGGGGTGGCCCTGCTGTGCGTGGGCTTCGTGGACCTGCTGCACACCGTGGCCTACAAGGGCATGGGCGTTTTCGGCAAGGACCAGGCCAATCTTCCGACCCAGCTCTGGATCGCCGGGCGCTACCTCAAGAGCTTCTCCTTCCTGCTGGCCACGGCCTACCTGACCCGGCCGGCCCGGCCCGCCCCCCTTCTGAGCGGCTTCGCCCTGGCGACCTCGGCGCTGCTGCTGCTCATCTTCCTGGGCTGGTTTCCGGATTGCTTCGTGGAAGGCTCCGGCCTGACGCCCTTCAAGATCTACAGCGAATACGCCGTCTGCGTGCTGATGCTCCTGAGCGGCTGGATTTTCCACCGGCACCGTTCCAGCCTCGACCCCGTGCTTCTGCGCCTGCTGCTGGGTTCCATCGCCCTGACCGTGGTCCAGGAGCTGTTCTTCACCTTCTACGTCAGCGTATACGGGCTTTCCAACCTCTTGGGACATTTCTCCAAGATCGGCGCATATTTTTTGATATATCTCGGCGTGGTGCGCACGGGAGTGGCCGAACCGCAGCGGCTGCTCTACCGCAGCCTCCAGGAGAGCCGCGAACATCTGGCCCGCAGCGAAGCCCGGCTGAACGACGCCCAGCGCATCGCAGGGGCGGGCAGTTGGGAGTGGAGCGCGGACAACGGCAAGATCATCTGGTCTGCGCAGATGTACGCGCTGTTCGGCCTGCACCCCGCCAATTTTACGCCGAACTCGGAAAATCTCCGCGCCCTGCTCGGAGCCGAGGCCTGGACCGACTACATGCGCGGCCTGGCCAGATGCCTCAAGATCGACGACGCCTGCGAGTTCGAGACGGCGGTGCGCCTGCCCGAATCGGGCGAGGTGCGCCACATGGAGATATCCTGCCGGGCGGAGCGCAACGGCGGAAAGCGCCCGGTGCGGATTCTCGGCATGGTCCGCGACATCACCCGGCGCAAGCGCATGGAGTCCATGCGCGAGGACGTGGAACGCATTCTCCACCACGACCTCAAGTCGCCCGTGGCTTCCCTGGTTTCCAGCCTGCAACTGCTCAACACCTCGAAGGACATTCCGTCCGAATACCGCGAGATGCTCGCGGCCATGGAACGCTCGGCGGAACGGGTTCTGGCGCTGGTGGATCGTTCGCTGACGCTGCGCAAGATCGAGGAAGGCAACTTCACGCCGGGAGAGGAGCCCGTCAATCTGGTGAGTCTGCTCGGACAGATCCGCAGGGAGACGCAAAGATTTCAGGACCGCAAGGGAATCCTCTTCGCGCTGCACGTCGCCGGCGCGGCAGAAGGCGGAAAACGCCCGGACACGCGGGGCGACTCGGCCCTGCTCCTGTCCATGCTCTCCAACCTCGTGAACAACGCCCTGGAGGCCGCGCCCGAAGGCAGCACGGTCACCGTGACCGTGACCAACCCGGAAGCGCCGACCATCACCATCCACAACCTCGGCACGGTTCCGGAGGAAGTCCGGCAGCGCTTCTTCGAGAAATACGCCACCTTCGGAAAGCATTCGGGCACGGGCCTTGGAACCTACTCCGCGAAGCTCATCGCCGAGGCCCACGGCGGAAGCGTGCAGATGCGCACCTCGGACGAGAACGGAACCACGCTGACGGTGCGGCTGCCCGGCCTCAACAGTTGACCATGCTCACGGCCAGCCCGCCGCGGGACGTTTCCTTGTATTTCGTATTCATGTCCCTGCCTGTCTCGGCCATGGCGTGCACGGCCCTGTCCAGGTCCACCACGTGGTGGGCGGGCAGCTCTGCCGCCGCGATGAGATAGGCGTTGTAGGCCTTGACCGCGCCCATGGCGTTGCGCTCGATGCAGGGAATCTGCACCAGCCCGTCCACCGGGTCGCAGGTCAGGCCGAGATGGTGCTCCAGCGCTATCTCGGCGGCGTTTTCCGCAACCCGGAAATCATGCCCGAATCCGTAGGCGAGCATGGCCGCTGCCATGCTGGAGGCCACGCCGACCTCGCCCTGGCAGCCCACCTCGGCTCCGGCGATGCTCGCGTTGTGCTTGCAGAGAAAGCCCACGGCCGCGGCGGCCATGAGCCCGCGCCGCACGGCCATGCGCGGCAGCTTGAACCCGTCGAGCATGACCTTGATCACCGCGGGCAGCACGCCCGAAGCCCCGGCCGTGGGCGCGGTGACCACGCAATGCCCGGCGGCGTTCTCCTCGGCGGCGGCCACGGCGTAGGAATTCAGCTCCAGCAGGAACCGGTCGCGGATGCCCTTTTCGCAGGAGCGCAGCAGCAGGGTCGGAGCCTTGCGGTTCAGCCCGATGCTGCCCGGCAGGACTCCCTCCGTGTTCAGGCCGTTGTCCACGGCGGAAAGCATGACCTCCACCAACTGATCCAGACCCTCGACGATCTCCCGCTCCCCTCTCCCGGTGACGGCCTGCTCGTTGCGCATTATCAGGTCGTGCAGCCGCAGCCCGCTTCCGGCCAGGGACGCGCGCAGCTCCAGCATGGTCGAGTAGGGGTGGAGCGGGCTGCCGGTTTCCGGTTCGGCCCAGCCCTTCCACTGCAGGAAGCCGCCCCCCACGGAGTAATACTCCTGCTCCAGGAGCACCCGCCCGCCGCCGTGCAGGCGGAAGAGCATGGTGTTGGAGTAGGGATGCTTGTGGTGAATGGCGCCGAAGACCACGTCCGTTCGGCTGAGGGGTATCGTGACCGCGCCCAGGTCGATGCGGTACGGCTCCGCTGGTTCGGCCAGCCTGTCGAGCAGGTCCGCCGGGCAGCTCTCCGGAACATGGCCGAGCAGCCCGCCCAGGGCGGCGCGGTCAGAGCCGTGCCCTTTTCCCGTTGCCGAGAGGGAGCCGAGCAGGCGCACCTGGATGCGCTCGGCAAGGCGCAAATCCTCGGTCGGCAGAGCCTTGCAGCGCGCGAGGAAATCGTTTCCGGCGCGCATGGGCGCGATGGTGTGGGAGCTGGAAGGACCGGGACCGATCTTGAACAGCTCGAAAAGGGAAGTCTTGACGGGTTGCATCGTGATTCGTATCCTCCATTGGAGCGCACGATACCCGCTCCCTGCCGGGGGCACAACAGCATCTCGCCGACATGGCCGGAATTCCGCATCGGCGTGCTCCAAAAAAATCGTTTCGGCGCCCAGCAGCGGCGATTCGACCGGACAACCAGCCCGAAACGGCCTGTCCGCCGACACCCGGACAAAAAGCACACCCGAAAAGCATGCCCCCCACCCATCTTCCCTTTCGCGGCCTTGCCGGATCGAGACGCCGCAAAGGCACGGCCTTCTTCCTTTCCCTGTCCGGGCGTGGTAGGATATCCAAATGAGTAATCCTCCGACCAATATTCAGATGCGCCCGGCCGCAGCCGAAGAGCCGGAAGCCCTGCGCGGGCGGATCGCCGAGCTTGAAAAACGAACACAGGAGCTGTCCCGGGAGCTGAAACGCGCGCGCGAAAGGGAAGAGCGCCTCCGCTGCATGGCGGACTTCTCCTTCGACTGGGAATATTGGATCGGCCAGGACGGCAAGTTCATCTACATCTCGCCCTCGTGCGAACGGCTCACAGGCTACCGCGCCGAGGAGTTCGTCGCCGCCCCGGACCTCCTGCGCCGCATCGTGCATCCCGACGATCTCGCCGTCTGGGAAAGCCACGCCAGCCTTGAAGACGCGGGCCAGGATTCCCCGGTGAACCTTGAATTCCGCATCATCACCAAGGGGGGAGAGACGCGCTGGGTCGGGCACAACTGCATGGCCGTGCTCGGCGCGGACGGCGCTCCCCAAGGCCGCAGGGGCAGCAACCGGGACATCACCGACATCAAGGTACGCGAGGAAAAGCTGCTCTCGCTGACCCGCGCCGTGGAGCAAAGCCCGCTTTCCATCGTCATCACCGACCCCAAGGGCGACATAGAATACGTCAACCCCCATTTCACCCTGCTCACCGGCTACTCGTCGGCCGAAGTCCTGGGGCAGAACCCCCGCGTGCTCAAATCCGGCAGGCAGCCCGCCGCCTTCTACCGCGAGATGTGGGAGACGATCTGTTCCGGCAAGGAATGGTACGGCGAATTCTGCAACCGCAAGAAAGACGGTGCGGAATACTGGGAACGGGCCTCCATCTCGCCCATCAAATCGCCCACGGGCGAAATCATCCACTTCCTTGCGGTCAAGGAGGACGTGACGGAGCGCCGCTCGGCCCGCGAGCGCCTGAAGGAAAGCGAGGAACGCTACCGCGAGGTGGTCGAGAACACGAGCAACATAGTCACCCGCGTGGACGGACAGGGCAGGTACACCTTCCTGAACAAGGCGGCCCGGCGGATCTTCGGCCCGGAAACCGACCTCGGCCGTCCCGCCTTCGACAACCTCCATCCCGAAGACGGTCCCTCGACCATGCGCGCCTACGCCAGCTGGCTCCAGGACCGCCCCGAAAAGACCGAATTCGAGAACCGCGTCCTGGATGCGGACGGCAACGTCCATCACATCCGCTGGTCCATCTCCTTCCACTTCGACGAGCACGGCGGACTTGTCTCGGCCACCTCCATCGGCCACGACGTCAGCGAAATGCACAAGCTCCAGCAGCTCCGGGAAGACGTGGACCGCATCACGCGGCACGACCTCAAAAGCCCGCTCTTGAGCATGATTTCCGTGCCGCAGCTGCTGCTGGCCGCCCCGAACCTGAACGCCGAGCAGCGCGAACTCATCCAGGCCATCGAGGATTCGGGCTACCGCATGCTCCGCCTGATCAACCTTTCCCTGGACCTCTACAAGATCGAAACGGGCGTGTACCGCCTGCGGCCGAGGCGGGTGGACCTGCGCGTGGTCCTGCGCCGGGTTCTGGAGGAAACGTCCCGCTCCTTCCTGTACCGCCGGGCCGAGGTGCTCCGGGACGACGAACCCGACGAGGCGCCTTTCCCGGTCTTCGGCGAGGAACTGCTCTGCCACTCGCTGCTCTCCAACCTGATCCGCAACGCCCTGGAATCCACGCCGGAAAATGAAACCACGCAGATACGACTGCTGCGCGGCGACCCCGCGCGCATCGAAATCCGCAATCCCCTGCCCGTGCCCGAAGCCGTGCGGGCGACCTTCTTCGACAAATACTCCACTTCCGGAAAGCTCAACGGCACGGGCCTCGGAACCTACTCCGCAAAACTCATGGCCGAGGTGCAGGAAGGGAGCATCTCCATGCGCACCTCCAGCGAGGAAGGCACGCTGATCACGGTCGTCCTGCCCCGTCCCCCGGCCTGGGCCCGCTGACTCCATCCTTCGGCGACCGCCCTCCCCTCATCCCGCCGGGATGGTCATCATGGGAGTTTGGTGCTATCCTCCGTCAGGTCATCCCGTATTTTCATCCCAAACGGGTCTGAAACGACATGCGCATCATTTCCTGCGTCCTGGCCGCCATGCTGATGGCCGCCGCAACATATTGGCTGCTCGTCCCCCCGGAACCGCGACGCGAAGTGGTCGTGGGCGTGCTGCAATACACGAACACCAACCTCACGACCCTGGAAGGCTTCAAGGACGGCCTGGCCGAACTGGGCTACCACGAGGGCGACAACCTCAAGATCCTTTTCGACGGTCCGGCCCAGTCCAAGGAAGAACTGGCGGCGAGGCTCCGCCTCCTGCTCGCAAAACATCCGGACCTGCTTTTCGTCTCGCCCACACCGGCTGCCCTGGTGGCGGCGGAGATGACCAGGGGAACCGATTTGCCCGTGGTCTTCGCCCCGGTCAACGACCCCGTGGCTTCCGGCGTGGTCAACAACCTTCGCCGCCCCGAAGCCAACCTCACGGGCGTGCGTCTGGCCCCCAGCGAAGGACGCCGCCTCCAGTCCCTGCTCGAAGTGGTTCCGGCGGTCCGCCGCGTCTTCGTGCCCTATAATCCCCTCGACTCCAGCGCGCTGGCCAGCCTGAACCAGCTGCGGCGGGCCGCGCCCTCGCTGAACGTGGAGCTGCTGCCCAAGCCCTTCACGCCGAAAACCGATCTCTTCGCTCCTGGATACGCGCCCGAAGGCATCGACGCCGTGTTTCTGCCGCGCGAAGGGCTGGTCCTGTCGCGCATCAAGGATTTCGTCTCCCTCAGCGCGCGGCGAAAACTGGCGCTCTCCACTCCCCGCTTCGACCAGGTCGAACAGGGGGCCCTGACAGGGCTCGGATTCATCGGCTACGAAGTGGGCAAGCAGGCCGCACGCCTGGCCCACCTCCTGCTTTCCGGCACGCCCGTGGCCAGCCTGCCCGTGGAAACCGCGGAGGACTACCTCTTCATCAACCTGGCCGCCGCAGAACGCCTCGGAATCCACGTCCCGGAAACGGTCCTGCGCCGGGCGGACCGCCTGATCCGGGTCACAGGAGCTCTGACGGTCCCATGATTCGACTCGACACCCTGCTGCGCCGCATCTTCATGACCCTGGCCGTGGGCCCGCTGCTCGTGGCGGGAGCCCTTTTGGGCTGGCACGCCTATTCGGTCCAGGTGGACACCGCCTTCCAGTACGAGAACGCCAGAGCAGGCCAGATCGTCCAGCAAATCCAGGATCTGTTCGACGAAATCGAACGCGACGTGCGCTCGGTCGGCCGTTTCGACGACTTCGCCGCCCTGCCGAAAGCCCGGCAAAGGGAAATGCTCCAGAAGATCATTTCCGATCGGCACATGATCCGGGACATCTCCGTGATCTCCCCGGAGGGCCGCGAACTGCTCGAAGTCTCCAGCGTGCAGGTGCCGGAGGCGACCCCCGCCCGGGACTGGAACACCAGCGCGGTCTTCTTCGCGAGCGGCATTTCCCGCGACTCCAGCCTCGGCCCCATCCGCATCGACCCCGCGACCGGGGAACCCCTGGCGCGCATCAGCGTGCCCTTCGAGGATCTGCGCTCCGGCGACCTTCGCCTCATTCTCGTGGCCACGCTGCGCATCAAGTACCTCTGGGACATCATCGCGGCCCACAACGCCGCGCAAGCCTCGCGCGTCTTCGTCACGGACGCGGACGGCCGCATCGTGGCCCATTCGAATCCCTCCCTGGTGCTTTCCGGAGCCGTTGCCGATCTCCGTTCCGAACCCGCTCTGCAATCCAACAGCGCGGGCAGGACCGTGATCGCCGCGAAGCGCTCCCTTTTCGTGGGCCGCCGGGAGCTGGTGGTCGTGGCGGAACGCGACGCGCTGGACGCCCTGAAGCCCGGAATCCGGAGCGGAGTGATCTACTTCGCGCTGACCATGCTGACCCTGGCCGCCGCGGTGTTCCTGGCCGAGGCCGCCAACCGAAGGATCGTGCGACCCATCCGCGGACTGGCGGACACGGCCGCGGCCATCCGCGACGGCGACCTGGGAAGGCAGGCGGAAAGCGGATCCATCAGGGAACTGAACATGCTGGCCGCCAGCTTCAACTCCATGACCGCCCGCCTCCAGGCCTCCCTGCTCAACCTCGCCGAGGAGGTCCGCGTGCGCGAGCAGGCCGAGTCCGCGCTGAAGGCCAGCGAGGAACGGCTGCTGCTGGCTCTGGAGGCCACGAGCGACGGCCTCTGGGACTGGGAGATCGCCGAGGACAAGCTGTATTTCAGCGCGCGCTACTACACCATGCTCGGCTATGAGCCCGGAGAGTTTCCGCCCAGCTTCGAGAGCTGGCACGAAAAGCTGCACCCCGACGACAGGGACGCCGTCATCGCCAAGCTGGAGCACCATTTCAAACACGGCGGGATCTACGAGGTGGAGTTCCGCATGATGGACAAGAATTCAGAATGGCACTGGATTCTCGGCCGGGGCAAGGTCGTGCGGCGCGGCCCGGACAAAGAGCCCCTGCGCATGGTCGGCACCCATGTGGACATCACGGAACGCAAGCATTCCGAACAGGTCGTCCGCCAGGCCAAGGAAGCCGCCGAAGCCGCCAACCTGGCCAAGTCGGAATTCCTGACCAACATGAGCCACGAAATCCGCACGCCCATGAACGGGGTGCTCGGCCTGCTCCAGTTGCTGGAAACCACCCCCCTCGATGAAGAACAGCACAACTACATCGACGGAGCCATCGAATCGGCCAAGCGACTGGTGGCGCTGCTCAGCGACATTCTCGACCTCTCCAGGGTGGAGGCCGGAAAGCTGGAAATCGTCGAGGAGGACGTGGAAATCGAACCGCTGGTGCGCAACGTCCTGGAGACCTTCCGCCATGTGACCGCGAACAAGGGACTGACGGTGGACTACCGGATCGGGCCGGGCGTGCCCCCGGTCTTTCGCACCGACGGCGGCAGGCTCCGGCAGGTGCTCTTCAATCTCGTGGGCAACTCCGTGAAGTTCACGGACCAGGGACACGTGCGCGTGGAGGTTTACCCCCTGGACGATCTCCCGGACGGAGGAAAACGGCTGCTCTTTTCAGTTGAGGACACGGGCTGCGGCATACCGGACGAAAAAATCGGCGTGATCTTCAATCCGTTCACCCAGGCCAACGCGGCCCTGGCGCGCAAGCACCAGGGGGCGGGCCTCGGCCTCTCCATCGTGCGCAAGCTGGTCCAGCTCCTGGGCGGGACCATCGCCCTGGAAAGCGAGGTCGATGCGGGCACGACCATTCATTTCACCATCGCGGCCCAGGCGGCTTCGGAAGCCTCCGCGCAGCGGCCGCGCTCCGCAGCCAGGCCCGCCCTGCGCGCCCCAAGGCCGAAACCGGCGACGCAGAACGATTCTCCCGGGGAGCGAAAGCGCATCCTCGTGGTCGAGGACGACCGCATCAACACCCTGAGCATCGTGAACATGCTCAAGAAGCTGGGCTACGATTCCCACGCCGTGGCGGACGGCAGCGACGTTCTCCCGTTCCTGAAAAAGCAGGCGGTGGACGCCGTGCTCATGGACATCCAGCTTCCGACCATGGACGGCACCGAAGCGACGCGCACCGTCCGCGAGGCCGACCCCGCAGAGCTGAACACGGCCGTGCCCATCATCGCCATGACCGCCTACGCCATGCCCGACGACCGCCGCAGGTTCATGGATGCGGGCATGGACGCCTACCTTTCCAAACCCGTGGACATGAACGAGCTGGCCCGCACGCTGGCGGAGGTACTGGGCGAGGTCGAGACGGCCAGCAAGCCGCAGGCGCCCCAGGACCAAACAGACTGACCGCAGCCGGGGCTCAATCCGGGGGATACTCGTGGTCGCGGTTGCGGACGTCCCCGCGCCAGGAAGAGAACCTGTTGCAGCAGCCCTGTCCCACGAACAGCGCCTTCCGGGCCTCGTCCTCGCTCTCCGGAGCAAGCACCAGGGCGCAGAGATAGCGGCCCCGCTCCTCGTCCCAGCGAATATCCGGACAGCGGCGCATGTAGCCGTGGCGTCTTTGCGAAAGCTCGCACTGGTCCTGAAGGCAGCACCAGCCGCAACCTATGCATTCAAGGGACTTCAGGAAGAAAGCCGGCCCATGTGAGCGCGGCGAAAAACGGCAGACGGAGGAATCACGTTGTCTCCAGGATGCTTTGCGGCCGAAATGACCTTTTGGGCAGCCTACACGCTTGGCCGCGAAGGGGACAGGGGCAATATCGGGCCGCGCGAATCGAAGGCCTGCGCGGCGGAACCGGAACCGTCCGCATTGACTGCAAGTGAAGAAATTGTTAATAATCAACATACTGGATATTCTCGTAAACACGGGAAGCGCGAATCGTTTCGATATGCGCATGGAACAATGCGCCATCAATCGCATTTTCCGCTGACGACCGGGAGCCGCGGCTCGCAACCCCCTCTGGAGGGCGTTCATGGATGGCAAAAAACGATCCGGATCCTCGGTTCCCCATGCCCGCGCCTCTTCCGAAAGGCACGAGAGTCCCGGGGCTTCGGGCTTTCCCATCGTGGGCATCGGCGCTTCCGCCGGAGGCCTGGAGGCGCTGGAGGAATTCCTGGAAAACCTCGAACCGACGCCCGGCTACGCCCTGGTCGTGGTCACTCACATGGACCCGCTGCAAAAGAGCCTGCTCGGCGAGCTGCTCTCGCGAAAAACCCCGGTTCCCGTGCACGAGGCCGAGGACGGCCAGAGCGTCGAGCCGAACAACATCTACGTCACCCCGCCGAACCACGACATAGAGATCCGGGACGGAATCCTGCGCCTGCTCTCGCCCCGCAGCGAGCGCGGCCTGCGCCACCCCATCGATTCCTTTTTCCGCTCCCTGGCCCAGGACCAGAAGGGCAACGCCCTCTGCATCGTGCTTTCGGGCTCGGGCAGCGACGGCAGCCTGGGGCTTGCGGAAATCAAGGGCGCGGGAGGCACGGTCCTGGTCCAGGCCCCAGCCTCGGCCAAGTTCGACGGCATGCCCAAAAACGCCGAAGCAACCGGCCATGCGGATTTCGTGCTTCCCCCCGGAGAAATGGCCGGACAGCTGCGGGAAATGCTGCGCCGCTCCCGGCGTCAGTCCGCGGGCGAACGCTTTTCCGACCAGCTGGCCTCCTCGCCCGACCTCCTGCGCGAAATCCTGGAGGTCATCCGCCAGCGCATGGGCCACGACTTTTCCCACTACAAGAACAGCACCCTCGTGCGCCGCATCGAAAAACGCATGCTGGTCTGCGGGGCGGAAAGCCTGGAGCGTTACCTCCGGCAACTGAGCACCGAACCGGAAGAGGTCAAGGCGCTGTTCAAGGATCTGCTCATCGGCGTGACCAGCTTCTTTCGCGACAAGGAGGCCTTCGAGGCGCTGCGCGAAGAGGTCGTGGCCCCCCTGGTCGCCGCGAGCGTCCCGAACCGGCCCATCCGCGTCTGGATAGCGGGCTGCTCCACGGGAGAGGAGGCCTACAGCGTGGCCATGCTCTTCCAGGAAGAGCGGGAGCGGTCCGGCCGATTCCCGGACATCCAGATCTTCGCCACGGACATCGCGCGCGAGGCCATCGACATAGCCAGGTCCGGCTCCTACCCGGCGAACATCGCGGGGATGGTTCCCCCGGAGCTGCTCGCCCGGTACTTCAAACGCCGCGGCGAACGCTACCACGTCGTCCCCGCCATCAGGGACATGGTCGTCTTCGCCACCCACGACGTGCTGCGCGACCCGCCTTTCTTCAAGCTCGACCTGATCTGCTGCCGCAACCTGCTCATCTACATGGGCCAGGACATCCAGAAAAAGCTTCTGCCGCTGTTCTTCTCCTCACTGCGGCCCGAAGCCTGCCTGCTTCTCGGCCCCTCCGAGACCCTGGGACAAAACGCGGACCTCTTCACCGTACTGAGCAAGAAGTGGAAGATGTATCGGCGCAAAGCCCTTTCCCCCCGGCCCCAGAGCGGCATCCCCCTGCCCCGCCAGCGCAGCCTGCCGAGCTTTGAAAGGGATGTCCGCTCCCGTGATCCGGAAAGCCTGAGCCCTTCCAGGGTGCTCGAACGAACCCTGCTGCACCAATATGCGCCGGCCTCCCTGCTGATCAACGGCAGCATGGAGGTCATCTACTACTTCGGCGACACCCGCCCCTACCTCTCCGACCCGGAAGGCGAGCCCACCAACAATCTGATCAAGAAGGCCAAGCCGGGGCTCAAGGTCCGGCTGCGCACCGCGGTGCAGAAGGCGATCAAGGCCGGGAAGCCGGTGCTGGCCCAGGGGCTGGCCCTGCCGGACGACGAAGACGCGCTCTTCGACCTGCACGTCGCTCCCTGCGAAGACCCCGCCGAGGCCCAGGGCTTTTTCGTGGTCTCCTTCGAACGGCCGCGCCGCGCGGAAAACAGCGAGGCCCGGCAAAACGCGGACCTGACCGAAAGCGCCGTGGTCCGCCACATGGAAGAAGAGCTGCGCCACACCGGCGAGGAGCTGCAGAACACCATCGAGGATCTGGAAGCGGCCAACGAGGAGCTCAAGGCCTCCAACGAAGAGCTGATGTCCATGAACGAGGAGCTGCAATCCTCCAACGAGGAGCTGGAAACCTCGCGGGAAGAGCTTCAGGCCCTCAACGAGGAACTGATCACGGTCAACGCCGAGCTGGGCAGCAAGGTCGAGGAGCTGCAACGCGCCTACGACGACATCGACAACCTTTTCTCCTGCACCAGCGTGGCCACCATATTCGTGGACCGCGACCTGGTCATCCGCCGCTTTACCCCGGCGGCGACCGACGTCTTCCACCTGATCCACACGGACAAGGGCCGCCCCCTGGGCCACATCAACAGCCGCCTCGACTACCCCGCTCTGGAGCAGGACTGCGCCGAGGCCCTCGCCTCCGGCACGCTCCGCGAACGCGAAGTCTCCTCGAGCGGCGGTCGGCACTACATCGCGCGCATCTTCCCCTACCGGACCCTGGACGGGGCCACGGAAGGGCTCGTGCTGACCTTCGTGGACGTAACCGAACTCCAGCGCGCCCGCGAGGAATTGCGCGCACATCAGGCCAACCTGGAACTTCTGGTGGAGGAACGCACGCGGACGATCTCCGAGCGCGAGTGCATGCTTTCGGAAATCCTGCGCAACTACCCCGGCGGGTCCATCAGCGTGTTCGACCGCGAACTGCGCTGCGTTTTCGCGGACGGACTCGGCCTGGCCGAGGCCGGGCTGGACAGGGAGACCCTCCCGGGCAAGTCCATCGACGAGATCTACCCTTCCGAGCTGGTCAGGCAGGTCCGGCCCCAATACGAACAGGCCTTTTCCGGCACCCTTTCGGAGTTCGACTTCCGGTTCGCCGACAAGGAATTCCGCGTCACCGCCTCCCCCGTCCTGAACGGCGGCAAACCGGACCGGATCGTGGTGATCGTCCGGGACGTCACCGAGGGCAAGCGCGCCGAGCTGGCCCTCCGGGAAAGCGAGCAGCGCTTCCGGGCCGTGGTCGAAAACCTCGGCGAAGGCTTCTGGCTGCGCGCCTTCCCCGCGGACAGCGTCATCTACGTCAGCCCTTCCCTGGGCAAGGTCTTCGGCCTGCCGGACAATGCCTTCCTGGGCAAGGCCGAGGGATTCATCGCCGCGCTCCACGAAGACGACAAGCCCGCCGTCCAGAAAGCCATGCGCCTGCTCCGCAGCGATTTCGTGCCCATGGACGAGGAGTTCCGCTCCCTCGACGCCGAAGGCCGCTGGCGCTGGATCCAGTCCAAGGCCTACCCCGTGCGCAACGAGGACGGAAGCTTGAAATGGATCGTGGGCCTAGCCTCGGAAATCACGGACCGCAAAGAAGCCGAACAAGCCCTGCGCGAATCCCGCGAGCACATCTACCGGGTGCTCGACAGCACCACGGACGCCTATTTCGAGCTGAACGCCGACCTGGAATTCGTGGAAGTCAACTCCAAGGCCGAAGTCGCCATCCAGCGCAGCCGCGAAGACCTGCTGGGCCGCAACATCTGGGACGCCTTTCCCGAAGCCAGGGGCACGATCTTCGAGGACGGATACACGCGGGCCATGCGGGAGCAGCAGAGCGTGGATTTCGAAGCCTATTTCCCGCCGCTCGATTCCTGGTTCGAGGTCCACGCCTACCCCACCCCGAAAAGCCTTTCCGTCTATTTCAGGATGATCACCGACCGCAAGCGCGCCGAGCTGGAACTGCTGCGCACCAAGGAGGCGGCCGACGCGGCCAACCGCGCCAAGAGCGAATTCCTGGCCAACATGAGCCACGAAATCCGCACCCCGCTCAACGGCGTGCTCGGCATGCTCCAGCTGCTCCAGTTCACCCCGGTGGATGCGGAACAGCGCGATTATCTCGAAATAGCGCTGACCTCCGGGCGCGGTCTGCTGGCCATCATCAACGACATCCTCGACCTTTCCAAGATCGAGGCGGAAAAAATGGACGTCTCGCGCTGCGAGTTCCCGCTCCAGCCGTTCCTGGACGACATCATGGCCGTGTTCCGGCCCCAGTGCCAGGAACACGGCCTCGAACTGCACCTGGAAACCGAACACCTGCCCGAATTCGTGACCACGGACCAGACCAGGCTGCGCCAGATCTTGTCCAACCTGCTGGGCAACGCGGTCAAGTACACGGAGCAGGGACAGATCCGCCTTATCGCCCGCGGCGGCAAGGAACACGGCCGCAAGCTGCCGCTGTCCTTCGAGGTCCGCGACACGGGCATCGGCATTCCCGCCCGGGAGCTGGAAAATGTCTTCGCACCCTTTTTCCAGGCCACGCATTCGCAGGACAAGCCGCGCAAGGGCACGGGTCTGGGCCTGTGCATCGTCAAAAAGCTCGTCAGCCTGCTCGGCGGGGACATCGACATCGAAAGCGAGGAAGGCCGGGGAACCAGCGTCAGCTTCAGCCTGCCCGTGCTGCGCGAGGACAAGCGCCGCGCCGCGAGCGAAGCCTGCGAAGAAAACGCGCTCCGTCGCGCGAAGCAGCAGCGCAAGCTCAAGGTGCTCTACGCCGAGGACGACGAGGTCAGCCGCATGAGCACGCGGCTCTTCCTGGAAAGCCTGGGCCACAAGGTGACCTGCGTCGAGGACGGGACCGAGGTGCTCGAACGGCTCGCGCGCAGCGCCTACGACGTGGTGCTCATGGACGTCTGGATGCCCGAGCTGGACGGAGTGGAAGCCACGCGGCGCATCCGCAGCGGAACGCTGACCGGGGTCGATCCGGACGTGCCCATCGTGGCGCTGACGGCGTTCGCCATGAGCGGAGACAAGGAACGCTTCCTCCAGGCGGGCATGGACGACTATCTCTCCAAGCCGCTGGAATTCGAGGATCTCATTCGGGTTGTCTGCACCGCTGCGGACGGCTGCGGCGAGCGCCGGAAAAGCTGACCGAACTCAGCCCCGTTCGCCGGGGCGGCGCGGGCCGAGCAGACGGAACAGCACCGGGCCGAGCAGGCAGCTGACCAGGGCCAGCAGCACGATGGAGTCCTTGGTCTCCACGCTGAGGTAGCCCTCCTGGAGGCCGATGGCCGCGGCCGCGATGATCAGGCTGAGGCGCGAGGAGAGCAGCGCCCCGGCGCGAACGCCCTCGGAGAGCCGCATCCCGAAGAAGGGAAAGAGCAGGCTGGGGACCAGCTTGACCAGCAGGGCCGCCACGAGCAGCTTGCCCGTGAAGGCCAGCCGCTCCGGGGTCAGGATGTTGGCCACGTCGAAGCCCATGCCCACGTGGATGAAGAAGAGCGGGATCAGAAAGCCGAAGCCGAGAACCGAAATCTTCGATTCCAGGCTCTCCTTCTTGCGCAGGACAAAGGAAAGGATGCAGCCGCCCATGAAGGCGCCCAGCACGGGCTCCAGGTGGGCCAGCTCCGACAGGCTGACGAAAAGAAAGAGCAGCGCCAGGGACATGCGCACGCCCTGCTCCTGCATGCTGCTGCCCAGGAGCAGGGACTCGGCCCGCTCCGGGTTCCACCAGGCCCAGAGCCGCGCCGCCCACAGCGCCAGCCCGAACCCCGCGAAAAGCGGCACCGGGGCCACAAAGGCCCAGGAAAGCCCGCTCTGCCGCCAGAGCACCACCAGCGTTATTCCCAGCAACGTCAGGAAATCCGCCACCGTGGCCGCGATGAGCACGGTCTGGCCGAAGGGCGTGCCCTGTTCCCCGGCCTCCCGCAGGGTGGGCATGACCAGTCCGAGGGACGTGGTGGAGAGCACCAGGGCGATGAAGGCGTCCTGGTTCACGGCTCCGGCGCAGAAGGCGGCCAGGGTCAGGGTCGCGCCGAAGAGCAGCAGCTGGAAGACCATGCCGCGCAGGCCCCGGCCCTTGAGCAGCCGGAAGTCGATTTCCATGCCCGCCTGGAACATGAGCACCAGGAATCCCAGCTCGGCCAGGAACGGCAGCCAGTATTCGCCCATGTGCAGGTCGAGCACGCTCTTGCCCAGGACCACGCCGAAGAGGATCTCGGCCACGGGCGAAGGAATCCGCAGACGGCGGCTCAGGCCGGGCAGCAGCGCCGCGGCCAGCGTCACGATGAGCAGCGAGAATCCCTGGCTGATCTGCATGGCCGCCTAGAACGCCGCCAGCAGCACGGAGCAGGACGCTCCGCCCGCCAGCCGTTCGCCGATGTTGGGGGTCAGCAGGCCGCGATCCCGGTTGGTGCTGCCGAGAACCAGCAAGTCGAAGTCCTCGGCGGCGGCAAGAATCTCGCGCACGGGATTTCCCCGGCGTTCCAAAATCTCGATCTCGGCCTTGTGGATGTGGCGCAGCTCGTTGAGCCGGGCCACGGCCTTGTCCCGCCAGGCTCCTTCCTCGTCGCCCGTCAGGAAGTCCGGCTGCTCCACGACCACGGCGCTGAGCGACGCGCCGAGCTGGGCCGCGGCGTCCACGGCGATTTCCAGGGCCAGCTCGGACATGGCCGTACCGCTGAAGGGCACGAGCACGCGCTCGTAGGGCACGCTGCCGCGCGCCACGAGCAGCGGCCGCTCCAGCTCGCGGGCCAGGGTCACGTAGGCGGGCCGGGCCAGGGCCTTGAGCATGCCTCCCTCCAGCGGAGGGATGAGCACCAGCCCGAAATTGCCCTCGCGGCAGGCCGCGCGAACCCCCTCCTCCAGCTCCTCGCCCAGGGGCCGGATCTCCGTGGCCAGGTTCTGGGGCCAGGACTGGAGATGTTCGGTCGAGAGGCTTTCCGGATCCGCGCCGAGCACGGTCACGTTCTTGATCTGAAGGTTCTGGGCCAGGTGCAGGGCCTCGTTGAGCACCGGATGCGTGGCGTCGCCGCCCACGGCCGGGGCGGCCACGAGCATTCCCGGCCCGTAGGCCAGAGGGAAGTGCGGATTGTCGCATTCCAGCAGGGTGCAGACGTCCTGGAACACGCGCGTGTCGCCGAGGATGACCAGCCTGTCCCCGGAGCGGATCACGGTGTCGGGCCGGGGAAAGAGCAGCCTGTCCTTGCGGAATATGCCCACCAGCCGCGACTTGCGGCGATGGAAATAGGCGGCGCGCTTGCCGATCACGAGCATGTGCTCGGAGGCGTTGACCTCCATGACGTTGGCCGGGCCGCCGTTCAGGGGCATGACCCGCATGCGGGGATCCTGGAGGTAGTGGTAGATGTTGCCCGCCACGAGCTTGCCGGCCAGAACCGCGTGCACGCCCTTTTCCCGCAGCGCGCGGGCGTCTTCCGGGTCGTTCACGAGCACGCAGATGTGCTGTGCGCCGGCGGAGTGCGCAAAGTCGGCCACGGCCTTGTTGACCTTGTGGTCCCCGGTCAGCGCCAGCACGTACTGCATGGAGCCGATGCCCGCCTTTTCGAGCACCACCGGGCTGGAGGCGTCCTCGGTCAGGATTTCGCGCACTTCCTGGTTCAGGGCCGAGGCCAGCTCCAGCCGCTCCTCGGACTTGTCGATCAGGGTGATGTCCCAGTCCTCGCCGAGCTGACGCAGCAATTCGCGGGCGATGCTGCCCGCTCCGCAAATGAGCATTTTCATGCTCCCCGTATAGCGCGTCCGGCAGGCGAAGGCCAAGCCCTTTTCCAATCCCTGCGCCGGGCGGCATGAAAAAGCCCGGCCCCCTTGCGGGAGCCGGGCCGTTGATCCAGAGGGGATCGGACAGGAATCAGTCCGCGAAGCGGCGCACCGGCACAGGCCCGCGCGAGGGGATGCGTGCGTAGCGCAGGGCCGGGCGGCCGAGCATCATGCAGGCGTGCGCGGCGTGGCCTTCCGGCAGGCCCAGGGCCTCGCGCACCTCGTCGGAATTCTGCGCCGCGCGCATGACGAATCCGGCCCAGCACGCGCCGTACCCGCACACGGAGGCGGCCAGCTCCAGGTGCGTGGCGGCAATGACGCAGTCCACCTGCCCCCAGGGAAATTCCGGACCGGAATGGGCCGTGACCAGCGTGGTACAGCCGCGCAGGATCACGTCGTGCCCCTTGTCGAAGGCCCGCACGAAGCCGGCATAGAAGTCGTTGCCGCTGCCGCGCATGGTTTCCACGCAGGCGGCGGCGATGCGGTGCAGCCGTTCGGCTCCTTCCACGACGGTCCAGCGCACGGGCCGGAGGTTGCTGGCGCTCGGAGCCATGTGCGCCGTTTCCAGAATGCGGTCCAGCTCCGCCGGGGGGATGGGTTCCGGCAGGTAGCGGCGCACGGAGCGACGCATGCCGAAAAGACGGAAGGCGGCGTCCGTGTCGAGCAGATCCTTCGGACTCAGGGGCGTGCAGTCCTCCGGGGAAGAATGCACGGTGCCCAGCGCGCCCGTGGGACAGACGGAAACGCAGTGCCCGCAGTTGATGCAGCGGGAGGCCGTGTTCTCGCGCTCGGCGGGCAGCCCCTCCTCGTCCTGGGTGATGATCACCAGCGGGCAGACCTGGGCGCAGAGGCCGCAACGCACGCAGCGCTCGGTGTCGATTCGCAGCAGCTCCACGGCCTACTCCGGATACTGGTCGCGCACGGGCGCGATGGCCTTCCCCAGCCAGTTGATGGCCTCGCCCAGCTGGCGCATGTTGTTCAGGCCCTCGTCGTCTCCCTGGACCTCGCCCTTGTCGCGGCCGTAGCCCATGTTCCAATAGGAGGAACCCGGCACGACCATGCGGGACATCTGGAACATGTGGTTGATGGAGTCGAAGACGTGGGTCGCGCCGCCCCGGCGCACCGCGACCACGGCGCTGCCGATCTTGCCCTTGAGCAGATGGCCGTTGGCTATGGAGACCAGGCCGCAGCGGTCCACCAGGGCCTTCATCTCGGAGCTCATGTCCGCGAAGTAGGTGGGCGAGCCGAGAATCACCGCGTCCGCGCGCCAGATTTTCTCCAGGCAGTCGTTGACGGCGTCCTCGGTCTGGATGCAGCGCATGTCCTTGTTCTCGAAACATTTGTAGCAGGCCAGACACCCGCGCACGGCCTTGCCGCCGATGCGCACGTATTCGGTTTCCCAGCCCGCGGCCTTGAGCGGCTCGAGCGTTGCGTGGAGCAGAATCTCGGTATTGCCGCCCTTGCGCGGGCTGCCGTTGATCGCCACTGCGTACATGGCATTTCCTCCAACTTGTTTGTGGTTTCGGATTCTTTGGAATCTCTCCAGGCTCTTATCCTTTTTGATGCCATTCGTACAAGTACCAACTTATTCGTGCCATACTTACCAAAACAATACCGCAGCTCGACTCAAGCCCGTCTTGCTTGACATTTCAACATCTTTCGACTGTAGGTATAGCGTACTCCATTTCATGGACGGCCATGCGGCATGATGGGACAAGGAAGCCAATGGGCATCAGCATCGACATCCACTGCGGCGCCTGCGGCTGGGAAGAAGGCTTCCGGCTCGGAACCGGGTCGGCCATGACCCGGCTGCGCAACGCTCTCGACCTCGTGCCGGAGGATCAGCGCATCCGCATCCTGGAGATCCTGGACCACCATCCGGACAGTGCCGAGGACTTCGAACTGCGGCTGATGCGCTGCCCGGCCTGCGGTCGGCTCTTCGAACGCATGCAGGTCAGCCTGCTCTACGGGCGAAACGACGGTTGGCAGTCCCGATACCACTGCGACGGCTGCGGCGCCGCGCTCGACAACGTCTCCGATCCTGAGGAGATTTCCACCCTACCCTGCCCCGATTGCGGTTCCGCGGCCCTTCAGGTGGCCGACACGTCTTTCTGGGACTGAGCCGGACGCCCCCCTCATAATAACATTCAAGCTCTCTTCCGGCTTGGCAGATGCGCGCCTCGAATGTACACTGCTTGGATGGGAATCCTGTCCAAAGGCCGTTTGCGGGCCGTCCTCGTCCTGCTGTCCGTTCTTCTCCCCCTGGCCTGCCTCCCGCAGGCCGCGTCCGGAGGGGATCCTTGTCTGCGGCTCGGCATGGACGACTGGCCGCCCTACGAATTCACCAGCAAGGAAAACCCTCTGGGTATTTCCACGGACATCGTGCTCCGCGTGCTCGACGACATCGGCCAGTGCGTGGAATCCATCACGGAATATCCCTGGAACAGGGGGCTGAGCCTGCTGCACGACGGCGATCTGGACGTGCTCTTTTCCGCGGACTACCGCCCCGAACGCCTGGACTGGGCGCGATATCCGGACGAACCCCTCGTGGAATCCGCCTGGGTCGTCTATGTCCGCACGGACAGGGCGGACCTGCGCAAGGCCGAGTCCCTGGACGACCTGAAGGATGTTGAGATGGGCACGGTCAGGGGCTATTCCTACCCTCGGAAAATGCGGGAATTCCTGGCCCGCTCCCCCCAGAACGACCCCGTGGCCACGGACGAGCTCAATTTTCGCAGGATCGCCCTGGGCCGCATCGACGCGCTGGTTTGCGACCGCTACAACGGGGCCTATCTCGTGGACAAGCTCGGACTCGCCGACAAGCTCCGGCTTCTGCCCGAACCCATCGCCCCCAGCACGCTCTACCCCATCTTCAGCCGGAAAAGCGTTTCCCCGGAGCTGGTCAAGCGCTTCGATGAGGCATTGCTGAAGCTCAAGTCCGGACCGGACTACGAGCGCATTCTCCAGCGCTGGCTGCCCCAGGCCCCCTAAAAGCCGCAGCCCGCTACGCCGCGCCGGACTTGGCAGGAAGCGCCTCGGCCACTTCCAACGGCACGCCCAGCCGCTCCAGACGCGGCACCACCCCGCCCCGAATCCGGCCGCGCTGAGACGTGGGCCTGCCCACGATGATCCGATCCGGCGAATACCGCCGGACCATGACCTCGGCAGCCCGCGAGGGAATCACGTTGTCGAAGACGCGCAGGCCGTACTGGATGCGGCGTCCGCGGCAATCCCGAAGCCCGTGCCCCAGTTCCGTGAACAGCAGCGCCTTGAAGCGTTCCAGGTGCCCGCTGGGCAGGTTCGAGGGAATCATGGCCACGAAGAGAAAGAGGCAGGGACGTTCCTCGACGGCTTCGCGGGCCGCGTGAAAGACCTCGGCGGCGCGCTCGTCCGCGCCGACAAAGGCCATGATCCGCAGGGGACGCTCCCCCGGAGACGGCGGAGCTTCGTCCGGCAAGGCGGGAAAAGACGCTGCCGTGGCGCTCCGCAGCGCGCCGTAGTCCACGCCGAGCACCTGGGCCGCCTCGAGCATGGTCGGGCGGCCCGCCGGATTCGGCGCCAGGCAGGCCGAGGCCAGCCGCAGCAGTTCCGGAGCCTGGCCCGGCTCCGCCGGGCAAAGGCGCGGGCCGAAGCCGGGCCGGACCATCTCGCGCCAGAACGTCGCGACAGGACCGTATGGGGGCCGCCCCGCGACCAGCCAATGCAGGAGCGCGCCGAAGCCGAAGACGTCCGTACGTTCGTCGCCGCGACTGCCGCGCAGCACTTCGGGCGCGACCCAGGAGGGATCGTGCACGGGCGGGGCCGTGTCGGTCCAGAAATCATCCCAGCCGCGTCGCCGGGCGATGTTGAAGCAGCCGATGTAGGCTTCGTCGCGCCGGGGGCGGTAATAGGCGACGCGGGGGGTCAGACGCAGATGGTTCATGCCCAGGGCGTGCAGCCGCACCAAGAGCAGGGCCAGGGCTCTTGCCGCGCGGAGCGCGGTTTCCGGCGTGCGCACGCTCTCGGCGCGGGCCAGCAGGGGCGGCGTCCCCGGACGCGGGGAAATCATGCCGCCCTCCCATTCCATGCAGGGCCAGAGCAGGCCGGGCACCTCCGGCAGCAGGGCGTGGCGCGTCTCGGTCTGCCAGCGCAGAAACGCCCCGGTGTCCAGGCTGTAGAACTGGCTCACCAGATAGGGCCGCGCCCCGTCGCTGCCGTGAAACTGGAGCATGGGCGGTCCGTGGTGGATCTGATCGTGAACGCGGACGCCGCAGATCACGTCTCCGGTCTGAAGAGGTCTCGGCAGGGTCTGCATTCCCGCCAGCACCCGAAGCGCGCACCACATGGCGATTCCCCTCCGCGCCCCTCCCTTCCGGCCGGACGCCGGCGGGGGAACGCGGATGCAGCATAGTACATTCTGCGGAGAAGAACCATTATTCTCCCGGCGAAGAATCCCACGCCGGAGAAAACAGGAGCGGAAAGGAACCGATTCGGCCCGCACGCTCCACGGAGAGGGGGCAGGAGCGTGCGGGCCTTCGGAGTGAAGGGGTCGCCGATGTGTAAGCTAGAATCCGGGCTGGCTGCGAACCGTGGGCTCGCGATAGGCCACGCGGTCATCGCGCCGGATCCAGCCGTGCAGGGCCGCGCCGAGCAGGATGGCGCAGAAGAATCCGATCAGCACGGGGGAGGACCAGTCGATGTCCAGCCACCAGTCCCCGGCCTCGTCGTAGACGACGCGCAAAAACAGGCCGGGCCAGCCCTGGGTCAGTCCGATGTATTGATACAGCAGCATGAGCATGGAGCCGATGTAGAACAAGGCTCCCGTTGCCACGAAGAAATGCCGGAACCAGTTGCGAAGGCTCATTGTTCCCCCTTGGACTACTTGGCGAAGAAATTGAAATAGGCTGTCAGCACCACGACGATCAGCAGCAGCTCCAGCAGCGTGAACTTGAAGATGAAGGAGCAGATGCGCCGCTGGGTCGGGTTCATGGTCAGCATGACCTTGTCCATGAACAGACGCCAGAACCGATGCTTCAGTCCGTCCGACTCGAAGAGCCGGTAGTATTCGCGCAGGCTCGGCAGCCAATACTGCACGGTGCGCTGGGCCTGGGCCGGAAGCAGTCCCGCGTCGCCCCGGCTCCGCTCGTGCTCCCAGCGCAGGGCCGTGTTCGCCCCGCCCTCGCGGGACTCGGCCTCCAGCACGAGACCGGCCGAGGGAAAGCGGGCCGTCCAGCCCCCCTCGCGGACGGAAATTTCAGGATCCGCGACGATGCGGGCCTCCACGAGAACGTCTTCCACGTTCCAGGCCGGGCCGCTGCCGGGTTCCATGTTCCAGTGCGGATTCAGCCGCAGCAGCGTCATGGGCTGAAGCCGCTCCCAGAAGCCCTGCCGCCAGGGCAATTCCAGGGAAATCCACTCGCCCCGGCGTCCCTGCGGGGCTTCGGACTCCGCCGCGAAATTCCGCGCGGCCGTGCTCACGGCGCCACCACCACGGGACACGGCAACTGCGGGTGCAGGCGCTTGTTGTCGAAGCGGGCGCGCCAGCCCGGCGCCTGCTTCTTCTGGTACGCGCCCATGACGATGAGGTCCGCGTCGATCTCGGCGGCCACCTCGCAGAGCACGTTTTCCGGCACGCCCACCCGGCGCACGAACGCGGGGTCCGCGCCTTCGAGCTTGACTTTCAGGCGGCTCCAGAGCGCCTGGATCTCGCTCTCGATCTCGCCTTCGACATACTCGGCGAAACGGTTCCGCGAGGTGGACGTGTTCAGCCAGTCGTCGCCGGTCATGTGCTTCCAGTCCTCGTTGATGACGGAAAGCACGGTCAGCCGCGCGCCGAAGCGCCCGGCCCATTCCAGGGCGAGGTCTTCGGCCTTTTGCGCTCCGGGGGTTCCGTGGGTGGCCAGTAGGATGTGCCGCATTCGCTCGCTCCGATGAAATATTCTGCCGCTGGTGTTCCGGAAAATGCGGGGGACGGATTCTCCGCCCCCCGCGCAATCACTTCTCTTGCTTGTCCCCTAGGCCATCCACTTGGTGAAGAGCAGGGTCACGAAGGTCACGATCAGCACCAGGACGAGGGCGGTGAGGTCTTCGTTCCGCTCGGAGGCGAAAACGGACAGGGCGCGCTCCTCGTTCTCCTGCTGGTCCGCTTCGGGCTTCGGAGGGACAGGGCAATTGGTATCGACGTTCGGTTCCATATCTTTCTCCTTACTTCAGCACGACGTCCTTGACGAAGTACATGACCACGATGAAGGACAGGGTGGCCTTGGCCACTCCGGAGATGGCCCCCATGACCAGGGGCCAGCCGCCGGCCTGGGCCAGGGACTTCTTGGTGATCTGCATGCCCAGGCCGATGAGGCCGTAGGCGAAGAACCAGATCATGGCGTCGGTCAGGGTCACGATGGTCTTGGACTTCTTGTGGACCTGCTTGATGGCGTGGCCCACGGCGCTCTTGACGTCCTTGCCCAGGGTGATCTCGCCGCCCTTGTCGCGGGCGAGCATGGACTCCAAAGCGTTCATGCGGTGGCGGGCCGTGGTGTCGAACTTGACCTTGTCGTCGCGCTCGTCGAATTCGCCGGCGATCTGGCGCTGCTTGACGAGGTCGGCGAAGGCGGCCTGTTCCTCTTCATTCAGGCCGGGAATGCCGGCGGCCAGGGCCGCGGCCAGCATGTCGTGCTCCTCGGGGGTGATCTCGGTGCGCTTGTTGTAGCTGAAGTCGAGATACTTGCCCTTGTAGTGATCCGGCGGGCTGAAGAGGCCGAAGGAGGACATCAGGAAGAGCAGCAGGAAGCCGAGGATGAAGAGCGGGAACTTGTCCACGACCACTTCCTTGAAGGTCAGCTTCTGGCCGCCGCTGCGCCCGTACCACGTGGCCAGCACCAGCACGATGATGGGCAGGAAGAGCACGCGGGTGATGTTGAAGATCTCGCCGACCTTCAGGGTCTTGATGTCCACGGAGTTGAAGGCCAGACAGGCGGCCGCGACCTGCGCGGAGTTGAGGATGCCCGTTCCGGCCCAGGCGCCGAACTGCGTGGGGTTCATGCCCACGATCTTGCCGATGGTCGGGAAGGCGAACATGCAGAGGATGCCGAAGCCCAGGATGGTGCCGATGGTGTAGGCCATCTCGGAGCACTTGGCCTTGACCACCGGGGCGCAGGCCACCGTGGCGGAAACGCCGCAAACGCCCATGCCCGCGGAGAGCACGCCGGTCATGGACTTGGGCTGCTTGAAGAGCTTGCCCAGGAAGAGCACCAAAAAGACCGTGCCGAGGACGAAAAAGCCGATCATCCAGACGGAGACCATGCCCAGCTTGGCCAGCTCCGCAAAGGAGTACCGCGCGCCGAGCAGGATGACGCCCATCTTGAGCACGAAGCGGGCGGTCTTCACGCCGGAGGCCGCGAAGGCCGGAATGCCCCAGCTGTTGGTGATCACGATGCCCACGAGGATGCCGAGCACCACGTAGTTGAGGTTGAGCACGTGGAAGATGGAGAAGCCCAGGGCGGGCTCCAGCCCCTTGCTGGCGATGTCCACCACCGGCTCCAGGAACCAGCGGATGCCCATGGCCAGAACCATGATGAAGATGATCCCCGGAATGGTCTCGAGCACGAAGGTGTCGAGGTTGCTCAGGGGCTTGTTCATCCTTCCCTGGCGAAGCAGCGCGACCGCGAGCCCGATGCCGCCGAAGGTGAAGCTGAGTATTTCCATCATGTCGATGGATTTGTGCGTGTGCAGTGCCTTGAACATGCCTTCGAATACGCCGGATGCAACGAGCGCTCCGTAGAGCAGCAGCAATCCGCTGAGAACCAGCAGGGGGACGTTGCTCGGACGGCTGACGTCGGTATGCGCCATACCTCCTCTCCTTCTTTCGGGTTGATGAATAAATGCGGATCCAACGAACGCAGCTGTTTAGGCAAGACGCGTGCCAGGATTCGACGACTCTTCATCCTCCCGAAAACAAAGGCGATTGCACCAGCACCGCTTCCTCCGGCTGCAAACCCAGGTTTGCAGTCCTGTCGTCGGGTATGCACCTTTGCGGGCCGCCTTGCGCTGCACGCCGCTTCTCGCGTATCCAGGCGAAAGCGATCCGCGCGACGCGCGGGAAAAGGAGCGGCATGTCCCGAATTCTCCCCCAGCGGCTCCAGGCCAAATTCCTCTTGGGCCTGGGGGCCATTGTCTGCGTGCTCGGCGCGTTCTTCGCGGCCAGCCTCTATTTCCATCTCAATTCCCTGCTGGAGACGCAGGTGCAGGAGAAGGCGGACCTCGTGCTGGCCCAGGTGGACGCGGTGCAGTCCTATGTCCGCGAGAAGCTGCGACCCAAGATGTACGCGATCCTGGACGACCAGTTCGTCATCGAGGCCATGAGCACCTCCTACGTCTCGCGCGCGGTCATGGACCGCCTGAACGTCAACGACGTGGAATACCACTACCGCCGCGTGGCCGAGAACGCCCGCAATCCCAAGTCCGAAGTCGCCGGACAGGAGCGCGAGGTGCTGCGGTTCTTCCGCGAAAACCCGGACGCGAAATATTGGACCGGGCGCAGGCGCATCGACGGGCAGGAACACTACGTCAAGGCGCGCCCCGTGGTCTTCAAGTCCTCCTGCCTGCACTGCCACGGCGTGCCGTCCGACTCCCCGCCGGAGCTGCTGGAGCGCTACGGCAGCGAGCGCGGCTTCGGCCACAAGGCCGGGGCCATCGACGGCATCGTTCTCGTGGGCGTGCCCGTGGAGCGCGCCGTGGCCAAGATCCGCGAAGCCACGGTGGGCTACGTCGGGCTTTATGCCACGGGCGGGCTGCTCTTCTTCACGGTCATCCAGTTCTTCTTCAACCGCCTCGTGATCCACAACCTCCGGCGGCTTACGGACAAGTTCAAGACCCTGTTCCAGGACCAGGCCGAGATCACCGTGCTGGAAAAGCTCGGCAACGAGGACGAGATCGACGAGATCGTGCAGGGCATGGAAGAGCTGGGCGACCATCTGCATTCGGTGCAGCAGCAGCTCAAGGCCCATTCCGACAACCTGGAGCAGATGGTCGAGGAGCGCACCTGCGAGCTGAAGCACGAGGCGGACGAACGCCGGGCCGACGTGCGCCTCTTCGTGCAGCTGCTCGACGGCCTGAACCGCAGCAGCTCGCGCCGCGAGCTTTGGCGCTTCGCCCTGCCCCTGGTGGGCCGCCGCTTCGGCGCGCTGGAGGCGGGCTTCGCCTGCATGCTGACCCAGACCACCTATTATTCCTGGCCCGTGGCCGACAAGCGGCCGGAGATGCCGGACAACTGGAAGTCGATCATGATGGACGCGCAGCCCCGTTTCGACGAGGACCGCGCCTTCATCCCCGTGACCTCCAGCGATGCCTCGGCCGAGGGCCTGCTCGTGCTGACCTGGCCCGCCGGAACCGTGCTCAAGGAGCAGGACCGCGACGTGCTCCGGGCCCTCGGCCAGCAGCTCGGCATCGCCATGGAAAACCTCACGGTGCTCCACAACCTGCTGCGCCAGAAGGACATGCTCCAGGCGGTCTTCGAGGGCATCAGCGACCCGCTGCTGCTCATGGACGCGGCCTGCGGCGTGGTCCTGGCCAACGAGGCCGCGCGCAGCCTGGCCGACACGTTCGGGATGCAGCGGCGGCACGACCTGGCCCCGCTGTTCATGCCGGGCGGCGTCCTGGAAAGCTGCCCCCTCCGGGAGACCATGCTCCAGGGCCAGCCCCAGGCCCGCGAGGCGCGCACCGCGGACAACCGCTCCTTCTCCATCAACATCTATCCCGTGACCGTGGCCGAATCCGAAGACGTGCAGGGCCGCATCGTGGTCTACATCCGCGAGGTGACGCAGGAAAAGCGGATGCTTTCCACCATGCAGCGCAGCGAGAAGCTGGCCACGGTGGGCCGCCTCGCCGCAGGACTCGCCCACGAGATCAACAACCCCCTGGGCGTGATCAAATGCTACGGGGAGCTGCTGCGCGGCAGCGTGACGGACCCGGAACAGCTCGAAGACGTGCGCGTGATCCTCAAGCATGCGGGCCAGGCCCAGAACGTGCTCCAGGAGCTGCTCAACTTCGCGCGGCCCAAGCAGACCGCCCCTGTTTCGCTCGACCTCGCGGCCATGGTCGGGGATGCGGTCAAGGTCTTCCAGGTCCAGGCCGAAAAGCGCGGCGTGCTGGTCGAGGTGGACAGCGAGCCGGACCTGCCGCGTTTCGTGGCCAACCCGCAACACCTGGAGCAGATCCTGGCCAACCTCTTCAGCAACGCCCTGGACGCCGTGGCCCCGGAAACCGGACGCATCCACGTCGGCGTGGGCCGGGGCCGGGGCGAGGACGGCGTCGTGCTGCGCGTCGCGGACAACGGACCCGGCATTTCCGAGGAACACCTGCGCAGGCTCTTCGACCCCTTCTTCACCACCAAGGAAATGGGCAAGGGCACGGGCCTCGGCCTGGCCGTGGTCTACGGACTCGTGGCAGAGATGGGCGGCCGCATCGAGGTTGAAAACAAAGGCGGCGCCGTGTTCACGATCCATCTGCCCGGCGAGGCCCCGCAGCCCAACTCCCCCTCTTCGCAAGGAGCATCATGAGCGACCCTCTCGGCATCCTGATCGTGGACGACGAACCCGACTTCGCCCGGGGCATCCAGCGGCTGCTGGGCAAGCAGTTCCCGCAGGAGCATATCCGCACGGCCCAGTCCGGGGCCGAGGCCCTGGAAATCATGGCCGCCGAGCCCTGCGGCGTATTGCTCACGGACCTCTCCATGCCCGGCATGGACGGCGTGGCCCTGCTGCGGCTCGTGCTGGAGGATTGGCCGCGCGCCAGCGTGCTGCTGCTCACGGCCTACGGCACGGTGCAGACGGCGGTGGAGGCGCTCAAGTCCGGGGCCTACGATTTCCTGACCAAGCCCGTGGAGCCGGACGCGCTGTTCACCTCGGTGCAGCGCGGCCTGGAACGCAGCCGGCTCCTGGGTGAGAACGCGCGGCTGCGCGGGCTGCTGGCCCGGCAGGAGGGCGCGCCGGAACTCATCGGCGAGAGCCCGGCCATGCGCAGGCTCAAGGAGGCCACCGCCGCCGTGGCCGAATCGGACTACACCGTGCTCGTGCGCGGCGAGTCCGGCACGGGCAAGGAACTGGTCTCCCGCACCATCCACCGCCTCAGCCCGCGCAACGACCGCCCCATGCTCACGGTGAACTGCCCGGCCATCCCGGAGCAACTGCTCGAGAGCGAACTCTTCGGCCACGTCAAGGGCGCGTTCACCGGGGCGGACCGCGACCGCAAGGGCATCTTCGTCAACGCGCGCGGCGGCACCCTGCTCCTGGACGAAATCGGCGACATCCCCCTCTCGCTCCAGACCAAGCTGCTGCGCTGCCTTCAGGAAGGAGAAATCCGGCCCGTGGGCTCCAGCCGCAACGTGCGGGTGGACGTGCGCATCATCGCCAGCACGAACCAGGATCTGGAAGCCCGCATCCGCGACAAGTCCTTCCGGGAGGATCTCTACTACCGGCTCAACGTCCTCAGCGTGACCGTGCCGCCCCTGCGCGAGCGCACCGAGGACATTCCCCTGCTCAGCCGCCACTTCCTGGCGCGGGCCTGCGCGGAGATGAACCGCTCCTGCAAGGAAATCGCGCCGGAAGCCCTGGCCTATCTCGCCGGGCGGGAATGGCCGGGAAACGTGCGCGAACTCCAGAACTTCATCCGCAGGCTCGCCGTGTTCTGCTCCCGCGAGGTCATCGACATGGCCCACGTGCGCCTGGCCGAGGGACAGGAGGCGACCTGCCGCGACGACCCCAACTGCCCCGGCCCTTACAAGGAGGCCAAGGAAAAGGTCATCGACAGCTTCACCAGGGCCTATGTGCGCGACCTGCTCGAATCCACGGGCGGCAACATCTCCGAGGCGGCGCGCATCTCCGGCCTCTCCCGCGTGGCCCTGCAGAAGATCCTCAAGCGGCTGGAGCTGGACGCGGAGAGCTTCCGGCGCGGCAACGCCTAGCCGGGAATCTTCGCAGGCCGGGTTCACAAAACCCGCCGGGAACGCTATGCTTCCGGAAGACCGATCCATGCGGAGGGAAAAATGGACATCGCTTCTCTGAGCCCCGTGCTTCAGGCTCTGCTGGCCACGCTCTTCACCTGGGGCGTGACCGCGCTGGGCGCGGGCATGGTCTTCCTGACCAAGAACATCAGCAAACGGACCCTGGACGTGATGCTCGGCTTTGCCGCGGGCGTGATGATCGCGGCCAGCTATTGGTCCCTGCTGGCCCCGGCCATCGAGATGTCCGAACACCTCGGCCCCTGGAAGTTCGTTCCGGCCGCCGTGGGCTTCATCTCCGGGGCGGGCTTTCTGCGGCTGGTGGACATGTTCCTGCCCCACCTGCACCTGAACGCGCCGCGCAGCGAGGCCGAGGGCATCTCCACCTCCTGGAACCGCAGCGTGCTCCTGGTGCTGGCCATCACCCTGCACAACATCCCGGAAGGGCTCGCCGTGGGCGTGGCCTTCGGCGCCGTGGGCGCGGGCCTGCCTTCGGCCACCCTGGCCGGGGCCATCGCCCTGGCCATCGGCATCGGCATCCAGAACTTTCCGGAAGGCGCGGCGGTTGCCATTCCCCTGCGCAGGGAAGGCATGAGCCGGATGCGCAGCTTCATGTACGGCCAGTTCTCCGGCATGGTCGAACCCATCGCCGGGGTGATCGGCGCGGTGGCCGTGGTCTATGCCCAGCCCCTGCTGCCCTATGCCCTGTCCTTTGCCGCCGGGGCCATGATCTTCGTTTCCTGCGAGGAGGTCATTCCCGAATCCCAGGCCTCGGGATACGGCGACCTGGCCACCATGGGCCTGATTCTCGGCTTCGCCCTGATGATGAGCCTCGACGTGGGCCTGGGCTAGGCCGCGCGGCCTCCGAGGCTAGAGCGCAGGGCGGCAGGCCCGCGGAACAAGCTCCGTGAGCACCTTTTGAAGCTCCTCAATGTCCAGGGGCTTGGCGAGATACGCGTCCATTCCCGCCCTCAGGATCTTGTCCCGTTCCTCCGTGTAGGCGAAGGCGGTCATGGCCGCGATGGGAATGCTCGAATAGCTCCTGTCCGCGCTGCGAATCCTGCGGGTGCATTCCTCGCCGTCCATGCCGGGCATGCGGATGTCCATGAGCACGCAGTCGAACTCCTCGCGCTCCAGCAGGTCCAGGGCCATGTGCCCGTCCTCGGCCACGGCGAATCCGTAGCCCCATTCTTCCAGGATGCGGCAAATCACCTTGCGGGCCACGTCGTCGTCTTCGACCACGAGAATCCGCCCGCGCTCGCCGCACTCGACTTCCCCCTTCGGGACGGACGAGGCGCCCTCCAGCGACGGAGCGCCGAAGGGCAGGCTGATCCAGGCGCGGGTTCCCTTGCCCCGTTCGCTCTCATAGGCCAGCGTTCCGCCCATCCGCGACACGAGCCGACGGACAATGGCGAGGCCGAGCCCGACCCCGCCGAAACGGCGGTTGTAGTGCCGCTCCACCTGATGAAACTCATCGAAAATGCCCGCAAGGTCGTTGTCGGCCATGCCGATGCCGGAGTCCTCGACCATGAACAGCATGCGGCATCTTCCTGCGCTGCGCGCGGGAAGCGGCCCGGCCCAGACCCGGACCTCGCCCTTCTGGGTGAACTTGACGGCGTTGCCGATCACGTTGAACAAAATCTGCCGCAGCAGGCCGGAATCCCCGGAGAGCACGTCCGGAGAATCCGGGGCCAGGTCCATGACCAGGTTGATGCCCTTGGTGGCGGTCTGGGGAAGGAAAAGCCGCAGCAGCATGTTGAACAGATCCCGCAGCACAAAGGCCTGATCCTGGACATCGACGCGGCCCGCTTCGATGCGCGAGAACTCCAGCACGTCGTTGAGGATCGACAGCAAGCCGTGTCCCGCGTTCAGCCCGACATCGATCAGCTCCTTGTTGCGCGGCTCCTGGGCCGTGCGCGAAAGAAGCTGAAGAATGCCGAGCACGCCGTTGAGCGGAGTGCGGATCTCATGGCTCATGTTCGCCAGAAAAACGCTCTTGGCCCTGTTGGCGGTTTCCGCCTCCTTGAGCGCCTGCCGCAGGGCACGCTCGGCCTCCACCCGGAAGGAGATGTCCTGCATGGCGCAGAGGCAGCGCGCCTCGTCCGCCAAGGACTCGCGGGCCAGGCTGGCCGTGAGCCGGATCGTGCGCAGCGCCCCGTCCCGCGGGCGCAGCTCCATGTCGCGGGCTGCTTCGCCCTGGGCGAACACGCTCTGCAGGAGAGTAAAAAAGTTGCCGTGCTCCCGGCCCGGCAGCAGGGCGACCAGCGGCTTTCCCGCCGCGCGTCCGCGCTCCACGCCGAGCAGGGCCGCCGCCTCGTCGTTGGCTTCCCGGATGACCCCCTTGGCATCGAGCACCAGATAGCCGATCGGGGCCGAGTCGAACAGTAGCTGGTACCTGTCCCGCGAACGGTTCAATTCCAGCTGGGAACCCCGCAATTCCTCGTTCTGCATGTCGAGTTCCATCTGGTGCACGGCGAGTTCATGCACCAGATCGCGCACCTCGTCGAAATCGTCCGAGCCGTTGGCCTCCTGCTCCCGCAGCAGCCGCTCGGCCCGCTCGCGAAGACCTTCTCGGTTATGGGGATCCTGCCTGTCCGCGCTCATCAGACCCTCCTTAGTCAGCGGCGTTCGGCGACGCCTCTTCAAACTTGAACACAGCTCCCTCCACCTTGCCTTGCTCGTCGAACACCGGATTGCCGGTCACGGAGAGGCACCTGCGCTCTCCCCCGCTTCCCGTGATCGCGTGGCGATGGTTTTCGATGCGCTCCCCGGTGCGGCGGATCACGCCGAAGGGCAGTTCGTCCGACGCAAGAGGGCTTCCCTCGCAGTCGGTAATCCCGAAGGCGGGGGAGTCGAAGGCGCGGGAACTCAGCTCCTCCTTCGTCGCTCCGAGCAGCCTTTCCGCAGCGGCGTTCACGTAGGAGATGAGCCCGTCCCGGTCCACCATGACCGTAGCCGTGGGGGAACTCTCCATGATCCGGAAGAGCAGGTCCCGCTCGCGGCGCAGGTCGTCCTCGGCGGACTTGATCCGGGAGATGTCCACGAAGGTCATGACCACTCCCCCCGCATTCCTCGCGCCCGAGTCGTACGGCAGCAGCCGGGCCAGGTGCCAGCCGCCTTCGAGGTCGCGCACCTCGCGCTCCACGTCGGTTCCCCGGCTGAGCACGGTCCGAAGGTCTTCCGACAGTTCCGGATATTCCAGATTGTGGGTCAGATCGCCGATGGGTCTGCCCAGATCCGTGTCGATGACCTTGAACGTGCGGCCCGCGGCGCTGGTGAACTTGCGTATCCGCAGATTCCGGTCCAGGAAAATGGTTCCGACCTCGGTGCTGGCCATGAGATTGTCGAGGTCGTCGTTCAGCTCGCTCAGCTCCCGGATCTTCTCCTGATATTCGGAATTGACCGTGATCAACTCCTCGTTGACGGACTGCAATTCCTCGTTGGTGCTCTGCAGCTCCTCGTTCGCTGCCAGCAGTTCCTCGTTGGTGGCTTGCAGCTCCTCGTTGGACGTCTCCAATTCCTCGATCGTGGCCTGAAGATTTTCCCGCGTGTATTGCAGCTCCTGCTCAAGGTCGCGGATGCGGTTCTTCACGCTGGTTTCGATGTCGAAAGCTTCCAGATCGTCCATGTTCGCCACATGGTCCTGGAAGGTCACGGCGAACGCGCCGCTGGCCGGGCCAGTGGCAAACGCGCGCACCACGATGTCCACATGGCGCCGCTCCCCGCCGCGCTCGTAGGCGACGCCGGGGATGCGCACGTCGACCATTTCCTTCATGGCCTTTTGCAACGCGGAGTTGAGCGGGATGGAAAGATCCTCGTCCACGAGCTTGGTCACGTCGAGCTGCGCCCGGCCCGCCCGCAGCTGCATGAACTCGTTGATCTCGCCGAAGATGTGCTGCACGTGGCGGTCGCGGCCCACGAGCAGGGTCGGCGGCATGCAGCGCTCCATGATGCGCATCGTCAGGGCCTCGCCGTCGTCGCGCTGCGGCGCGACCGGACGCACCTCGACCAGATCCGATTCCTCCTTCGCCGTCGAAACCGAGAGGGAGGAACTGGGCGGCGGCAGCTGGGGCCGAACGCCGCTGTCCTCACGGCAACGGTAGATCTTCCAGCGGTTTTCAAAGGAGGAGAACACGCTGCTCATCTCGCCCACGGACTCGCTGGAGCCGAGAAAGAGAAAACCGCCCCCGGCCAGGGAGTAATGGAAATTGGAAAGCACCTTGCGCTGCAACACCGGCTGGAGATAAATCAGCAGGTTGCGGCAGCTGACCAGGTCGATTCGCGGGAAGGGGGGATCCTTGATAAGATTGTGGTAGGCGAAGATGACCTGCTTCCTGATGTGCGGCTTGATCTGGAAGGATTCCCCCTTCTTGGAGAAATAGCGGCCGAGCCTGTCAAGGGAGGCGTCCGCGGCGATGCTGAGCGGATAGATTCCCTGGGCCGCGACGGCAAGGGCCTCCCGGTCGATGTCCGTGGCGAAGACCTTGAGGTCGAACCGCAGGCTGTGGGCGTCAAGGTATTCGTTGACGGCGATGGCCAGGGAGTAGGCCTCCTCGCCCGTGGAGCAGCCCGCCACCCAGAAGCGGAGCGACTCCGGCGGATTCTTGCCGTTGAGCAGTTCCGGGATGACCTTGGAGAGAATGAACTCGTAGGCCTCCGGATCGCGGAAGAATTTCGTCACCCCGATCAGGAACTCCCGCTGGAGAATGCCGATTTCCGAAGGTGTCCGCTCCAGATGTTCGACGTACTCCTCCGGCGTGTTGAATTGCAGAATGCTCATGCGGCGTTCGATGCGCCGAATGATGGTGGTTTCCTTGTAGTAGGAAAAATCCAGGCCCGTCTTGATCTTGACCAGCGCGAGAATCTTGGAGAGCGCTCCGCTGCCCTCGCTCTTCTCCCGCCGGGGAAAGCTCCCCTCCTTGGAAAAAAGCCCCCCGGCGATGCGCAGCAGCTCGCCGGGCATGCGCTCCGGCGGAAGCACGAAATCGACGATGCCCGTGGCCGTGGCGCTGCGGGGCATGCCGTCGAAGGCGGCGCTGTCCTCGTCCTGGACCATGACCAGGCCGCCGTTCTCCTTGATGGCCCGAACCCCGCGCGTGCCGTCGCTGCCCGTTCCCGAAAGGATGATCCCCACGGCGCGCTCTCCGGCGTCCTCCGCCAGGGAGCGCAGGAAGATGTCGATGGGCAGATTGAGATGCGGCTCCTGCGGCGTGAGAAACAGCTTGCCCGCATACATGCTCAGGTTGTTCTTCGGCGGCAGGATGTAGACGTTGCCGGGCGAAACCTGCTCCCCGTCCACGACATGCCGCACGTTCAGGCGCGTTTTCCGGGCCAGCAGCTCCGGCATGAGACTCTTGTAGTCCGGAGAAAGGTGCTGCACGACGACGAATGCGACTGCATCAGCCTCCTGCACGTTCTGGAAAAACTGTTGCAATGCTTCAAGACCGCCCGCGGAGGCCCCTATTCCAACAATGAGGAAATTATTCGATCCCTTTGCGGACATGTCGCCGAATTGATATTCTCCATTCTTTTTCGACACTGCAACTCTCCGCTTCGTTTTGTGACAGGATTTTGCACTTATAAAGAATATAATGCCGTAATTTCGATTTTGTCAAGAAATGCTATGTGAATAATCGGCGTCACAACATTGAACGGCCGTTCAAAATGGCGTTTTGCTCGTCCTCTGCTTCCAAAACAACAAGATCCGGGAGGCGTGAAAACCTCCCGGACCATTGCTTGATGCCGGTGCATCCGTCAGACAGGAACTTTTTCGCAGTCCGGTGCCTCGACGAGCGAGTCCGCGCCGTACTCCTTCTCGAAGCGGCGTTGCTCCTTGGGGCCGCCGATGAGCGCGAGCATGTCGTCCGCCTCCAGGGGCATATGAATGTCGGGGTTCGGCAGCATGAGCCCTGCGCGCAGCACGCCGACCACGGAAACTCCCGTACGGCCGCGAATTCCCAGCCCGGCGATGCTCTTCCCTTCCAGCGGTCCGCCCTGCGCCACCCGCCGCCAGATGATCTCCACCGCGCGCAGCGCCTCCAGCTGGTGCAGCGAGGCTTGCAGCCCGCCGTTGCCGGCCAGTGCCGCGTAGTCGTCGCCCTGCACCGCGTCCGCGAAACGCTGCACCGCTCCCGGAGGCAGCCCCAGGCAGCGCAGCGCCTTGCGCGCGAACTCCAGACCCGTCTCCAGCGTGGGCTGAACGACCTGATTCGCGCCCAGCTCGCGCATCCGCCGCATTTGTTCCATGCCGTCCGCGCGGGCCACGATGCCCAGGTCCGGGGCCAGGGAGCGCGTCAGCTCCACGACCTGCCGGACCACGGAAAAGGCCGGCACCGTGACCATGAGCAGCCTGGCATGACCTGGATGGGCCGCCTCCAGCACGGCGCGCTGGGTGGCGTCCCCATAGATCACGGGCACGCCCCGGGCCTTGAGCGCCTCAAAGGCGCGGTGTTCCGCCTCCATGACCACGTAATGCACGTCGGCCCCAGCCAGCACCCGCGCCAAAAACCCGCCCACGCGGCCGCCGCCGACCACGATGACGTGGTCGCGCAGCCAGTCGCCGGTCACGTTCACGCTCTGCACGGATTCCCGCTGGAAAAAGCGGCGCTGCACGCGGTAGAGCGGCCCGGCCAGCCGGGACGCGGGCGGGGTCAGGATCATGGTCACGATGGCCGTGGAAAGGATCAGGCCGTACTGCTCCGGATTCAGCGCGCCGGCCTCGCGGCCCACCTTGGCCAGCAGAAAGGACAGCTCGCCCACCTGAAACATGGTCAGCCCCACGGCCAGGGGCACGATGTTCACGTAGCCGAAGGCCCTGGCCAGCCCCGCGCAGACAACGCTCTTGCCCGCCATGGTCAGGCCCACGAGCAGCAGGATGCCCTTCCAGTGGTCGACCAGGAACCCGGGATCCAGGAGCATGCCCACCGAGGCGAAGAACAGCAGGCCGAACAGGTCGCGCAGGGGCAGGATGCTGGAGAGGGCGTGGTGGCTGTAGTCGGACTCGCTGATGACCAGCCCGGCCACGAACGCGCCGAAGGCGAAGGACAGCCCGAAAAGATACGTGCCGTAGCCGATGCCCAGGGCCATGGCGCTGGTGGTCACCAGAAAAAGCTCGGAGGAGTTGGTCCGGGCCACCCGCTTCATCAGCCAGGGAATCACCCGCGCGCCCACGAGGATCATCAGCCCCAGGAATGCGGAAGCCTTGAAGACCGCCCAGCCCAGCAGGGCCATGCCGCCCAGCGCGTCCCCGCCCAGCTCGCCGAGAATGGGCAAGATCACCAGCATGGGCACCACGGCGAGATCCTGGACAATGAGCATTCCAATCATGACGCGGCTGGAGAGCGTGCCCATGAGCCCTTGGCTTTCCAGGGTCTTGAGGATGACCATGGTGCTGGAAAGCGAAAGCAGCGCGCCGAGCCAGAGGGACGGCTCCCAGTCCCAGCCGAACCAGATGCCGATGCCCCAGCCGTAGGCCACGATGAGCCCGATCTGTATGGGCGTGCCCACCAGGGCCACGCCGCGCACGGGCCGCAGGTCCGAAAGGGAGAATTCCAGGCCGATGCCGAACAGCAGCAGGGCCACGCCGATCTCCGCAAGCATTTCGATCTCATGCACGGAGGAGACGGTCACGCCGCCCGTGTGCGGACCCAGGAGCACCCCGGCCACGATGTAGCCGAGGATCAGCGGCTGGCCCAGGCGGCGCGCCAGAAGCCCGCAGACCAGGGCGGCCACCACCACGAGAATAATGTCCGATGCGATTCCCACAGTATTTCCCCTGCATGACGCCACGAGCCGCGGCGGAAGGATTGCCTATCGTGCTATGATGACAATTTTTCCGGCGCTCTTCAAACCTTTTCGGCGCAAGCTTGCCAGAATCGGCTCCGCTGCCTATGTTCAAGGGATGAAGCCTCTGCAAGCGCCTTCTCTCGGCCGCGGCGCCCTGACCGCGGATCCCGTGCCGGGGCTGGTCCGCCGCATCGCCGTACCGGCCAGCATCGGTTTTTTCTTCCAGACCATGTACAATGTGGTGGACACCTTCTTCACGGGCACCATCTCCACCGAAGCCCTGGCCGCCCTGTCCATCTCCTTTCCGCTCTATTTCCTGATCTCGGCCTCGGCTTCCGGCCTGGCCACCGGAGCCACGGCCCTGATCGGCCAAGCCCTGGGCAGGGACGACGAGGACCGCGCCCAGGTGCTCGCGGTGCAGAGCCTCAGCCTGGCCCTGATCTGCGGCCTGCTCCTTTGCGTCCTCGGCTGGCTGCTGTCCCGTCCGGCCTTTGCCGTGCTCGGCGCGCAGGGCGAGGAAATGCGCGCGGGCCTGGACTACATGCGGACCATCTTCCTCGGCGCGCCCCTGTTCCTGCTCGTGCAGCTGGCCAACGCCTCGCTGAACGCGGCGGGCAACACCCGCATTCAGAGGAATTTCCTGATCTTCGGATTTTTCCTCAACTGCGGCCTCGACCCCTGGTTCATTCACGGGGGCCTGGGCCTGCCCGCCATGGGCGTGGCCGGAGTGGCCTGGGCCACGGTGCTCATCCAGGGCATAGGGGCCGTCTACATCGGCAGCAGGGCCTACCGGGCAGGGCTGCTGCGCATGACGGGCCTGCGCTGCCTGCTCCCGCGCCCGCGGACCATCGGCGCGATCCTGGGGCAGGGATTGCCCGCCAGCGCCAACTCCGTGACCATCGGACTCGGCGTGTTCGTCATCCTCTACTTCGTGGGCCAGTTCGGAGCCGAAGCCAAGGCCGCCTACGGCGCGGCGGTGCGCGTGGAGCAGCTCGTGCTCGTGCCGACCATCGGCCTCAGCATCGCTGCCCTGACCCTGGCCGCGCAGAACCACGGCGCGGGCAGACTCGACCGGGTGCGCGAATCCATGAACGCCTGCCTGCGCTACGGCGCCTGGCTCATGGCCGCGGGCACCCTGCTGGTCTTTTTTCTCGCTCCGGGGCTGATGTGGATATTCTCCGACGCGCCGCAGGTGCAGAAGGCCGGAGCGGACTACCTGCGCATCGACGCCCTGGTGCTGTACGGCTATGTGGTCATTTTCGTTTCCACGTCCACGCTTCAGGGCATGAAGCATCCCCTGTTCGCCGTGGGGCTCGGCCTGTTCCGGCAGATCGTCGCGCCGGGCCTTCTCTTCTCGCTGCTGATCTTCCGGCTGGAATTCGGACTGACCAGCCTCTGGTGGGGCATTTTCGCCATCGTCTGGATATCCGCCGGGGTGGCCCTGTTCTGGGTGCGGCGGACGCTCGCGCGCGAGGAGCGCGCCGCGGAGAACGAATCCGGGCCGAGCCCGAATTGACGCCGCCATCCGGGCCGGAAGCCCTGCTCCCGCACTTTTGACGCCGAGGCTCTTTGGAGCTATAGCAAGTCGGCCGATCCGCGGATCGGCGTCCCGGTCCCCTCCGCGCGGACCCCCTTTCACCAACGGCTCCCGCATCGTCCGTCCGCTCGCGCTCCCGCGTTGCGGGCGCTTTTCCAACCGTCCAACATTCCACCCGCAAACGAGGCCCCCATGGGGAGACACATCATCGAAGAGGCGTCGCGCTGCCTGCAATGCAAGCGCCCGCTCTGCAGCAAGGGCTGCCCCGTCGGCACTCCCGTCAACGACATGATCAAGACCTTTCTGGAAGGAGACATCCGCCGGGCCGGAGAACTGCTCTTCCAGAACAACCCGCTTTCCGTGGTCTGCTCGCTGATCTGCCCGCACGAGAAATTCTGCGAGGGACACTGCATCCTCGGAAAGAAAAGCGCGCCGGTCCAGGTCAGCGACATCGAGAACTACGTCTCCCGCTACTACCTGGAGCAGTTCCAGCCGCAGCGGCCCGTGCGGGACAGCAACGGCACCCGCATCGCCGTCATCGGCTCCGGGCCTGCCGGGCTGACAGTGGCCTTCATCATGGCCTCGCAAGGGTTCGACGTCACTATCTTCGAATCCGAGGAACACATCGGCGGCGTCCTGCGCTACGGCATTCCCGCCTTTCGGCTGCCCAAGGACATCCTTGAGCGGATTCGGGAGATGCTGCTGAAGCTGGGCGTGAAGATCCGGCCGAACATGACCATCGGCCCGGTCATCGGCCTGGACGACCTCTTCCGCGACGAGTACCGGGCCATCTTCGTGGGCACCGGAGTCTGGAACCCCCGGCCGCTGCGCATCGCCGGGGAAACCCTCGGCCACGTGCACTACGCCATCAACTACCTCAAGAACCCCGACAGCTACTGGATCGGCAAGAAGGTCGCCATCATCGGCGCGGGCAACGTGGCCATGGACGTGGCCCGGACCGCGCTCCGCAAGGGCGCCGACGACGTGACCATCCTCTACCGCCGGGGCGAGGAGCACATGACCGCCACCCGGTACGAATACGACTACGCCAAGCTGGACGGCGTCCGCTTCCGGTTCCAGACCGCGCCGCTGGAAATCGTGGAAGGCGGACTGCATTGCGCCCGGACCCGGCTCGCTATCGACGAGCAGGGCAGGACGCGGGTCGAAACCCTGGAGCAGGAGCGGGAGTTCTTTCCGGCGGATTCCATCTTCATCGCGGCCAGCCAGGCTCCCCGCACCAATCTCACCGGCATGGAGATCGGCAGGACCGGGCTGGTCATCACGGACGAGGAAGGCCGCACCAGCCGCGACGGCGTGTTCGCCTCCGGCGACGTGGTCACCGGGGCCAAGACCGTGGCCGAGGCCGTGAGCCGCTCGAAGCGTTCCGCGCAGGCCATGCTGCAATACCTCGCCCGCCAGGGCTGAGACGCGCCCCGTTGCCCGACCGCCTTTCCCCTCCTGCGTCCTCCCGGCGCGAAGCGTCGGCGCTGTAGCAGAAGCCCCCTGTTTGTGCTATGCGGATCGTGAATATCCCTCGCAGGCGCGCACTACCGGAGGAAGCAATGGGCATGAATGGCGGACACTTTCGGGACAAAGAAACCGAACGGCGAAACCACGGCGGACAGGTGCCGCCGCAGGCCGGAGAATGCACCGGTCCCGACGCCCTGGACATTCTCAACTCCCTTTCCGCGCATGTGGCCCTGCTGGACGAGCAGGGGCGCATTCTCGCCGTGAACCGGGCCTGGAAACGCTTCGCCGCGCTCAATGGCGGCGACCCGGCGCAGCTCGGCGCGGGCGTGGACTACCTGCGCATCTGCAAGGGCGCCCTGGATTCCGAGGAAGACCCCTACGCCTCGGTGGCGCTGGACGGGCTGCGCAAGGTGCTGCGCGGCGAGCTGGAAGAATTCCGGCTGCACTATCCCTGTCACTCTCCCACGCGGGAACGCTGGTTCCTGATGCAGGCCACCCCGATATCCGGCGGGAACGGCGTCGTGGTATCCCATCTGGACGTTTCCGAACGCTACCAGCTCACGCGGATGCTCCTGGACAGCAACACGCGGCTCGAATCCACGCTGCGGGGACATTGCAACGAATTCCTGGAGGCGAGCAAGCTGCTCGACCGGCTCCTGCGCGACCTGAATTCCGGGACTCCCATGGGCGGCGGGCATGGGCATGAAGACCCCCGCCCCGTGCTGGAACGTCTTGCCGCGGCTCTTGCCGCGCTCGCGGACACGGCCGAGGCCACGGAACGCCCCCTTTCCGGGGACTCCGGCGGGAGCGATGACGACGCGCCGAGCCTTCCCAGGCCGAGCGTGCTGCTCGCCGAAGAGGACAGCCTGACCGCGTACGTGCTCCGAACGCTCCTGGAACAAGCCGGGTACCATGTGCAGATCGTCGAGGACGGACCTTCCGCCCTTGCCCTGCTGAAATCGAAAGCGTTCGACATCTTTCTCGTGGACGCGCAGCTGCCCTACCTGAACGGCGAGGAGACCGCGCGCACCGTCCGGGACGCCGCGAAGCCCGGAAGCCGCCGCCTGCCCATCGTCTGCCTTTCCCCGCCGGGCTACGGCTGCCAGGCATTCGAAGGCGAAGATTCCCCCTTCGACGTCTGCGTGGCCGCCCCCCACAAGGAACAGGAGTTGCTGAACGCCCTTGGGAGCCTGCTGCGCAAGGAGATATCTTAATGAAATGACTCTCCTCTCGTCCAAGCGGCAGCAGAGGAAAAGAGGGATGAGCACAGCCTTGCAGCGTTCAGCTCAACAGTCCCAGAAGCGCGTGCACGAAGTCGTTCCGTATGGTGCTCACTGTTGAACCAATCACATTCTTGACGCGCAGTCGTTTTAGAGCGGACTTCCATGCAGCGACAAGTCGCGTATCGTTGTCCTCTGGGACATCCGACGGTTGATCCGCAATAACGATGATATTCTTTGCGCCAATGTTGCCGAATACGCACGAGGGCAGCATGACGACAAAATCACTTTTCCCGACGTCAATGCTGTAGCAGAGGGACAGATGCGTTACAAATTTATCAACGATATCGATTCCGCTCAAAAAAAATACATGCATATCCTTTGATAAATTAGACTGCATTGCAATAGCGCTGACTGCTATGTCACTATAAACGGATGCGTCTCTTACAGCAATCACGATGAGATTTTCGTCAGGATCGATTGCGTTCGACAACTCATCCAATGATTGTATGTGATCCATTTTCGTAAGATACATTTAATTTCCATGTAAATAGTAGAAATTGCATATATTATACAAATCTTGTTCAGCCTCGATCTTAGAAATCTTTTCCGCAGGTCTTTCCGCTCCGAGCAATATAGTCACAATGCGAATCCAGCTTTCGACGTTATTGGAATTGCACCATGTACCTGCTATAGATACAGATTCCATGAGATATCGTCGGAAGTCGGAATAAAAACTTGCAGTTCCATATGGAAGCAGCGGTAAAAATTCCGACAAAGCCTCCTCTTCAGCTGTAAACTTAAACACAGTCCATGCAGCATAGTCTTTGCTGTGACTCTTAATCCAATTCTCCAGCTGCAACCATTTACCGAAGAATCCGTACAATTTGTTGTTATCACGGGTTACGCTATCGACATACTTATTTTTTGAAACAAAATTCATTGAATTCCCATTACATGTGCCGCAGATGACGACTGAATAATGAGCCGTTAACACATAGCCAACGACAGACAGAATGGGACTTAGCAGTATAAACGACAAAGAAAAGAACGGATTACATCTCTGAACTACAAATTTATAATATGAATAATCACTTTTTAGAAGTTCAAAACGCTTTTTCCCGCGTGCGACAATGTCTTCATGTACCTCGTACATGATAAGATAAAATGCAGTTCGTAATCTATAATACTGCTCAACGACATATCTTGACCCGCACATTGCCCAAAGCAACCTAACGGCATATCGCAATCCGTTGAGCGCCAATCCGGAAAGGCATCTCCTGAAAACCAATGAATGGAGTAATTCTTCCCGCAGGACCGGATCGGCAACGCAATCTGGGTCATTCTGCCGAATGCAATCTCGGATCACATCTTCGTCAATACCAAGAACGAAGCAAAACCTTCCCGTGAAGATTGCTCTTATGGTCTTGTACTCTGATGTTTGGGAGCCAAAGTAAAACATCGTGTCACAAGTCATACCGTCAAAAAAAAGAGGAGGCAATATGCCTCCTCTTTTTTCCATTATGAACTGTTGCGGGAAGCTAGGCGTCCCAGACCGGGCCTTGGGGCGTGTCCTTGACCTCGACGCCCAGTGCGGCCAGCTCGTCGCGGATGCGGTCGGACTCCTCGAAGTTCTTGGCTTTCTTGGCTTCCAGGCGCGCGGCCATGAGCGCCTCCACCTTGGCGGGGTCGATGCCCTTGCGCGCGGCGCGGCTGGTCTTGAGTTCGTCCAGGAACGCGGCGGGCTCGCGCTCGAAGACCCCGAAGACCTTGGCCCATTCGGCCACATCGGAACGGATGCGCTGCCAAAGCGCCTTGGCCCCCTCGGACTTGCGCAGGGCCTTGTCGTCCACGATCCGGCCGGAAAGGCGCACGGCATTGAAAAGCTGGCCCATGGCCCCGGCGGTGTTCAGATCGTCTTCCATGCTCCGGGTCCACTCGGACTCGATCTTCTCCAGCTCGGCGGACAGCTCGGCGGGCAGTTCGGTCTTGGACCATTTGGAGCGGGTCAGCTCCTCGTCCATCTGGCGCAGGGCCGCGTAGACGCGCTTGAGTCCCTTTTCCGCCTCTTCCAGGGCGTCGAAGGAAAAGTCCAGCGGGCTGCGGTAATGCATGGTCAGCAGGAAATAGCGCAGGGTTTCCGGGTGGAACTGGGCGAGAATGTCGCGAATGGTGAAGAAGTTGCCCAGGGACTTGGACATTTTCTCGGAATTGATCTGCACGAAGCCGTTGTGCACCCAGTAGCGGGCAAAGGGCTTGCCCGTGGCCGCCTCGGACTGGGCGATCTCGTTCTCATGGTGCGGAAAGGAAAGATCCTGCCCGCCGCCGTGGATGTCCAGGGGCAGGGGCGCGTACTTTTCGCTCATGGCCGAGCATTCCAGGTGCCAGCCCGGACGGCCCGGGCCCCAGGGGCTGTCCCAGGACGGTTCGCCGGGTTTGGCCGCCTTCCAAAGGGCGAAGTCCAGGGGATCCTCCTTCTGCTCGCCCGGAGCGATGCGCGCGCCGGACTCCAGCTCCTCGATCTTGCGGCCGGAAAGCTTGCCGTAGCCTTCGAAGGAACGCACCCGGAAGTAGACGTCCCCATTCAGCGCGGCGTAGGCGTGTCCCTTTTCGATGAGCCGGCCGGTCAGGTCGATCATCTCGGCGATGTGCTCGGTGCACTTGGGCTCCACGTCGGCCCGCAGCACGTTGAGGCGGTCCATGTCCACATAGAACTCGTCGATGAACTTGGCGGCCAGGGCGGCGGGATCCATGTCCGTTTCCGCGGCGCGCTTGATGATCTTGTCGTCGATGTCCGTAAAATTGCGGATGAAGGTCACGTCGTAGCCCTTGTGGCGCAGGTAGCGCACGAGCACGTCGAAGACCACGCTGGAACGGGCGTGGCCGATATGGCAGAGGTCGTAGGCCGTGATGCCGCAGACGTACATGTTCACCGCATTGCCGTTTTGCGGGGTGAACTCCTCCTTGCCGCCGGACATGGTATTGTACAGGCGCATTAAAACACTCCAATCCTAACTATTTGGTTTATATCAAACTCGTTCTATTCTGCTTCGACCTTGACGCCCAGGGCGCGGACCACCTTGGCCGCATCGTCAAGCCCCAGGAGTTGCAGCACGGCCACGGGTTCGGCAGGGGACGCGCTCACGCTGATGGATTTGCGGTTGTCCACGAAACGGCGAAGCTGTTCCAGCACCTGGACGGCGAAGTCCTGCCCCTTGGCCCGGTTGCGTTCGATCTCCCCGTCGATGCCCGCGTAGAACTGCTCCATGAGCTGCTCCTCGCTGAGGCCCTGCTCCTGGGCGGCGGCCTTGATGGCCCGGCCCAGCAGGGAGTCGTCCTCGTAGCGAAGCTTCGCGCCTTCGATGCCCACGAGCATGGAGCTGGCGCCGCCCGCCACGAGATCCTTCATGTTCACGTTGGCCAGCCGAAGAGAGAGGCTGAGCCGGCCCGCATCGGCCACGGCCAGGGAAAAGTCCCGAAGCTCGAAGCTCTTTTCCTTTTCGTGGTATTCATAATCCATGGCGTAGTCGCAGTGAAATTCGTCGTAGCCCATGGCTTTCATGTCCGCTGCGGAGCCTGCGAAATATTCGGGGGTCACGGGCAGGGTCACGCCCTCGAAGCGGACCTTGAGCGCGCTCGGCAGGCCGTCCTTCTCCTCATACCGGGAGAGGGTGAACTTGCGGACGTCGATGTCCTTGCCGCCGAGCACGGCGATGGTCAGATCGTGGATCACGGCCTCATGGCTGAAGAGATCGACCTCGACCTCGCCGTATTGGGCGTGGGCGACGTCGTCCATGCCCGCGAAGAATTCCTTGACCTTCTGCTCGGCCACGTTCTCGGCCATGAACTTGGCCCCGAAGTAGCCCGCCACCAGCAGCACCGCTCCGATGCCGAAAAGCACCAATACGTTTCTCGCTTTCGCCATTCCCTGCTCCCTAGGCTTTCCAGGTCCGCAGCGCGCTGACGCAGGCCACGGCCTTGATCCCTTTTTTTGCTCCGGTGAATCCGAGCTTCTCCTCGGTGGTGGCCTTGACGTTCACGCGTCCGGGCTCCAGTTCCAGCAGCCGCTCGATGTTGGCGCGAATGCGCTCCTTGTGCGGTCCGAGCCGGGGCACCTGCGCGATGATGGTCAGGTCCGCGGAAACGATGCGCACGCCCCGCTCCCGCGCCAGGCACTGGGCCTCCTTGACGAAGATCGCGCTGCTCCGGCCTTCGTGGGCCGCGTCCGTATCCGGAAAATGGTCGCCGATGTCCCCGCCCGCGCAGCAGCCGAGGATGGCGTCGGTGAGCGCGTGCAGCAGCACGTCGCCGTCCGAGTGGGCCAGCACTTCCGGCGCGTTCGGAATGGGTTCGCCGCCCAGGACCATGGGCCGCGCGGGAGATTCGTTCTCGTGCAGGCGGTAGCGGTGCACGTCGTAGCCCCAGCCCGTTACCGGCTCTTCGGTCCGCTGCGGCCGCAGCCGCTCCAGGTCGCCGGGCGTGGTGATCTTCACATTGCCCTCCTCGCCGTCCACGACGATCACGGGACTTGCCAGCCCCTCGGCGGCCAGCCGTTCGATCATGGAGGCGTCGTCCGTTACTTCCCAGCCCTCGGCCTCGGCGCGCTCGTGGGCCAGGCAGAGCAGGGCGCGCGCAAATCCCTGCGGGGTCTGCACGGCGCGCAGCTCGGAGCGCCGCAGGGTTTCCCGCACGCCTCCGGCCTCGTCCACCAGCTTGATGGTATCCGTCACGGCCAGGCCCGGCACCACGCCCCCGGCCCCGGCATCCAGCGCGTCGAGCACCCGGCGGATCAAGGCCGCCGTGGCAAAGGGCCGGGCGGTGTCATGCACGAGCACGGTCCCGCATTCACGCGGAAGCGCGCCAAGCCCGAGGCGCACGGAATCCTGCCGCCGCTCCCCGCCGGGAACGGCCCGCCAGGGCAGTCCCAGGGGCTGGCGCTGAAAGAGTTCCGCAAGCTCCTGCTCGCGGGCGGCCAGCTCCGCAGGAGGAAAAACGAATACCAGCCCGCGCACGCGCGGCGCAGCGGCCAGGGTCCGGGCCGAGCGCCAATACAGCGGCGCGCCGTCCAGGGAGAGGAACTGCTTGCGCTCCCCGCCCGTGGCGGAGGCCAGCCGCGTTCCGCTTCCGGCGGCCAGGAGAATGGCCCAGGTTTCGGCGCTCGTGCTCACGCTTCTTCCGTTTTTTTTGTGCGGGCCCGCCCCGGCGCTGCCGGAACGGGCCCTTTCGATTCGACAAATGGAGCCGGACGATAAGCCGGGTTTTGTCTCCCCTTTCGGGGCGGTCGTCATTCATCTAGGACGCGCGTTACCGCGAATCTCAAGCAACCTACCCGGGAGCCGCATGGCCGGGCCGGCCAGCTCCCCTATTTGGTCTTGCTCCGGACGGGGTTTACCTAGCCGACTGCGTCGCCGCAGCCGCTGGTGGGCTCTTGCCCCACCGTTTCACCCTTACCGGCCGGGTTGCCCCGGCAGGCGGTCTGTTTTCTGTGGCACTTTCCCGGGATCGCTCCCGCTGGGCGTTACCCAGCGCCCTGCCCTACGGAGCCCGGACTTTCCTCCACGGCTTGCGCCGCAGCGACGACCTGTCCGACTCCAAAATGCAGTCTATCAGAATCCGAAGCGGCGCAAAAGCCGCCCCGGCATGGAAACCCCGCGCTGGTTCTAGTCCTCGGCGGACGGAACCGGAGTGTGCTCCACCCAGTAGATCAGGCGCTGGCAGTTCGGGCAGGAGAGGATCTGCTTGCCCTTCTGCAGCTCGTTGTAGATCTGCGGAGGAATCATGATGTTGCAGCCGCTGCAGATGCCCTCGGTAACCGGGACGATGACCGGGTTGCGCAGACGCGAGCGGATGAACTCGTAGCGGCCCAGGATGGGCGCGGGAACGACCTTGCCCGCCTTCTTGCGCTTCTTGTCCAGGGCGTCCAGCCGCTTCTGGGCCTGCTGCACGCGCTCGTCCAGGGTGGCCTTCTTGGCGTCGAAGTCGACGCGGACCGTGCCCACTTCCTCGTCCAGCTCCACCTTGGCTTCCTTCTGCCGGGCCAGTTCCTCGACCACGGCCACGCGCTCTTCCTCGCGCATCCGGTTCAGCTTTTCCAGGCTGTCCATCTCGCGCATCATGGCGTGGTATTCTTTGGTATTGCTGGCCATCATGAGCTTGTTCTTGCTCTTCTTGACCTTGCCGGCGTCCTCTTCGATCTCGTCGTCGAGACGCTTTTGCTGCTGCTTCAGCAGGTCCAGCTTCTCGTCGATCTGCGCGGTACGCTCGTCGTAGGACTGGAGCAGGTTCTCCAGCTCGGCAAGCTCGCGGGGAGCCCCTTCCAGTTCCTCGCGCAGACCGATGATCTCGTCGTCAACGCTCTGCAACACCACCAGTTGTTCGATTTGCTTCTGATACATGCGTCCTCACCTTTTCTCTATTCGCGATCCGGCCTTGGGCCGGGTGTCACCCGTTCATGCGGACCGCGAAGGGATCGCGGCCCGGAAAAAATCGCACCTCCACGCCGGGAAGCTCCGCTTCCAGCTCGATGGCAAAACGGCGCATCATCTCCTCTTCCAGGGAAAAATGTCCCACGTCCAGCACATGCAGGCCCGCGCCCACCGCGTCCAGGGCCTGGTGATACTTCACGTCGCCCGTGATGAAGACGTCCGCCCGCGCGGCCAGGGCGGCGTCCAGGGCCGAAGCCCCGGAACCGGGCAGGTAGGCCACGCGCGCGACCGTTTCGGGCCGGGGTCCGGTCTGCGTCCAGAACCCTCTGCCCAGCAGCCCGGCGAGCCGCTCCGCGAACGCGTCGTACGGCAGCGGCTCCGGCAGCTCGCCGACCTCGCCGAAGCCCACTTCCTCGGAAGGCGAGCGCATCTGGGTCAGGAAATATTGGGTATGGCCGCAGCCGAGGGCGGCCAGCACCTCGTCCAGAACGGCCCGCAGCGGCGGCCAGGCCGCGTCATGGCAGAGGATGCGCACTTCGCCCGTGGCGTCCTGGCCGATGCCGAACACGCCGTCCACCTCGGCCAGGGCGTCGGCCAGCTCTTCGCCGAGATCCTGCTCAAGGAAGAACGACACGGAAAGCGCGCCGAAGCTGCGGCTCGGCTCCAGGGACCGCCGTTCCTCCAGGCCCAGCTCGTCGCCCAGCCAGCAGGCCGGGCCGCCCGGACGCGAATCCAGGGAGGTATGCGCGGAGTAGAGCCAGGCCCCGGCGGGCAGCAGCAGCCGCAGCGCCTCGAGGTATGGCCCCTCGGCAACGGGCGCCGCAGGCTTGAGAAAAAGGGGATGGTGGGAGGCCACGAGATCCGCGCCCCAGTCCAGGGCCTCGGCGAGCCGCTCCGGCAAGGGGTCGAGACACACGGCCACGCGCGCGGCGTCCTGCCGCGTTCCGCGCACCTGAAGTCCGGAATTGTCCCAGGATGCGGCGTAGCGCTCCGGGGCAAGCCCCTGCAAAACGGATATTACTTCTTTAATTTTCATACGTTAGGGCACATTCCCGAAAAAAAGATGCTCCCCTAGGGTTTCCCCTGGGGGAGCTTCCATGCCTCTCGGATGTCGGCGAGGAAAGCGGTTTCTTGGAAACCTCGGCCTTCGGCAATACTTCCTTCCTCGGCCCCGAATGCGTTCGGGGTGTGTTGGTAGGCCAGCCAGGATTCGAACCTGGGACCGACCGGTTATGAGCCGGTGGCTCTGCCAACTGAGCTACTGGCCCAAATTCGTCATGAGCCGATTTCGATACCCCGTATCGAACCGGCTGTCAAGATCACCTGCGCAAGCGTTGGCCTCCGGGGCTTCGCGAAATCGGCACCGCCGGGAAGAGTCCCGGCGCGTCCCAGGGAGCGGGCCGGGCGAATCCTGCCGCCGAAGCCGAAAGGCGTGTCCGTTCCGGCTCCGCTACAGTTTCCGAATCCGCTCCACCAGCCCGGTGGTGGAGTAGCCGGGCAGCAGCGGCAGGCTGACCACCTCGCCCCCGTCGGCCTGGACGATCTCCCGGCCCACGATCTTTTCCACGGGCCAGTCGCCGCCCTTGACCAGCACCTGCGGCCGCACGGCCCGGACCAGCTCCAGGGGCGTGTCCTCGTCGAAAATCACGATGAAATCCACGCAGGCGAGCCCGGCGAGCACAAAGGCGCGCTCGGCCTCGCTGTTCAGGGGGCGCTCCGGCCCCTTGCCCAGCCGCCGCACCGAGGCGTCCGAGTTCAGGCCCAGCATCAGCCCGTGGCCCAGGGCGCGCGCCCGCTGGAGCAGGTCCACGTGGCCGGGGTGCAGGATGTCGAAGCAGCCGTTGGTGAAGACCAGCCGATAGCTTTCCGGCAAGCCGCGCCGCACCTCCCGGAACGACTCCGGCGTATGCAGCTTGGGGTTCGCGGGCATGTCTGCCCTGCGCGCGTCGGCGGTCATTTCTTTTCCAGTCCTTCGCTTTCGCCGAGCAGGACCAGCTCCAGCCAGTCCACGCCGAAGGCCAGGGCGGCCTCTTCGTCTTCCAGCACGGCTTTCTGCCGGGCCTCGTCCGCGTTCACGCGGGCGAAGAGCTTCATGTCGCGCACGAAACGCTGAAAATCGTCCGGCTGGAACAGGGCCAGAAAGGCCATGTTCACCTGGCGCTCGTCCAGGGGCCTGCCCGTCTTCTTCCAGCGGTTCATCAGCCGCATGTAGCGGTCGTTGGCCGTGTTGTAGGCCTCCAGTCCCTGGTCCTTCAGCCATTCGCCCGAAGTCCAGTTCCCCTCCTGCAAAAAGCCGTTGCAGTGGGGCTCGCGCACGATGAAGAAATATTCCTTCATCTCGCCATCGTCGTCGATCATGGACGCCCGCCCCAGGGGATACGTGCGGCAGGCGCCGGGCCTGTCGCCGTAGACCGAGCAGCCTTCCGGCCGCACAAAGGGGCAGCTCCGGCGCGCGTCGTCGAGCATGCGCATCTGCACCAGGGGAAAGCCCAGGTCGCGGCCCGCCGAGACCATGCAGTGCCGCTGCACGAAATCGCGGCTCGAAAGCCCCAGAAAACGGCGCAGCCGCAAGGCGTCGTAGGGAGTCAGCATCAGGTTCAGGTCGCTGCAGCAGGCGTTGAAGCAGTCCACGCCGGGATGGCAGCGGAACTGGAACGTCTCGCCCGGAGCGAGCTGGGGCATGTCGTTGAGAAATTCGGGGGTCTGATCGGTCATGAACTGGTCCTTTGGTGCGTTGCAGCGTTCCCGCCGATTTCGCCGGACGCGGTCGGCGGCGGCGCTGACTTTCCAGACCAGAGAATCGGAAAAAGATCAAGTTTGGGCAGGCGGGAGCGGGTCGAGCGGAAAACAGCGGGCAGGGCAACAGCGCGGGAAGCACGCAGGCTGCGCGGCAATCCTTCAACGCAACACATCGCGGGAACCGTATCCGGGTCTAGGGAATGTCCAGGCCGAGCTGCTTGTACTCGTTGATCTTGTTGCGCAGGGTGCGCACGGAGATGCCGAGCAGGTCCGCGGCCTGGGTGCGGTTGCCGCCCGTCTCGTTCAGGGACTTGAGCACGAGCCGCTTCTCCATCTCGTGCAGCGGCATCACGGACATGGCCTCGTCCGGGGTTTCCGGCGGGGTGTTGTCGGTTTCCGCGGAGGCGCCTTCCAGGTCGTCGGGCTGCCAGGCGTCCGGGTCGATGAGGAAATGCGAGGTGGCGATGGGTCCGGACCCGGCCAGGAGCACGGCGCGTTCCATGAGGTTTTGCAGCTCGCGGACGTTGCCCGGCCAGTCGTATTCGAGCAGCCATTTCCCGGCTTCGTCGGAAAAATGCAGCCTCCCCAGGCCGTAGGCCGCGCAATACTTGGCCACGAAGAACTCGGCCAGGAGCAGGGTGTCGTCGCCGCGCTCCTTGAGCGCCGGGAGCTTCAGCGGAATCACGTTCAGGCGGTAGAAGAGGTCCTGGCGAAACTTGCCCTCGCGCACGCTCTGTTCGATGTCGCGGTTGGTGGTGGCCAGCACGCGCACGTCCACGCTCACGGTTTCCACCCCGCCCACGCGGTCGATCTCTCCTTCCTGGAGCACGCGCAAGAGCTTTGCCTGAAGCCCCATGTCCATTTCCGTGATCTCGTCCAGGAGCAGGGTGCCGCCGGAGGCCAGCTCGAACTTGCCGAGCTTGCGGTTGATCGCGCCGGTGAACGCGCCCTTTTCGTGCCCGAAGAGCTCGGATTCGAGCAGATGTTCGGGCAGGGCCGCGCAGTTCACGGCCACGAAGGGCCTGTCCGCGCGGTCGGAATGGTGGTGCAGGAAGCGGGCGAACATTTCCTTGCCCGTGCCGGACTCGCCGGAGATGAGCACCGTGGCCTTGGAGCGGGCCACCTGCTTTGCCAGGGCCAGCACGCGCAGCACGGCCGGGTGCTTGCCGATGATCTGGAAGCTCTTGGACCCTCCGGGCGAAGGCGCGGCGGCCTCGCGGCGGGGGGCGTCCCTGCGGGCGGTCTCGACGGGTTCCTGTTCGGGCCGGGGGTCGTGGTTGCGGGGCAGCACGGCCTTGATCTTCTCGTAGAGGAGCGGTTCGAGCCAGAAATCGCGCGCGCCGAGCTCCATGAAGCGCTGGGCCTCGTCCGCCGTGCCCCCTTTGGAAAAAATGACGATGGGCGGAAAATCGGGGTCGGCCTGGGCCTCGGCCAGCAGCTTTTCCGCCGTGAAGCCCTGGAGGCTCGGACGGCAGAAAACCGCCACGGGCGTGGACTTGCGGATGAAGTGCAGCGCGCCGTTGAGGTTGTCGGCCAGCCCGGCCTGAAGCCCGGCCTCCTTGAGTGTGGGGAAGATGCCTGTAACGGCCTGCGGTTCCGCCACGAACAGAATCGTCTTTGAGGACATGCCCCTCTCTTATCCGCAACCGGGAATCATTTCAATATCAATACATGCGTTCGCTTGCTCGCGGGCAATGCTTCTGCTACCTAGAAATCCGTCCGAGTCTCCGGCGTCCGAGTCTCCGGCGTCCGGGCCTCGCGCCGGGCCGCTCCGGCCGGAGCACGCCCCTGCGCCGTCTTTCAAGGGCCGCTGGTTTTCCCGGGCTCTTCCCTCGCCGTTGCGGGCTGCACGCCGTCTGGCGGCCTCCGGAGGCGTTTCGGGACGATGCGATGCGTTTCCCAATCCCCTGTTGCACTGGAAAATCCGATGCGAAAGCTGCTCACAACCCTGCTGCTGCCCCTGGCCAGCGTGACCCTGGTCTATCTGCTGGCGGAGTTCGTTTTTTTCCCCTTCCTGCTCGACCGCCTGCCGCCGAACCTCTATAATTTCATGCCGCGCGAGCTGCGGGTGCTCGGCCAGACCTCCAAGGCCGACCTCCTGCCCGCGCCCGGCTACCTCGCCATCGCCGGAGATTCCTACGCCCAGGGCAAGGGCGACTGGTTCATCGCCAACGGCTACGACCGCAACTCGCGCTTTCAGGCAACGCACCTGCTCCACGACGCCCTCGGCGTGGACTGCCTGACCTTCGGGCGCAGCGGCGCGAGCAGCTGGGACGGCCTCGGGCTGGAGCCGCTCCAGATCTACAACCGCCTGAACCGCCTCGGCCTGAAGCTGCCCCAGCCCGGAGCCATGCTCCTCTATTTCTACGAGGGCAACGACGTCTACGACAACAAGCGCTTCCTCTACGACCATCTCGACTCCGAGCACAGGGAAAGGCCGCAGACGCCGGAACAGTATCGCGACTTCCTGGAGACGCTCGTGCGCAAGTACGCCTCCGGAGCCCCCAGGGAACCCGGAGACGGCCTGCTCTTCGGCAACATGATCCTGCGGCTGCTTCGCGACAGCGTGTATTACCCCCTGACCCGCAACATCGTCGATCCGGACCCCTTGCGCGCGCCCGGACAGATCAACCGCATCGTTCTCGACTCCGGCATCGTGCCCGTACCGGACAAGCTCCAGGGGCCGCCCGTAAGCATCTCCCCGGACATGCTGGACAGCAGCACGATCATGTTTCAGCAGGCCGCCCTGTCCATCCGCGACCATTTCCCGAAAACCCGCATGATCATCGTCTACGTGCCCTCGCCTCTGTCCTGCTATTCCTGGGAGGGCGACAAGGTCAGCGAGGAGCGGGAGAAAAACCCCGTTTCCAGGCAGGATATCATGCTCTTCAGCCAGGCTCTGGCCGGAAGCATCCGCGAGTTCGCGGCGAAAAACGGGTTCGGCTTCGTGGACACCCGGCCCGAATTGCGGGAGGAGGCCGCGCACACCCTGCTGCATGGCCCGCGCGACTGGGACCACTTCAACCGTGCGGGCTACGAGGCGTTCACCAAGGCGATCATCGACGCGGCCGGACCGCAACTGCGCGCCGCCACGGAGAAATGATGCTCTCGAACATTCCCGTGCTTTGCTACCACGACGTCAGCCCGGCCCAGGGCAGCCTCGCTCCGGAGCGGTTTTGCGAGCATCTCGACGCTCTGCTCGACGCAGGCTGGCGCAGCATCACGGCGCGGGAGCTGTTCGAAGCGGTCGCGGGCAGGCGTCCCGTCCCGCGCAAATCCCTGGTCCTGACCTTTGACGACGGGCACTGGAGCAATTTCCTGCGGGCCGCGCCGGAACTGGAAAAACGCGGCCTCACGGGCGTGTTCTTCGCGGTCACGGACTTCATCGCGCCCGGCCCGGCCCGGCGCATGTCCGATGCGCCGCCGGACCTGCCCATGCCTGATTGCTTTCGGCAGGCGCTTACCAACCAAGATTACTCGCAATTCATCAACGAAGGCGAAATCGCGGCGCTGCTTGCCGCCGGGCACGAGGTCCACGCCCACGGCGCGCGCCACCAGGGCTGCTTCCGCACGCTCCACCCGCGCGGCCCCATCGGAACGAACAAGGCGCACTGGGCTGCCGCGGGCATCTATTCCCAGCCCGCTCCAGGTCTGCCCACCTTCGAGGTCGGCAGCGCCTACGTCTACGACGGGTTCTGGCCCCAGGACTCGACCCCGCGGACGCGCTTCGTCCGGCGCGGCGAGGCCGAACGGCTGGCCTTCTGCGCGGAGGACTTCACGCGCAGCCTCGCCCGCATCCGCGCCTTGAACCACAGCGACGTGCAGCTCTTTTGCTGGCCCTGGGGCAATTACGACGCCAAGGCCGAAGCGGAGCTGAAGAAAGCGGGCTTCCAGGGAGCCTTCACCCTGGAACGCGGACCCAACGTGCGCGGCACCGACCCGTTCCGGCTCCACCGCATCGGCGTGGCTTCCGGCAAGGACGGCAAGTGGCTCCAGTCCAGGCTGCGCATGTATTCCACATCTCCGGGAGCGCGCTTCTTCTTCAAGAAACTGCGCAAGCGCCCGGACCTTTCCCATGTGCTCCTGGCCACGGATTCCACCAAGATTTCCGGAGGCAGCCGCCAGCTCATCAACAACGCCGCCGCCCTGCACGATCTGGGCATGCGCGTCACGGTCTGCGTGCCCAAGGATTCGCCCATCGCCGGGGAACTGTCTGCGGGCGTCGGGGTGCGGCGCTTCGACGAGTTCCGCAAGCCGCTGAAGGCCGCCTTGTTCCTGGCGCGCCTTTGCCGGGAACAAAGCGTGGACGTGGTCCACACCTTCCACAACAAAGCCTACAAGCCCGCCATCCTGGCCCGGCTGCTCTCGCTGGCCTCGTCGCGCCCCTTCCGGCTGTTCATCAATCGCGGCGTGATCTTCAAGGCCAACGCGCTCTTCGGGCTCTGGGCGAGGCTGGCCAGCGGCATGGTCGTGAATTCCTTTGCCTGCGCCCGCTCCCTGCGAAAGCTCGGCGTGCCGGACAAGCGTCTGAACGTGGTCTACAACGCCTTCGTGCCCGCAGACGCCTCCCCCCCGGATCGGGAGGCGCGCAAGAAGCGCGGCCTGCGGGTGCTCTGTCTGGGCAACGAGGCTCCGGCCAAGGGCCTGGACGTGTTTCTCGACGCCGTGACCGAATACGTCCGCCGCTTCGACGCGCGGGACACGGAATTCGTGGTGGCCGGGGCGCGCAAGCTGGCTCGCCTGCTTCAGGCGCTCCCCGCCGACGCCGCGTCGCGGATCCACGACGCCGGGATCGTGCCGCACGACCAAGCCCTGGAACTGCTGCGCCATTCGGACATGCTCGTGATTCCCTCGCGCCAGGAAAGCATGCCCAACGTGCTCCTGGAAGCCTTTCATTTCGGACTGCCCGTGGTCTGCACCCGTGCGGGCGGCATTCCGGAGCTGGTCACGGACGGTCGAAACGGCCTGCTCTGCGACCTGGAGGACGCGGTTTGCCTGGCGGAGAAAATCAGGTATCTTGCGGAGAACCGCGAGGAGCGCCTGCGCATGGGCCGCCTCAACCAGGCTTTCGTGGCCGCCTGTTTTTCCAGCCGGGACAAGGGCCTGGACCTGCTGCGGGTCTACCACGGCCAGCGCGTGGCCTCCCTGCCGCCTCTGCCGGAACAGGACTAGCGCTCCGCGCAGCGGTGATGCGCGGCGCATCTTCCACCCACAGGAGAAAGCATGCAGCGACCGAGCCTGTTCACCCGCGACCCAGCCACCCTGTTCTCCGCCCTGCCCGGCCCGCTGCGCGAGAGGCTGGGCATCGGCTCCTGCGGGGTGCGCAACCTGCTCGACATGGCCGGGCGCGGCCTGGACGCGCCGCACAACGCCGCCCTCGGCGCGGTCTATGCGGACATGCTCTTCTCGGCCCTGGGCGAAAGCCCATTGAACGGCGAGCTGGCCGGACGCATCCTGAACATACCGGAACTGCGCGAACTCATCGAACCGGACCGCGCCGCCCTGCTGCGCAGCCTGGCCGACGCCTGGCAGCGGCCCGCCAACCTTTCCTATTTCCAGAATCTCGCGGCACGCCGCGACATGGCCAAGCTGCGCGGCTTCCTCGAAGGGCGCATCTGCGCGGAGCCGGACAATCTCTTCTGGCGCGAGCAGGCCCTGACCCTGGCCATTTCCGAAGGCGACCCGGACTTCGCCCTCGCGGCCCTGGACAGCGACGTCCTGCGCGGGCTTGCGCCGGTGCACGCGGCTGGCCGCTGGCAGGCCTTCTATATGGCCGGACGGCACGACGAGGGCGCGGATCTGGCGCAGGAAACCGAAGCCCTGTTCGGAGCGGGATTCGCCCACGCTCGCGCAGCGGAATCGGCCCTTGCCGGAGGCGGACGCGGGGAGGGCCTTTGCCGCCTGCTCGCATCCCTGGCCCGCTCTCCCTGGCGCGTCAACGAGCTGCTCCGAGCGAGCGAGCTGCTCGACGGACAGGACCAGGAAACCGCGCCCATGCGCGGGCAGGTCTGCGTGCTTCTCTATACCTGGAACAAGGCCGACGACCTGGACGCGGCCCTGGCCGCCCTGGCCCGTTCGGACCTCGGACTGGCGCGCATCGCCGCCCTGAACAACGGTTCCACGGACCATACCGCGCGGGTTCTGGCCAAGTGGCAAGGGGAGTTCGGCCGCGACAGGATGAGCGTGGTGGAATTGCCCGTGAACGTGGGCGCGCCCGCGGCGCGCAACTGGCTCCTGCACGCGGAGGCCAAAGACGCGGATTGGCTCGTCTACCTCGACGACGACGCCCTGGTGCCCCGCGACTGGCTGGGCCGCTTGGGCGCGGCCGTGCAGCGCCTGCCCGAAGCGGGGGTCTGGGGCTGCCGCGTGGTGGATGATGCCCAGCCGCTCCTGGCGCAGTCCGCCGACTACCACCTGACCCCGCCCGGAGCGGCCCTTGCCGACGCGCCGGACCTCAGCCGCATCGAGCCGCACCCCTTCAAGCTTTCCAATCTCCAGATCCAGGGCCTGGACCGGGGACAATTCAACTATGTCCGTCCCTGCGCCTCGGTCACGGGCTGCTGCCATCTCTTCCGGCGCGACCGGCTTCTGGAGGCCGGAGACTTTTCCCTGTACCTGTCCCCGTCCCAATACGACGACATGGAACGCGATCTGCGCATGCTCGCCAAGGGCAGGCTCGCCGCCTACCAGGGGCACCTGCGCGTGCGCCACAGAAAACGCACAGGCCGCAGCACCCTCGTTCCGGGACAGGAAAACGCCAACGCCCTCGGCAACCGCTACAAGATGCAGGTGCTGCACGGCGCGGAGGAAATCGCGGAGGCCACCCGCAAAGACGCCGAAGCCGTTCTGGCGGACCTTCAGGCCCGCATGGAGCGCGTGCGCCCCGCCCTGGAGGAACAATGCGCGACCGATCAAGACTCCTGAAGGACGCCGAACCAGGGACGCGCGGCCCGGTCCTGCACTGGATGCGCCGGGAGTTCCGCGTGGAGTCCAATCCCGGCCTGCTCCTGGCCCGCGAGCTGGCCGAGGAAAACGGGGTCGGCCTCGGCGTCGTGGTCTGCCTGCCGGAAGCGCACGAACTCCCCTCCCTGCGCCAGCTGCGCTTCCTGCTCGACGGCCTGCGCCCGCTCCAGGCGCGGCTTCGCGCCCTGAACATTCCGTTCTTTCTGCGCGTCGGCGATCCCGCTGCCCAGGTGGCCGATCTTGCCCGCAGCGCGCGCATCAGCGCCCTGACCACGGATTTCGATCCGCTGCGCCCGGCCGGGCGGCACCTGCGCACGCTCCTTGAAACCGTGAACGCCCCTGTCTGGGAATCGGACGGCCGCAACACCGTGCCCTGCTGGCTCGTTTCGGACAAAAAAGAATACATGGCCCGGACCATCCGGCCCAAAATCCATCGGCTGCTGCCGGAATTCATGGCTTCGCTTCCGGCCCTGCGCGCCGCTCCCGCTCCCTGGCCCGCGCAAGCCGGAACCGCACCGGCGGGCGAGGCCGACTGGAGCGCGGCCGAGGCGCACGCGGCCAAAGCGTATCCCGCCGCTCCCGTGGACTGGGTCACGAGCGCGGAACAGACCGGCGAGCCCCAGGGCGGGCAAAGGCTGGACGCCTTCGTGCGCGGGGGGCTGCGCGGCTATGCGGAAAACCGCAACGACCCGGTCAAGGACGCTTCCTCGCGCCTCTCGCCCTGGCTGCATTTCGGTTTCCTGTCCGCACTCGACGCGGCCCTGGCAGCCGCAAAATCGAGCGCTCCCCAGGAGGACAAGGACGCCTTCCTGGAGGAACTCATCGTGCGCCGCGAACTCGCGGACAATTTCTGCCTGCACGAGCCGCGCTACGACGCCCTGGACGCCTGCGCGGCCTGGGCGCAGGCGACCCTGGACAAGCACCGCGGCGACAAACGATCATACGTCTATGATTTCAATACGCTGGAGAAAGGCGAAACCCATCAGCCCCTTTGGAACGCGGCGCAGCGCCAGCTTGTGGACGAGGGCTTCCTGCACGGCTACATGCGCATGTATTGGGCGAAGAAAATCCTGGAATGGAGCCCCACGCCCGAGGAGGCGCTGGACGCGGTCGTCCGGCTCAACGACTGCTGGTCGTTGGACGGCATGGACAGCAACGGCTACGCCGGAGCGGCCTGGAGCGTGTGCGGCGTGCATGACCGGGGCTGGGCCGAGCGGCCCGTGTTCGGTTCGATCCGCTACATGAATTCCAACGGCGCGCGCCGCAAGTTCGACGCGGCGGAATATGTGCGGCGCTATGCGGGAGTGGAGCAGGCGCGAGCCTTCGCAAGCCGGAAGTAGGGGTTCGCAGGCGAACGCCGAAAAAAACAGGGGCGAACAGAAACACACGCCGAACCGGCCCCGCCCTTTCGTCGATCTGGCGTGGCCGGGACGCTTCCGGCCTCAGGAGCGCCGCAGAATCTCGTCCAGCAGCTTTTTCGCCTGGGCGTTGTTCGGGTTGGCTTCGAGCGCGTCCTTGAGATACTGCTCGGCGCGGGGAATGCTGCCGGCGCGGTAGAAGACGTTGGCCAGGTTGTAGCTGACGCGGTCGTTGCCCTTGTGGAAGTCCGGGTTGAGCTTCACGGCGCGGGCGAAGCTGTTCACGGCGTCCTGCGTGCGCCCGCCCTCGAAGTAGGCCACGCCCACGTTGTAGTGCAGGCCCTCGTCGTCCGGCGCGATCTTCAAGGCCTTCCGATAGTTCTCGATGGCCTCTTCCCACTTGCCCTGGAGCTTGAGCGCAATGCCCAGGCGGTTGAACGTTTCCAGGTCGGAGCGGGTCAGGTTGCCCTTCTTGGCCTCGATCATCCTGCTCAGATATTTTTCCGCGAGGTAGGGCGAGCGGCCCTGCACCCGTTGGGCGATGCTTTCGGCCATGCTCTCGATGATGGCGGACGCCTCGCGCGTGGCGCATTCGATGGCCTGATCGAAATACTTCTCAGCGGAATCCATTTCCCCGCGCGAAAGGTGCACCTCGCCGATGTCGCGCTTGCGCTCGGCGTGCAGCGGGGAAAGCTTGTCCAGTTTCTTCATGTACGCCAGATACATGTCGTTGTCCGAGCCCTGATAGAACGCGGCCAGCCGTTTGAGCGGCTCGATGAAGAGCTTGGCGTTCTCGTGGGCCTCCAGATACGCCTCCTGGGCGCGGTCGCGCTTGCCCATACCCAGAAAGGCGTCGCCCTTGAGCATCAGTCCCGTGGGGCTGCCCGGCTTGATCTTGAGGATTTTCTCGCACAGGGGCAGTATTTTTTCGTATTGCCGGGCCGCCAGCAGGCGCTTGGCCAGGTGCACGATCTCGGTGAGCTTGCCCTGCGGCCGGATGGTGAAGGCCATTTTCTCGATGATGTTGTTCACCGACGCGGGCTTGGCGATGACGTTGTTGGCGCCGACCTCGTAAAGGTAGGCGATGTCCTCGCGCCGCCCCTCGGAAACCAGGGCGATGATCTTGACTTCGGGGCTCTGGGACTTGAGCGTGACGATGAAGTCGGTGGTCAGCTTGCCGTGAAGCAATCCTTCCACGAAGAGCAGCACGGGATGTCCGTGGTCGAGCCGCGCCTTGAGCGGCTTGGCCACCAGAGCGGGCGATTCGTAGCTCTCGAGCAGATCCTGCTTCAGCCCCAGAGTCTTGTTCAGGGTCGCCCGAAGATTCTTTTTGAAAAGCTCATCGTCGGAAACGATGAAAATGGTGCAGTTCGGCTTTTCAAGATATTCCAGAACGATGCTGTCGTATCGTGCGGTCTGTATCATTCATTTCCCCCACTCCATTGAGTAACTCAATTCGTGGGGCGCGGCAACACGGCATCGTATCTCTTATCGTGCCTCGCAACACATAATACCAGAATGCCGCTCAGGCCGGGCCGCAGCCGTGCTTGGCCAATCCGGCCAGGGAAGTCTCCCGGTAGCCGCACTTGAGATCCCGCCCCGTCTCGCCCATGGTCCGCACGACCTGATCAAAGCTGATGCGATGCTCCCCGTCCGTGAAGAGCGTGTACTGCGCGGTGTTCACGGCGCGGACGGCGGAAACGGCGTTGCGCTCGATGCATGGCACCTGGACGTAGCCGCCGACCGGGTCGCAGGTCATGCCCAGATGGTGCTCCAGTGCCATTTCCGCGGCGTAGTCGATCTGCCGGAGGGAGCCGCCGAACAGAAACGCCGTCATGGCGGCGGCCATGGCGCAGGCCGTGCCGATCTCTCCCTGGCAGCCCACCTCGGCCCCGGAGATGGACGCGTTCTCCTTGACCAGGTTGCCGACGAGTCCGCCGACGGCCATGGCCCTGAGGATTTCGCACTCCTCAAGGCCATGGTCCTCGGCTATGGAGCGAAGCACGGCGGGAACCAGCCCGGCGGAACCGCAGGTAGGCGCCGTGACCACTCGTCCGCCCGATGCGTTTTCTTCCGCAACGGCGAGGGCATAGGCGAACGTCATGCCCGTGGAGCGCAGCGCGCCGGTCTGCAATCGCGCCTTCCTCAGAAAGGAATTGGCCTTGCGCGGGTAGCGAAGCGCTCCGGGCAACACTCCCGTACGGGAGAGGCCCTGCACCACCGAGTGGTTCATGTCCCGCCACCTGTCTTCCAGAAACGGCCAGATTTCGGCCCCTTCGACGGATTCCACGTATTCCCACAGCTCCAGATTCTCGGAGCGGCAATGCTCCATGATCTCCGTGAGCGTCGTGTGCGGGTAGACGTCCACGGCCTTGCGCCGTGGTTCGCCCGCCTCCACGATGGTTCCGCCGCCCACGCTGTAGACCTCCCAGACAGAGCCGGGCAGATCCAGCGGCGCTCCCTCCCTGTCCAGCGCCTCGAAGACGAGGGCGTTGGGATGGAAAGGCCGGATTTCTTCGGGTTTCCAGACGATTTCCGTGCGCTCCTCACCGAGGGTGCGCTGGATCGTCATGTCCGTCAGATGGCCCCGGCCCGTGGCCGCGAGGCTGCCGAGCAGGGTCACGCGGTAGCCCGCCGCCTGGGGCGTGCGTTCCAGAAACCGCAGGGCCGCTTTTTGCGGCCCCATGGTATGACTGCTGGAAGGGCCGTTGCCGACCTTGTAGAGCTGTTGCAGGGAATCCATGCTTCGCTTTTCTTTTGTTAGAGAACCTGACGGACCAGCTCCACGAACACGGAAGCGCCCACCAGGATGACCTCGTCGTTGAAGTCGTACTTGCTGTTGTGCAGCAGAGCGGAATCCTTGCCGTTGCCGACCCAGAGGAAGCAGCCCGGAACGTGCCGGAGGTAGAAGGCGAAGTCCTCGGAGCCCATGACCGGAAGTTCCCCGGTGAGCACGTTGTCCTCCCCGACCACGGCGGCCGCTGCGGCGCGGGCCGGTTCCGGCATGGTGTTCACGAGCACGGGATGCTTGCGGCGATAGGTCAGGGTCGCCTCGACCCCGTACATGCGCGCCACGCCCTCGGCCACCCGGCCGAGAGACTCCTCGATGAGATCCTGCACCGCGCCGTCGCAGGTGCGCACGTTGCCGTGGATGACGACCTCGTCCGGGATGATGTTGTCCGCGCTGCCGCCGTGCACCTGGGTGATGCTGACCACGGCCTTGTCGTGGGCGGAAACCTTCCGCCCCACGATGGACTGCGCGCTCTTGACGATGTCCGCCACCGCGGCGAAGGGCTCGACGCAGCCGTGGGGCATGGAGGCGTGGCCGCTCTTGCCGCGAACCAGAATCTCGAAGCGGTCTTCCGAGGCCATGGCCGCGCCGAAGTGGACCACGACCTGATCCGTGGCGTATCCTGGCCAGTTGTGCAGGCCGAAGATGAAGTCGATGTCATGCTTCTCGAACAGCCCGTCCTCGATGACCTTCAGCGCGCCGTCGTAGCCTTCCTCGCCGGACTGGAAGAGCAGCAGCACCGCGCCGTCGAAGTCCCTATGGCCCGCGAGGTGGCGCGCCACGGCCAGCAGCGTGGCGGTGTGCCCGTCGTGTCCGCAGGCGTGCGCGCGTCCCTTGACCGCGGACTGGTAGGGAAGTCCGGTCTCCTCCTGGGTTTCCAGGGCGTCCATGTCTCCGCGCAGGGCCACGGTCTTGCCCGGACCGCGTCCTTCGATCCGGGCCAGCAGGGAATTCTCTCCGATGTCCTCGAATCCGACGCCGTAGGACCGGAGCTGCTCCTTGACGAAGGCCACGGTGCCGACGGTGCCCGTGCCCACCTCGGGATTGGTGTGCAGGCGGTGCCGGACGGCCTTCATGTCCGCTATCCAGGACGCGATCTCCGCATTCAAAGGCATTTAGATCTCTCCAAGGAATTTCAGCGTCACCTGGGCGATTCCCGCCGAGGCGAGGTAGGTTCCGGCCATGACGAACAGGCTGACCGCGACGATGCGCCAGCCGGTCTTCTTCAGCGCGGGCAGATCCTTGCCGATGCCGACCCCGGCGTAGGCCAGGATGGGGGTGGTCAGGGCCAGGAAGTTGACCTTGCCGACCCAGGCGGCGAACTGTTCGCTGCCCGGAAAGCCAGGCAGGGTCACGATCATGCCGAAGGTGATGACGTAGAGCACCGTGGGCAGCTTGAAGACGTAGGCATTGGCGAGCACGCCGAGAAGGCAGATGGCCACGAGCACGGCCATGCCCGGCAACGCTTCCAGCAGGCCGAAGCCGTAGCCGATGCGGTTGCCGATGAGGGTGATCACGCCGACCAGGACCAGCACGATGGCGGATTCAACGATCTTGCGCATGACTAGGCCTCCTCGGTCTTACCGAACCTGAGCCGGTACAGCAGGTTGTAGAGCTTGTTGGAAAGGGGCAGGGCGATGAACATGGACATGTACACGCCGTCCAGGCCGGAGAGGGTGTTGCTGGCAACGCCGAACGCCTGGATCTTGTCCGCCATGGCCGGATAGTGGGCGCTGAGGCTGCCCACGGTGGCGGTCATCATGCTCGCCGAGCCGACGCCCGCGGCCATGGCCAGGGCATAGGGGTGGAACACGTCCAGCACGCTCAGGAACGAGGCGGCAAGGCCGTAAAAGATGGTTCCGAACACGGTGCCGCAGATGTACACGCCCATGACGCCGCGCCCTTCGGGGGAATCCAGCCCGTAGATGTCGCCGATGAGGGCCACGTTGGGCTCGCGGGCGATGGAGTGGGCCGCGCCCACGGCCTCGCGCCGCAGGCCCAGGAACATGGCGATGGGAATGCCGATCACGAGGGTGCCGATGTTGCCGAACTCCTGAAGAATCAGCGCAGGCCCGGCCTTGAGGATCTCGAAGAACTTCGGGCCGACGAGCGTGCCGTAGCGGGCCATGAGCAGCATCAGGGTCAGGCTGACCAGGGTGCTGGAATCCAGCATGTCCTTGTCGTTGACGACCTTGAGAAACTTGGGGCCGAGAAAGGTGCCGAGGAACACGGCGTAGAGCATGGGCAGCAGCACCAGAGTGCCCGGCCCCACATCGAATTTGAGTATCCCGATCAGCTCGGACACGCACACCAGCACGAGCACGACGAGATGGACCTTCACGTTTTTGATTGCGTCTGTCATCGTATGTATTCCCTCCCGATCAAAACCATTACGGCGTCACCTGCGCGTCCGGCCCTCCCCGTCGGGAAGGGAGCTCGGCCGGTCCCCGCGCGGGGCTCCCTGGACAACGAATGCACTGCCTCCCTTGGGGTTGGAGTTTCCCTCCTTGGGCCGACCCGTTTGCCGGGCCGACAATTTCAGCCATGTCAAAAACAGGTCCGAAACTAGCAAAAAAAATATCGTCGCGCTACTAAATCATGAGCCGGACCAAATTTTTGGGCCGCCCGACCTGGTGGGCATTTTCCTTGCCGACCAGCCTGGCATGGCCGCCGTCCAGAAATTTCTTAAGCATTCTGCGGGCGCTGCGCTCGCTGATGCCGAGGCAGGCGGCCAGATCCGCCGAGTCGAAGGTGCTTTTGCCCGTGGACTCCATGATCGAGCGGATGCGGTCCAGGGCGCTGGGGCTGATGCCGATCTCCTCGGCCATGCGCAGCTGCGCCGCATCCTGGACGCGGGTCCGGAATCGCAGCTCGTCGCTTTCGCCCAGGGGGCCGCGCAGTTGCTCCCCGTGCATGAGAAACACTCCGCCCTGCGGCAGCCGGCGACCGTTGGCCAGGGCGTTGCGCGCGGCCTTTTCCGCCTCGAAGGCCGTGGCCCCGATGCCGATGCCGGAGGAGAACAGCAGGTTGTTGTTTCGGCCCCAGGCCAGGAGCCGGGTGAACATATCCAGGTGGACCGGGCTTTCAATGACCCCACGGGTGGAAAAGATGACGTATTCGCGCTTTCCGAAGCTGAAGAGGCTGCCCTGGATCATGCGCACGTATTCCAGCAGTTGCAGGTAGAAGCGGCCTTCGTCCTTCATCTGATCGTACTGGTTCACGGATTGCTCCGCTTCGCCGTGCAGCCGGACGATCTGGATGGCGATGCCTGCCGAGCGCAGGTTGCGGGTCGAAATATCGGCCAGCAACAGCTCCACGGTCTCGCGCACCTGCAACGCGCTGGGAAGCATACGGAAAACAGGATAACCCGTATCCTGAAGTTCCCGGAAAACCGAGCCGAAGCCGGTTATGGCCAGATCCGCCTGGCCGGAATCCAGCAGTTCCCGATGCCGGTCGCGGTATTCCTGTTCCCTGTGGTGCACGGCAAAGGGCATGGAATGGACCTGGTCGAACGGAACGCCGAATTCTCGGATGACCTCCCGCAGAACCTGATCCGCGACCACGTCGATGCTGACCCGGCCGAAAGGCTGGCCGCTGCGCTGTATCTCGGAAAAGACGCGGAGCAGGCTGTACGCTCCGCGCTCGATCTGGGCATGGGGCTTGGTGACGCTGCCGCGCGCCTTGGCCGCCTCCTGCACGCCGATGCCGGAGAAGAGGATGCCGTCGCATTCGCTCTGGCTCTGCTCCAGCACCTCCCAGGAATCCTCGGTACGCTCGCGGACGTAGGCCCGGAAGCCGAGGTTCGGGAAAAAGCGGCCAAAGGCTTCGCCGATGACGGCGAGAGAATCGGATGGGCCGATGCAGGCGATGGTCAGGGACATTTTGCTCCGGGGTCTTGCGCGGGAGAGGGCCGGTCCCGCCTGCCGGGGCGACGCGCTCTATCTATACAGAAAGCGTGCGCCGGGCGCGAGTCTCTCGTTCCAGAACGTGGCCAGCCCAGCGGAGGCGCCCGCGCCCATGAGCCTGTCCAGAAGCGGCACGTCCACCGGGGGGCCTTCGTAAAGATTGGGGCGCTTGGTCATGCCGCAAAGGTCCATGAGCCGCTGCAAGGCGACCTCGTACCCGCCGAGTTCGTCCACCAGCCCGTTGTCCCTGGCCTGCCGACCCGTGAACACGCGCCCGTCCGCCAGCGCGGCCACGGCGTCCTTGCGCATGTGCCGGGCCACGGCCACGTCCGAGACGAACTGGTCGTGCATGTCCATGATCAGCCCCATGAGCTGGTCGCGCTGCGCCGGGGTCAGCGGCTCCAGGGGCGAGCCTGCGCCCTTGTTCGCGCCGGAGGCCAGCAGCACCCGGCGCACGCCGAGATCGCCGGCAAGGTCGCTGAAATCGACGTATTCCATGAGCACGCCGATGGACCCGGTCACGCTGCCGGGGTTGGCCACGATGAGGGTGGCCGGGCAAGAGGCGTAGTATCCGCCCGAAGCGGCGACCGAACCGTAGGAAGCCACCACGGGCTTGACCTCGGCCAGCTCGCGCACGGCCCGGAACATCTCCTGGGAGGGGGCCACGGCTCCACCCGGCGAATCCACGCGCAGGAGCACGCCTTCCACGGCGTCGTCCTCGCGCAGCTCCCGCAGGAAATCGACAACGTCCCTGCCGTCCAGGATCATGCCCGTGAGATGGACCACGCCCACGGTGCGCCCGCCCACGCCGTCCTGCCCCACCCGGAGCGCACGAAAAATGGCCGAGGCCCCCGTAAAGAGGACCACGGCCATCAATAGTAACGCAAATCCGAAGAGAAGCGGATGTCGCGCGGAGAATCCAGCCTTAGGCTTCATCCTCGCCGGACTCCTCGTCACCCTCGGCACGGGCTTCCTCGGCGGCTTCCAGCTTCTGACGCAGGAGGTCGCCCAGGGTGTTGCCGGTCTCGGGGGCACCGGAGGAATAACCCTTGCTCGCGGCGGCCGGACGGCGACGCTGCTCGGCCTCATCCTTGATCTGCTTGATGGACAGGCCCAGACGGCGCTCGTCCGCAGAGACGTGGATGACCTTGGCCTCGATGCTGTCGCCTTCCTTGTACAGCTCGGAAGGGCTCTTGATCTTCTTGCGGCTGATCTCGGAGACGTGGACCAGGCCCTCGATGCCCTCTTCCACTTCCACGAACAGGCCGAAGTCGGTGATGTTGGTCACCTGGCCGGTGATCAGCTGGCCCACGGGGTACTTGGCGGGCACCTGGGACCAGGGATCCTCGGTGAGCTGCTTCACGCCCAGGGTGAACTTCTCGTTCTCCTTGTCCACGGTCAGCACCTTGGCCTGGACCACGTCGCCGGCCTTGTAGACTTCGGAAGGATGGCGGATCTTCTTGGTCCAGGAGATGTCGGACACGTGGATCAGGCCGTCGATGCCTTCCTCGATGCCGATGAACACGCCGAACTCGGTGATGTTCTTGATGGCGCCCTCAAGGATGGTTCCCTCGGGGTACTTCTCGGCGACCACGTCCCAGGGATTGGGCTTGATCTGCTTCATGCCCAGGGAGATGCGCTTCTTGTCGGGATCGACGCCGAGGACGACGACCTCGACCTCGTCGCCCACATGCACCATCTGGGAGGGGTGACGCAGCTTGCGGGTCCAGGACATCTCGGAGATGTGCACCAGGCCCTCGACGCCGGTCTCCAGCTCCACGAACGCGCCGTAGTCGGCCAGGTTCGTGACGGTGCCGGTGAAGCGGGCGCCTTCGGGGTACTTGCCCCCGATGTTTTCCCACGGGTCGGCGGAAAGCTGCTTCAGGCCGAGGGAAACCTTCTGGGAATCGCGGTCGAAGTTCAGAACCTTCAGTTCCAGCTCGTCGCCCAGTCCGACCATCTCTTTCGGATGACGGATGCGCTTCCAGGACATATCGGTGATGTGCAGCAGGCCGTCGAGACCGCCGAGGTCCACGAACACGCCGTACTCGGTGATGTTTTTGACCTTGCCCGTGACGATCTGCTCTTCGGCCAGGGTCTCCAGCAGCTTTTCGCGCTGCTCGCCGCGCTGCTCCTCAAGAAGCACACGGCGGGAAACGATCACGTTGGAACGGCGGCGGTTGATCTTCAGGATCTTGAACTCGAACTCCTGGGAAACCAGGGCGTCCATATCGGGCACGGGGCGCAGGTCCACGTGGGAACCGGGCAGGAAGGCCTCCACGCCGCCGAGATCGACGGTGTAGCCGCCCTTGATCCGGCGCATGATGCGTCCCTTGGTGATGTTGTCCTTTTCCTGAAGCTCCTCAAGGCGGTCGAAGAGCTGCATCCGCTTGGCTTTTTCACGGGAGAGATGAATGGTGCCTTCGCCTTCGTCCTTGTTGGAGACGAAAACGTCCACCTTGTCGCCGACGGCCACGGTCAGGTTGCCTTCCGCGTCGAGGAATTCCCCGACCGGAATCTGGCCCTCGGACTTGAAATTGACGTCCACGAGAACGTGGTCCTTGTCGATCTTGACCACTTCGCCCGGGACGATGCTGCCTTCTTCGAGATCCCCGAATTCAGGGCTCAGGTAGTCCTCAAGCGCTTTCTCAAAACTCATCTCCATTTCAGGAGACTCGGGGGAAACATTCTGTTTCGCTGTTTCTTCCATGGGTTACCTCCACGACATAACCTCGGACAGTGTATTTTTGCACCGCGACCGGAGCCCGGTCCGCAATCATGGCTTGGAATCGCTCCGAGGTCGGCGAAGCCTTGATTGCCCGGACGGCCCGAAGGCCGACGCCCAGCGCCGCGATGCGGCTGTGTTGTACCGGGGCGAAGCGCACCGGCACGAACACACGTCACTATCTGAAAATAGGTTGCCTGTAAACCGTTTTCCACCTGAAGAAAGCTTGCCGCAAGCGCCCGGCCCGCAAGACTTCGCCAATGAAAACGGCCGCTCTGCGCGGCCGTTTTCCCAATATCGCCTTGTGCGGATTGCAAGGACGATCCGAAGCGGGTCAGGCCTTGCAGCGGTGCTTCACGTTCACGCCCTCGACGATGAATATCACGCTCTCGGAAATGTTCGTGGCCAGGTCCGCGACGCGCTCCAGGTGGCGCGCGCTGAGGATGGAATGCACCCCGCGCTCGACGATGCGCGTCTCGGTGACCATGCTGGAGATGTATTCCTTGAGCAGCTTGATGTTCAGCTCGTCGGCCTCGTTGTCCATGACGCAGACCTTTTCGGCCAGCTTCACGTCGCGGTCCACAAAAGCCTTCACCGCCAGGGAAACCATGTTCTTGGCCGTCTCGGCGAGCATTTCCATCTTCTGGTTGAACGGCAGGGGCGGCCGGGTGGCCAAAAACAGCGTCCTGTGGGCCAGGTTCACGGCCTCGTCGCCCAGGCGCTCCAGGTTGATGGTGATGCGGCTCACGCCCACGAGGAAGCGCAGGTCCGTGGCCATGGGCTGGTCCAGGGCCAGGGTCTCGACCACGAAGCGGTCGATCTCGTCCTCGAGATTGTTGATGTCGCAGTCATGGTTGATGACTTCCTCGGCCAGTTCGCCGTCGAGTTCGAACATGCCCTTGATCGCGTTGTGCACGGCCTTTTCGCTCAAGGCGGCCATGCGCAGCACGAGCATCTTCAACTCTTCGAGCTTATGCGAAAAATGCGCTCTCTGTTCCATGCGTCCCTCTCTCTCTAGCCGAAGCGGCCTGTGATATAGTCTTCGGTCTGCTTGTTCTTGGGCTTGGTGAACATGGACTTGGTGGTGTCCACCTCGATGAGCCTGCCCATGTAGAAAAAGGCCGTCCGGTCGGAAACGCGCGCCGCCTGCTGCATGGAGTGGGTCACGATGATGATCGTGAAGTCGCGTTTCAGTTCGTGGATCAGATCCTCGATCTTCTGGGTGGCGATGGGGTCGAGGGCCGAGGCGGGCTCGTCCATGAGCAGCACTTCCGGCTGCACGGCGAGCGCCCGGGCGATGCAGAGCCGCTGCTGCTGGCCGCCGGAAAGGCCCAGCGCCGAGGAGTGCAGCCGGTCCTTGACCTCGTCCCAGAGCGCGGCGCCCTTGAGGCTTTCCTCGACCCGGGCGTCGAGCAGGCGCTTGTCGCTCACGCCGTTGACGCGCAGGCCGTAGGCCACGTTTTCATATATGGTCTTGGGAAAGGGGTTCGGCTTCTGAAAGACCATGCCGATCCGTCTGCGCAGGGCGACCACGTCGATTCCGGGCGCGTAGACGTCCTCGCCGTCGAGGGTCAGACGCCCTTCCACGCGGGTTCCCGCGATGAGGTCGTTCATGCGGTTGATGCAGCGCAGGTACGTGCTTTTTCCGCAACCGGAGGGGCCGATGAGGGCCGTGACCTGGTTCGCTTCGAAGTCCAGGCTGATGTCCTCAAGGGCCTTGAAGTCCCCGTAAAAGAAATTGAGATTGACCGAAGAAACTTTTATTTCGGGCACTTTGCTCTCCCTTTGGCGATTCGCTTGTGCGCCGCCCGATCCGGGGCGTCGCGGCTCTGCCTCTGTTAGCCGGATCTCGTTACGATCCAATGACCCGATTGTTACATTTGGGAAACGAGCAAAAAGAAGCGCTATTCCGCGTCGAGTTCGAGCCGCATCCCTTCCGGAGTGAAGGTGGTCTTGGCCGCAAGGCTCGTCACGCCCGCCGCTTCGTTGAGATAGACCACCAGCCGAAGAAACTCCGCGTGCTCGCCCATCACGACCTTCTCGACCAGCGGGGAATCCAGGCGGTAGACGTTGGAGCCGACGTTGTCCCAGGCGCCCATGAGGTCGAAGACCATCCGCGCGGGCTGCTTGAGCACGAAGGTGCGCGGCTCGGCCGCCGGACGGTCCAGCGGCAGAAACAGCGCCACGCCCTTGGCCAGGTTCACGGATTCCAGGTTGCCGGCGCGGCCCATGTCCGCCGCAGGCGTCCCGGAGGATGCGGAAGGAGTCGGCGCGGGCCGGGCCTGTTCCTCGGACGCGGTGTCCCGTTCCGGTTTTTCGGCCTTGCTTTCAGCTTCTTGCGCGGGTTTGGCCGCGGCCACGGCATCCCCCCCCTCGGTTTCGGAGCGGCCGTCCGGAGCATCGGTTCCGGCGTCTGCCGGGAGCGGCTCTCCCGCACCGGGTCGGTGCACGAACTCCGAGGGCAGGACGGTGTTGTCGGCGGGCCGCCGCACCTTCCAGGGCGTCTCGTCCCCGGCGGCAAGGGCCGCGCCGCAGCAGAGCGTCAGCGCCAGAACCGCCGAAAGCATGGTCAATTTCAAATCTCGTCTGCGCATCCCGTATCCCGAATTGTATCTTTGGTTCTGGTCATCTTAGGGCAAATGCGGCGCAAACGCAAAGAGGGAAAAGAGCCGCCGTTCCATTTCCGTCCGGCTCCTCCCGTCCCCTGCCCCACGCCGGGCGCGAAAAAATCAATGCTCGCCGCCGCCTCGGCGCGCAGCCCTGGCCCGCCAGGCCAGCTCCGGCAATTCCACGGCCTGGAAGCGGGCCAGCGCGCCGTCCAGGCGCAGGGATTTCTGCCGCGAGAGCCCGCCGCCGCCTGCCAGCTCCTCGTAGGCATCCACATAGCGGCCCACGAGCTGGCGGTCCGAGAAATGGCGCACCAGCCAGCGCCGCGCCTCCGCGCCCATTTCGCGGGCCTCGTCCGGCGCGGCCAGCAGCCGCCGCAGCACGGGCCGGGCGTCCTCCAGGCGGACGTTCAGATAGGGCTGGGAGCTGACGCCCGCCATCTCGGCCAGCACCCGCAGCTGCCGCTCGTCCAGATAGGCGAGAACCGGCTTGCCCTGGCTGATGCCCTCCAGCCCGGAAAGGTGCATGGATCCGTTGGACATGTCGTCGAGCACGATGCGCGCCCGGCTCCGGCGGCGCAGCACCTCGGCCAGGGGCAGGCCGTGCGCCGTCTCGCAGGTGCAGCCCGTCTCCGCGGCCAGCGCCAGCATCAAGGCCTCGACTTCGGGCGCGCCCTTGGTGTTCCAGCGGTTTTCCCAGGCGCTGGTCAGCTTGGTGGGGCTGAAGAAAAGATCGCAGCCGGACGGCGCATCCTCCGCCGGAGGCCGGTAGGCGGGCTCGTCCTGGGGCACGAAGTTCGGCACCACCCGCGCCTGCGGATAGAACCGTTCCGGGTAATGGCTGATGACCAGGGCGGGCAGCTCGCAGCCGAGCACCCGCGCCAGGGGCGCGCCCATGCGGTCCGCGACCACTTCGGGAATGGAATGGAACTGGCGCAGCACGAGCTTGCCGCGCCGTTGCAGCGCGCGGAAGTCGATGGGCGCGAACGCGCGGGAGTCCAGGTCGAGATAGTTGTGCAGGTGCAGCACGTCGGCTTCTTCGGCGGCCCGCACGGCGGCTTCGGGCGTTTCGCCGAAGACGATGTCGTGCTCGTACCAGCCGAGCTTTTCCAGGGAGTAGCGTTCGAGGTCCACGAGCCGGGCCTCGTGGGGGGTGTGGGCGTTCAGCCCCTGCACCAGCCGCAGGGGCATCCCGGCCAGAGAATTGGTGGAGAAGTGCACTATGCGCACGCCAGCCTCACAACGAGCCGTTCATGCGTCCCAGCGGTCCCTTGCCCAGGGTCTCGCGCGCGGCGGCCATGGGGCTCAGGCGCTTGATCCAGGCCTCGCCGGTATGGGAAAGAAACAGCACCTTGCGGCCCTGGTTGCCGCCCACATCCACCTTGGAGATGGTCAATCCCTCGGCGGTGAGGATGCGCCGGGCCATGTTCACGTTGCGCTCGCCGATGCGGAAGCTGCTGCCCTTGTCCAGGGCCGCTCCGAGCCCGGCCGCGCCGCCGATGATCTTGACCTCCAGGGCCGAGCGCCGCGCTCCGAGCTTGTCCATGGCGTCGAGCATGTTCCTCAGGGCCGTATCCACATAGCGGCAGGTCTGGGGATCGCGCCCCTGGGTGCGGTCTTCCTTGCTGTCCGGCAGGAAGGCGTGGCAAATGGCGCTCATGCGCTTTTCCGGGCTGAACAGCGTAACGGCCACGCAGGAGCCGAGCACCGTGGTCACCAGAGTGGGCATGACCCCGAAAAAACAGTCGCCGGTCTGCAAAAAGACGCGGGGATACTTGTCCAACTCCTGCATTATCAGCCCTCGGCCCTGTGGCGACTCCGCCTTGCGTCCGCTATGATATCGATGGCATGGCCCTCTGCGGCGTCCTTTGGACAAGGGCCAGGAAAAACAAGCACAATGCTTCGCGGGCCTGCCGCATTTCCCAAAGCGCCGATCACTTGCCCGGACGTGCGCAGCTCCTGTCCACTGCCGGTGTCGCCCGCAAGATTAAAATACATAACCGTTTCGGGCGATGCGCGTCAATCGGACTCGCTCTCTTCCTGTTGCGCGGGCGGATTCACGAGCTGGGAAAGCGCCAGGGAGACAAGGCTCATGCCCGCCGCGCCGAAGAACACGGTGCGGTAGTCCACCATCCAGGCCAGGCCGCCCAGCACGGGAATGCAGACCGCCGCGATGTGGTTGATGGTGAAGCCCACGGCCATGCCCGAGGCCATGTCCCCCGGTTCCGCGATCTTCTGGTAGTAGGTGCGGATGGCCATGGCGAAGTTGAAGAAGATGTTGTCCAGGACGTAGAGCGCGCCCGCCACCAAGGCGTTGTCCACCAGTGCGTAGGCCAGGAAGATGAAGATCAGGCTGCCGTATTCCAGCGACAGGACCCAGCGCTCGCCGAAACGGTTCACCGCCCGGCCGATCAGCGGGTTCAGCGCCCAGTTGATCGCGTTGTTGAGCACGAACAGCAGCGTGATGTGCTGCACGGTGTAGCCGTAGCGCTGCACCAGCAGAAAGACCGCGAAGGCCACGAAAATCTGCCGCCGTCCGCCGGAAAGGAAGGTCAGGATGTAGAAGAGCCAGTATTTGCGCCGAAAAATGAGCTTCTTGTGCTGCGGGGTCAGATCCTGCCGGGTGGGATCCTGCGGCAAGGCCCAGAGCCCGACCGCCATGGCTGCCGCGCCCATGACGGCGAACATGGACGTGAAGCCCAGGGTGGTGGCCAAGAGCCAGACCAGCCCGCCCACCGCGAGGTTCGTGGCCGCGCCGATGCTGCGCAGCCGCGCCATGACCAGCGGGGCCTGCCGCACGCCGAAATATTGCAGCGTCAGGGACTGGTTCATGGTTTCGAAATAGTGGAAGCCGAAGGACATCAGCAGCACGGCGAAGGTCAGCCCCGCGAAATGGGGCAAAAGGCCCGTGATGCTCACGCCCAGGCCGAGCACGACCACGGAAAGCGCGGCCAGCCGATGCTGGCTGATGATGAAGAGCACGTAGACCGCGAGCAGGGCCAGGAAGCCCGGCACCTCGCGCACGGACTGGATCAGCCCCATCTGCGCGCCGTTCAGCCCGGCGACTTCCACGGCGAAGTTGTTGAAGAGCGTGCGCCAGCCCTGGAACGCGCCGTAGGCGGCCACGGTCAGCACAAGCAGGAAAACGTACATTTTGCGCGATCTGTCGTCTGTCATGGTGAAGGCGCAAGGTAGGCCCGCGAACCGTGAAATGCAAGCGCGCAGCGCTGGACTCCGGCAAAGGCCGGGACTATACAACACCGCGTTATTAATCGGATGGAGCCGCTGCGCGGGGGTGGAAGCCCGGCAAAAAAAAATGTATATCATCAAGCTGCCGTTGCCCGCGACGACGCATTGCGCCGCCGGGGCGGCACGGCGAAGCAGACCCGCACCGAATACAAGAGGGGCGATGCAAGCCCCGAGGAGGACACATGGCCAGCAAGAATTTCGACAAGGCGCTTTCCGTCGGACGGCCGCCGAACATCTGCAAGCTCTTCCCCAACTCCAAGGCCCTGATCGTCTCCGGCAAGGTCGTTGACCAGGCCATGCTCCAAAAGGGCAAATGCATGACCATCGCGGCCAACGGACGCAACATCTTCGTCATCGAAGGCGCGCTGCGGGCCGCGCAGAAGGCCGACGCCGCCATCATCATCGAGATCGCCAAGTCGGAATCCACCTACTGCCCCACGACCATGTTCAACATCGCCCGCCGCACGGACGCGCTGATGAACAAGCTCGGCATCACCGTGCCCGTGGCCATCCACGCCGACCACTACTTCATCAAGGGACAGGCCGACTACGATCAGGCCCTGACCGAGATTCCCGCCCTGTTCGACGCGGGCATCACCTCCATCGCCATCGACGCCTCGCACCTGCCCGACGCGGAAAACCTCGTGACCAACATCGGCCTCGGCCCGCTGATCCCGACCTGGGCAGGCTACGAGACCGAGGTGGGCGAAATCAAGGGCTCCCAGGGCCTCTCCACCCCGGACGAAGCCCTCTTCCTGATCCAGGGACTCAACGCCCACGGCATCTTCCCGGACTGGATCGCCCTGAACAACGGCACCACCCACGGCATCGAGGCCACAGGCGCGGGCATCCAGGTGGACCTGACCCGCAAGATCCACGAAGCCCTGGCCCCCTACGGCATCAGCGGCGCGCAGCACGGCACCTCCGGCAACAACTCGGACCGCCTGCGCGAGATCGCGGAACAGACCCGCACCACCAAGGCCAACGTGGCCACGGCACTGCAGATGATCGGCTGGGGCATCAAGGTCAACGAATACGGCAACGCCATCATGGAGAACGGCGAGTTCGCCAAGGTGCCGGGCCTCGGCCTTTCCGAAGAACTCTACGCCGAAATCAAGGCCTACGCCGACGGCAAGGGACTCAAGGGCGGCGACTGGAAAAAGCTCAACCTGCCCTTTGAGCGCCGCATGGAAGCGCAGACCGCCGAGGTGCGCGAGCGCATGGCCCAGGCTGTCGAAGACTTCGTCTACGACCTGCTCGTGAACGTCTTCAACGCGAAGGGCACCGGCTCCCTGGCCGTGGACATGATCGCGGAAAAGGGCAGCCACGACATGGGGCTGAAAGCCGGAGTCATCGAGGATCCGGACGAATGGACCGAAGAGAAGTTCCGCGCCCGCGCCGCCGCCCTGGACAGCGACAAAGGCCCCAAGGGCGACTTCGACGACTAGTCCGCTCACGCCTGATAAAATGACGCGACATGGCCCCGCTTCGGCGGGGCCTTTTTCGTCCGTGCCGCTCCGCCGGGGGCAGGGATGCGGTTGCCTGTTTCCGGAAAACAAAAAACCCCGCCCCGGCGCGATATTTCTGCGCGGGGGCGGGGCTTTTCGGATGAGCCGACGCGGCTAGCCGTCCTGGTCCGTGCCGAAGGCGGGCTCGGCCAGCTCGTCCTCGATCTGGTCGGGGTCTTCCGCGTTCAGCCGCACGATCTGCAGCAGGTGGCCGAAACTCTGATCGTCCATGCCCTCGAATTCCACGGCCAGTCCCTGCGGGGTCTTGCGGGCCACCTTGCCGTCCACGGACAGCCGCAGTCCGGGGCCGAGGCCCAGCCGCAATACGCAGGGCGTGTTCGCGGGATATTCCTTGTCGCAGGAAACCAAAGCGCCCTTGAGGCTCAAATCCCTGGTCCTGGCCGGAACCGCCTTGCCGTCCACGACCAGCGACGCCTCGAAACCCGCCTTGACCCGGCTGCGTCTGCGCTTGTCCTCGCTCATGCATTTCCTCCGGATACGTCCGTTTTCTCTCACGCGTACGAGCAAATGCTAACACGATACGCAGAGCATAGACAACCCGGTTTCGCGGGGAGGTCTTTTCGGCGGCTCCAGGCAGACAGAACATTGACGAGACAAAGACCGAGGGGTTGCTTCAGAGATAAACCACAGACGAAGCCTCTTCGCATCTCCAACAACGGCTCCTCATGAGCCTCCATTTGGCGACGCGCCGTCGGTACCCATCCAAAATCTCAATTGGTCTAGAACGCAGGCTTCGTTTCTCTTGAAATAATCCTGTACCCCTTTGCCTTCAGACACATGTCCCTCAACTCTCTGTAGCGCTCCTCCGCGACATCTTTTCTATACAAGCCATCTTCGGTATGCGCCTTCGCCTGGAATTCACAATCCGCGAGGTCCAATTTCTCCTGCTCCGGAGTTACGCCTTCTTTTTCCCAAACCGTAACGATATTTGCCGGAGCACACGCAGCCAGAGACAACAGCAGAAAGGCAAGAACAAGAAAACATCTCATGCAGTACCTACTCACGAAACAAAGCAATTGCAGGGTGAAAACTCAAACGGTCCGCCTCTTCCAAACATTTCGTGCCGGAATTGTGAATTATTCCACAAGAAGACCGCTTTTCGCAACCCTACAAAAGTATGATTTAGTGAGTGAGCGCACGCACATACGCTGTGCGAGAAGAGGCTTTTGCGATTACAAGAATCTCCCCGTCACCGACTCCGGGTCGGCCTTGATCTCTTCGGGCGTGCCGCGGGAGACGATGCGGCCGCCGTTTTCGCCGCCGCCGGGGCCGAGGTCGAGCACATGGTCCGCGGCGCGGATCACGTCCAGGTTGTGTTCGATGACCACCACGGTGGCGCCGAGGTCCACAAGCTTGCGCAGCACCTTGATGAGCTTGCCCACCTCGTGCATGTGCAGTCCGGTGGTGGGCTCGTCCAGAATGTAGAGCGCGCCGGGCAGGCTGCGCTTGCCCAATTCGCGGCTGATCTTGATGCGCTGGGCCTCGCCGCCGGAAAGGGTCGTGGCGGGCTGGCCGAGCTTGAGATATTCGAGGCCGACCTCCTCCAGCACGGTCAGCTTGCGCAGCAGGGGCGGATGGTTCTCGAAGAAGACCTTGGCCTGGCGCACGGTCATGTCCAGCACGTCCGCGATGTTCTTGTCGCGGTATTCCACTTCCAGGGTCTGGGCGTTGTAGCGTTTGCCCTTGCAGACGTTGCAGGTCACGTACACGTCGGGCAGGAAGTGCATTTCCACGCGGATCTGGCCGTCGCCCTGGCAGTTTTCGCAGCGGCCGCCCTTGACGTTGAAGCTGAAGCGGCCCGGCTGGTAGCCGCGCGTCTTGGAGTCCCTGGTGCCCGCGAAGATCTTGCGGATCTCGTCGAAGACCTTGGTATAGGTGGCCGGGTTGGAGCGCGGGGTCCGGCCGATGGGCGTCTGGTCGATGGAGACGATCTTCTCGATCTTGTCCAGCCCCTCGATGCCGCCGATGCGCCCGGGGTTGTCCACCTTGGTTCCCTGGGCCAGGGCGATGTGCTTGTAGAGCGAATCCATGACCAGGGAGCTTTTGCCCGAGCCGGACACGCCCGTGACGCAGACGAGCTGTCCCAGGGGCAGCTCCACGTCAAGGTTCTTGAGATTGTTGGTGGTCACACCGCGCAGGGCGATGCTTCCCTTGGGCGTAAGCTGCTTTTCCGGCTGCTCGATGCGCATGTCGCCGCGCAGGTACTTGCCCGTCAGGGAATCGCCCTTGAGCAGCCCGGCCACGTCGCCCTGGTAGACGATCTCCCCGCCGAGCATGCCCGACCCCGGCCCCAATTCGAGCACATGGTCCGCGTGGCGGATGGTTTCCTCGTCGTGCTCGACCACGAGCACGGTGTTGCCGCGCCCCTGGAGGCTGCGCAGGGTGGCCAGGAGCCGCTCGTTGTCGCGCGGGTGCAGACCGATGGAAGGCTCGTCGAGCACGTAGGTCACGCCCACGAGGCCGGAGCCGAGCTGGGAGGCCAGCCGGATGCGCTGGGCCTCGCCGCCGGAGAGCGTGGACATGTTCCGGCCCAGGGAAATGTAGTCCAGGCCCACGTTGACCATGAAGCCCAGGCGATGGATCAGCTCCTTGAGCAGCGGCTCGGCGATGAGGTTTTCGTGGCCGCTGAAGGAAAGCTCCTTGAGCCAGTCCAGGGCGCGGGCGATGGACATGGACACGAACTCGAAGACGTTCAGACCGGGATCGTTCCCGGTTCCGTCCCCGCCGCGCACGCGCACGGCCAGCACTTCGGGCCGCAGGCGCGCGCCCTCGCAGACGGGGCAGGGCCGCGTCTGCCGGAAGCGGGCCAGCTCGTCCCGCCAGATCGGCCCCATCTGCTGGCCCAGGTCCAGCTTGGGAATGACCCCTTCCCAGCCCGTTTCCGCGTCGCCGTGAAACACGGCCCGCCAGGCTTCGGACGAGAATTCGGCCAGGGGCGTGTCCAGATCGAACCCGTACCGCAGGCCGACCTCTTTCAGCTCGCCCGCCTGCTTGGCGAAGAGGCGCTGATTCTTCCAGGGGATGATCGCGCCCTTGTTCAGGGAAAGCCCCTTGTTCGGGGCCAGCAGGTCCGGTTCGAAATAATCCACGGAGCCGATGCCGGAGCAGGCCGGGCACGCGCCCTGCGGGCTGTTGAAGGAAAAGAGCTGCGGCGAGAGCCGGGGCAGGGAAATCTTGCACTCCGGGCAGGTGGACAGGGTCGAGACGAGCCGCTCGCCGGGTTCCACGCCTTCCGGCCCGCCCACCACGGCCACGACCAGGGATTCGTTGCCCTTGGAGAGCGCCAGCTCCACGGAATCGCCCAGGCGCGTGCGCAGGCCGGGCTTGACCACCAGACGGTCCACCACCAGCTCGATGCTGTGCTTCTTGTTCTTCTCCAGCTCCGGCGCGTCGTCCAGGGCCAGCACCTCGCCGTTGACGCGCACGCGCGCAAAGCCTTCTTTCTTGAGCTTGGCGAAAAGATCCTTGTGCGTGCCCTTCTGGTGGTCCACCAGCGGCGCGAGCAGCAAGAACTTCGTACCCTCCGACAGGGCCAGGATGTCCTCCACGATCTCGTCCTGGGTCTGGGCCTGGATGGGCTTGCCGCACTTGGGGCAATGGAATCGGCCGAGCCGCGCGAAGAACACGCGCAGGAAGTCGTAGACCTCGGTGACCGTGCCCACGGTGGAGCGCGGGTTGCGCGTGGCGGTCTGCTGCTCCAGGCTGATGGCCGGGGAAAGGCCCTCGACCTTGTCCACCAGGGGCTTGTCCATCTGCGGCAGGAACTGGCGGGCGTAGGCCGAAAGGGACTCCACGTAGCGGCGCTGCCCCTCGGCGTAGACGATGTCGAAGGCCAGGGTGGACTTGCCGGAGCCGGACGGCCCGCAGACCACCACGAGCTGATCCCTGGGAATGTCCAGGTTCAGATCCTTGAGGTTGTGGTGGCGGGCACCTTCTATATGGATGCAGGGACGGTCGGTTCCGTTGCGGGCTGGTTTGTTCATCCCGCGATGGTAATCATTCCCGGAAGGATGGCAAGACAGGATTGCAACTTTGCGCAACCAGCCGCGCCTTCTTGCAAATCTTGGTCACAAGGATTCAGATGATGGATACTTGCGCAACTTTGTTCGCCGGGATACTCACGACCATGACCGACGCCTATCGATACATTGCCGCACGCCCACGGTCCGGACGCGGCTCCGCCCCTGCCCCGGAACGTGCGCTCCGAACAGGCGTCTCCTCGTCCCAGGGCTTCTGCCTCGTGGTGGTCCTGGTGCTGCTGGTCCTGGCGGCGATCATCCTGGCCCTGGCCCTGACCGCCGACAAATAGGCGCGGGCAGCACCCTCCCCATTCCCGCTGTCGCAGGTTTTCCTACATCATTCCGGCCGCGAAGCACCTTCCTTTATTTTTTCGATTCCGGCGTTGCCCAGACCGCCCGACTTGCGCTACGAAGGGAGTACCCGCTTCCACCAACGGCTTTTGCGCGCGGCATGGACCGATATTTCAGGATCCCGGAGTACGTTTCCGCGAACCTCGTCCTCCCCTTCCCGCTCCCGCAAGCCCGGCCTTCCCTTTTCTGCGGCGCGGCTTTTCCGCGTCCTGCGGGAATCTCGTTTCGCGCCCTGCGGAGCGCGGGAGGCAGCATGGGCAACTGGGTCAAGACGGACTATCCCTATGTGGCGGCCTGCGCCCTGGCGGGCGGCGGGCAGGTCAACCACCCTCTGTGCGCGGAAGGCGGGCTGGGACAAGCCGCTTCCGGCGCGTTCGCGGATGCGGCCGACGCCTGCTTCGCCATCTACTACAAGCGCGGCGGCCTGAAGATCTGCGAGATGGTGGGCCGGGCCTCGCAAGGCTGGACAGCGCGCAAGGCCTACGAGCATCTGCGCGCCCTGCTGCGCGAGCAGGGAGGCCAGTGGATCCGCTCCTTCCTGCCGCACGTCGCCTACCGCGAAGTCCGCAGGCACCCCCACGACCCGGAGCCGGACAAGCTCATGGCGGTTTTCTATCACCACGGCGAAATCAACATCTGCCGCAAGCTGGGCTGGGCATCCGAAGGCTGGACCGAAAAACGCGCCCACGACCATCTCATGGAGCAGGTCCGCATCCAGCGCCTGGCGGGCCTGGGGCCGCAGGACGACGCGCCGGACACGCCCGAAACGCGCCAATGGCGCAAGCTGCACGGCCTCCTGCAACTGCGCCAGGCCAAGGACATGGCCTGGTCGTTCTTCTGCGCGCTGAGCGCGGGCGGCATGCTGGGACCGGAACTGCTGGATCGCGTCTACGGACCGGAAACCGCGCACGGCATGGCCCGCACCGTGTTCCCGGCCATGTTCGGCATGGCCTGGGCCAATTTCTTCTTCGCGGCCTCGCTCACGGGGCTGTATCTCTACGGCTGCGACCGCGGGCAGCGCCAGGCCGCGCGCGACCTCGCCGACGACGACTCGGCCTACGCCTCGCACGCCCCCGGCCTGCTCCGCTCTTTTGCGGGCGTTGTCGGCGCGGAGGCCGCCACGCTCACCGGGCTGACCCTGATGCTGGAATAGGAAGACCTAAAACCGCGCCCGGCGCAGCAGCACGTACCTGTCCTCCTCGGCCCGGTAGAATCCGGGCACGAAGCTCCGCTCGTCAAAGCCCCACTTGGCGTAGAGCGCCAGCGCGGCCTTGTTTTCCGGGTCCACGGTCAGGAAGGCGTCCTCGGCCCGCGCGTCCAGCTCCTTGAGAAGCCGCTCGAACAGTCGGCTCCCCACGCCCTGGCCGCGTTCCGCAGGCTCCACCATGACCTTGTGCACGCAGAAGCGCCCGTCCAGGCAGGGAAAGGCCACGATGGCCCCCAGGAGCCTTCCCGCGCTCCGGGCCGTGAAGGTCAGGGCGTGCTCGGCCCAGAGCCGCCAGACATGCTCCCCGTCCGGGATGAAGGCGTTGTTGCGGTTGCCTTTCCAGGCCGTCCTGTCCAGGGCGGCGATCTCCAGGAAGTCGCCGGGCGTTGCGCGTTGCACCTCGATCATTTCCCCCCCGTGTGGTTCGGAGAACCGTACTCCAGGAACGCGGGAACGCGCAAATCCCGGATGCGCGGTCAGGCCGCGCCCGGGGAGCGGCCCGGAACGCCGAGGCCCGGACCGGTTCGCGACGGAAGTCGCCCTAGCCGATTCCGCCCATGGCGCCCAAGGACTTCGGCATACATCTGATGGCGGTCACCAGCGCCTTCTGCTGTAGCATGGCCATGCCGGGATGGCTGTCGAGGTCGAGCCGTCCGCCGTCCGCCGTCTGAAATGCTTCGGTTTGCTCCCGGGTCTGTGCCTCGCACACATCCGCCGCCCGCTGCTCGGCCCTGCTCTGTTCCGCCGTCTGCTTCGCGGCTTCGGTCAGGCTTTCGGACATCGCCATCCCGCCGAGATCGCGTATCTTCTGCTCGATGGACTTGATCTGCGACAACTGTCCGGGCGTGAGACCGTCCGTTGCCCGTGCGGCGATCTCCATGGCCTGGCTCTTGAGCTGAGCGACTTCCTGCCGTTCCCGGCCCGTCAGCTTGTTGGGAAAGGCGATCCCGGCGGAACCCTGTTGCCGCTTCTCCTCTTCCTGCGCATCGATGTTGCGCGTGACCAGACCTTCGAACCTCTCCCGGCCGGACGAGGTTCGTTGCAGGGATTTCGGCGCCTCGAAAAACGCCGCACCAGAACCGGCTGAGACGTTCATGTGTTTCCCTCAAGTAAGATGTTCTTTTCTTGAGGGAATCTGCAAGAATCGATCCGGAAAATATTGCCGCCCGGCCACGCTGCGGGATCCCGTCGCTTGCGGGTCCGCATCCGCCGTCCGCTCAGGACTGGACTTCGGGCCGGATGCGCAGCAGGTGCAGGTTGGGCAGGACGATGCCCGCGATGACGAGGACCATGCCGACCACGCTGACGGGCAGGATGGGTTCGTCGAGGATCAGCCAGGAGGCGAGCACGGCGGTCACGGGCTCCACCGTGGAAAAGATGGAGGTGTAGGGACTGCCGATGAGTTCCACGGCCTTGTAGAGGAAAATCACGGCGATGATGGTGCAGACGAGGCCGAACCCGGCGGCCACGCCGAGGCAGTGGGGCGAGAGGCGCAGGATGGTGGTGGGACCGCCCGCGAGCACGGAATGCACACTGCCCGCGAAGAGAATCAGGTAAAACGTCAGGGGCAGGGGATTCTCGCCCTTGAGCGCATACTGCACCGCCGTGAGGTAGAGCGAGAAGATGACCATGGCGGCCACGGAGAGCAGAAGCCCGGTGGCGTCCAGGCGCATGAGGAAAGCCTCGTAGAACACGAGGCAGCAGCCCAGGGTCACGAGCACGAGCGAAAGCACGGTGGAACGGGTGATGGGCTGGCGGTAGATCACGGCGCAGAGCAGCGTGACCATGACCGGATAGAAGTACAGGATCAGGGTGGGCACGGCCGCGGGCACGGTGCGCACCGCGCTGATGAAGCACCAGGACTGGATCGGGTAGAAGATCAGACCGAGCACGGCGGCCTTGGCCAGGGTGCGCGGGCCGGGCTTGAGCGTGGCGGGCCGGGTCAGCAGCAACCAGACCAGCAGCATCAGCGCCGCAAAGAAAAAACGGTATTGGAGCATCTCGAAGACGCCCATTTCGCAGTCGTAGCCGAGCCTGCCGAAAATGGGCAGAAACCCGAAAGCCATGGCGGATATCACGGAATAGACCAGACCGCGCAGCATCGCTCCTCCTTGCCCGGCGGGCCGGATGGGAATACGCCCGAAGCGCCGGAAATGCAATGAGAAGCTCCCGATGCGTCCGCAACGGAATCCGTCCGGCATCCTCCCTGTGGCCGCCGTTCCCCCTGGATTGACCCGAACGGCGGCGGAGCGGCTCCCGACCGACAGGAACCGTCCTGGGGATGCCCTCCCGGAAAGCGCGCCATGCGCGGCGCTGACTGCGCCCGCGTTCCGCTACGCGGGAATCGGCAACGACCTTAGCGCAATCAGGAATTCCTGCAAAGCCCGGCGGCGAGAAAAACAGCGACGCCGAGCACGGCCAGCAGGCAGCCGATGAACACGTTCCAGCCCAAGGCGTTGTAGATCAGGCCGGGGACAAAGGAGCCGAGCGTCCCGCCCGCGTAGTAGAAGGCGATGTAGAGCCCGTTGACCACGCCCTTGTGCTCGTCTGCCCGCGCGTTCACGAATGCGGGGCCGACGGTCTGGATCAGGAAGAAGCCCGCGCAGAAGGGGAACAGCGCCGCGAAAACGACCCTGATGTCGGGCGCGAGACAGGCCGCGACGGACGCTCCGAACAGGGCCAGCCCGGCCAGAAAGGCCCGGCCCTCGCCGCCGAGCCAGGAGACGATGCGCGGCGAGGCCAGGCAGGTGGCCACGCCCACGAGGTAGCCGAGATACATGGTTCCGGCGCGGCCGGGGGAGACGCCCCCTTCCAGCTCGGCCAGCCGGAAGGGCAGATAGTTGAGCGTGGCCGTGAAGGTAAAGAAGCAGCAGAAAATCATGGAATAGGCGCGCAGGAACAAAGGCCGCGCCAGGGCCGCGCGAACGTGCGCGGCGCGCGGGCGCTCGTAGCCGGGCGAATCCGCGCCGCCCAGCCTGCCGAGCAGCAGAAACGCGGCCAAAAGCAGCACGCCCAGCACGGCGAAAGGCGCGCGCCAGCCCCAGGCCTCGGCCATGAGTCCGGAAAAGAAGCGGCCCGAAAAGCCGCCCACGATGGTGGTGGCGATGTACCAGGACATGACCCGGCGCATGCGCTCCGGCGCGCATTTGCTGGCGAGCAGGGTCATCACCGAGGTCAGGGCCGCGGGAATGGCCAGCCCCTGCACGAGCCGCGCGGCCAGGACCAGCTCCCAGGTCGGGGCCAGATAGACCCCGGCGTGGCCCAGGGCCACCACCAGCACGGCCCAGCGCGCGAGCCGCGCCGCAGGCAGGGATTCCAGCATCAGGCCGTAGGCCACGGGCGCGAAGGCCAGGGGCAGCAGGGTCATGGTCACGGCCAGGGACGCGGCGGCCTTGCCCAGGCCGAATTCCAGAGCCAGCACGGGCAGCAGCGGCTGGGGGGCGTAGAGGGTGGCGATGGCGCAGACCGTGGCGAACAGGGTCGCCGCCAGGGTCGCGCGTTCGGAACGGGTCAAGGCGAACTCCGGTTGCGGTGCGCCCTGCCCCGCCTGTCCGGGCTTATTCGTCGTCCGGATCGGAGGGCGGGCCAAAGGCTGCCGCGTACTGGCCGGGCGTCAGGCCGACCAGGGCGCGAAAGCGCCGGGTAAGGTGACTTTGGTCGAAAAATCCCGTCTCCAAAGCCACATACGCCGGAGAATCGCCCTGGGCAAGCCGTTTCTTGGCGGCCCGCACGCGCAGGTCCAGGGCGTAGTCGCGGGGCGGCGCGCCGAATGCGCGGGCAAAGCCCCGGCTGAGCGCCCAAGGCGAAAGCCCCACGGCGCGGGCCAGTTCCGCGCAGCGCGCCGGGCCGTCCGACTCCTCGATGTCCCGCTCCAGCAGAGCGCGCGCCCGGTCCAGCGATTTCGCGGAGGAATCCGGCGGCATCTCTTCGGCGGCCCGCGACGGCCGGGCCAGCCCGCCCAAAAGACGCAGCTCCTCCAAAAGGCGCAGCACGTCGCGCAGCAGCTCCGCGACCCGTTCCGGCCGGGATTCGCAGGCCTCGGCGCAGGCGCGCACCGCCGCATGCAGACGGGCGTCCCCGGACACAGGCACGGGCACGGGATCCGAAACGCCGCCGGCAAAATCAATCCCATATGATTTCAGAAGAATAGGCTTGATGCAAAGACAATCAGCCGCGCTTCCCGCGTCCCATGAGCAGACGTGCATCCGGCCGGGATCGATCACGCAGCAGCGGCCCGGCCCGGCCACATGCTCCACGCTCAAGGAGGGGGAACCGGGAACGGCCAGACGCAAGCGCCGCGCGCCCGCATGCACCGCCGCGACGATGAGGGAATCGTGCGCATGCAGCCCCACGCCGCCGGAGCGCGGCGCGCCCGCAAGGCGCACCACCTCCAGGCCGGGCATTCCCGGCGCGAGCAGAAAACGCATGCCGCCCGTGCGGCAGGAAGCATCGCCCATGCAGTCCCCATGTTCAAACCGAAACGGCCCGCATCCGCTCACGAGGCGTCCGCCCGGCTCCCCTCGCGGGGTCAGAGCAGCGCCGGGGAAAACACCGCCAGCATCCGCAGCCCCTCGGTCCCGGCCCGGACCTCGTGGGGCAGCCGGGGCGGCAAGACCCGCGCCACGCCGGGCGCATAAACCACTTCCCGGCCGTCCATGACGCAGGCCCCGCTCCCGGCCAGCACCTCGTGCACCTCCCATTGCGGGTCGTGCGCGTGCGAGCCGATGGCGCAGCCGGGCGCGATGCGCACCAGATGCAGGCTGGTGCCGCCGTCCGTGTCCGCTCCCGTGACCAGATGCTTCAGCTCCACGCCCGGAAACGCGGGATGCGCGTTCCAGGGCAGGGATTCCACGTTCGCGCTCGTGCCGTCGCAGCGCGCCACCATCCCGGCGGCGAGACAGGCGGCCAAATCAGAATTCTTCGTCATGGTCCGGCTCCTCGGCAAAAGGTTCGATCAAGCATCGCCGCTTGACCGAACCTCTCTGCCCCAAAGCCGGGCCTGCGTATTGCACGTTCTTGCAGCCCTACTTCCAGACGGCGGCGTGCTCCTGCGCAAAGTCCGCGAAACTCGTGGCCGGGCGGCCGAGCATGTGCTCCACGGCTTTGGTCACGAAGGAAGTGTAGCCGTTGCGGGCGTAGCGGTGCACGCTGAGGATCATGTGCACGTTCCACTCCGGCAAGCCCGCCCCTTCCAGGAACATGCCCATTTCCTCGATGTCCCCTTCGCGGTAGGCGATCTCGCGCCCGCTCGCGCCGGAAAGGATCTGCGCGACCTGGTAGTTGTCCAGGGCTTCCGGCCCGGTGACCACCGTGACCGTGCCCGCGAAATCGTCGGGCCGGAGCAGGGCCTCGGCAGCGCACGCGCCCACGTCGCGGGCGTCCACGAAGCTGCTGCGCCCCTTGCCTTCGGGCACGGGCAGCACGCCGGTCTCCTTGAGCAGCGGAGCAAGGTGCAGATAGTTCTGCATGAAGGTGCAGGGCCGCAAAATCACGTGCGGCACGCCCGAAGCCTCGATCTCGGCGTCCACCCCGCCGTGGAGCTTGCCGAGCTGGTAGTGGGCGCTCAGGTCCGCGCCCATGCCGGAGGAGCGCACGATCAGGGACACGCCCGCCTCGCGCGCGCAGCGCAGCAGCTCGGCCCCCCAGCGGCGCATTTCCTGATGCAGCGGCAGGAGGAAGAACAGCCGCTCCACGCCCTCCAGGGCCTTGGCCACGCTGTCCGGGTCGGCCAGGTCCATGAGCCGCGTTTCGGCCCCTGCCTTCCGCAGCGCTTCGGCCTTGGCGGGATCATGCACGGCGGCGGCCACGTCCGCGCCTTTGTCCAACAGCGCCCGCAGCGCAGCGCCGCCCACGTTGCCCGTGGCCCCGGTGACCAGAATCTTGCCCATCATGCCTCCTCAGCTCGTGAATATCGAGAACAGCACGGCCAGGGAACAGAGCGCGGCAGCGGCGAAAACCGCCAGACGCAGCTGTGCCCGGCCCGCCGGTTCGCTGATCCAGGCCGTCTCGGACGGATTGTCCGGGTTGACCCTGACCATGACCAGTTTTTCCAATAGACGCCTGCGCGCCTGGGCGATGGCGTTTTCCAGCACCTGCGGATCGGGCTCGCCCCCGCCCGGAACGTCCGCCTCCAGGCGCACCCGGGAACGGTAGTCCCGCCCCGCATAGTCGTATTCGAAATCGATGATGAAATCCCAGGACCGGGTCCGGGTGAAATACCAACTGCGGTACTCGGTGCTCTCCACCTCGCTGGAGAGCACGCGGATCTCCACGCTGGGCCAGGAGCGCAGCTCTGCGCGGCGGCGCAGGCCGTTCCAGGTCAGGAAAAACCCGAAGCCCGCGCCCAGCAGCACGGGCACGAAGAGCAGCAGCAGGCTGAAGCGAAACAGGCCCTCGTGGATCGGCATCCGCGCCGCCTACCAGGCTTCCAGGCCCTGGTGGAGCTTGTAGGCCCGCAGGGTGTTCTTCAGGAGCATGGCGATGGTCATGGGTCCGACCCCGCCGGGCACGGGCGTGATGGCCGCGGCCTTTTCCTTTGCGGACTCGAAGTCCACGTCCCCGCAGAGGCCCTCCTCGGTGCGGTTGATGCCCACGTCCACCACCACGGCGCCCTCGCGGACCATGTCCCCGCTGATCATCCGGGGCCGCCCCACGGCCGCCACGAGGATGTCCGCGTCCAGGCATTCCTTCTTCAGGTCCGGGGTGCGCGTGTGGCAGACCGTGACCGTGGCGTTGCCGCCCTTCCAGCCCTGCATCAGGAGCAGGGCCAGGGGCTTGCCCACGATGTTGGAGCGGCCCACGATGACCGCCCTCTTTCCGGACGGGTCGATGCCGTGGCGGTCCAGCAGCTCGATCACGCCCGCGGGCGTGCAGGAGCGGAAGCCCGGCAGGCCCAGGGCCAGCCGCCCCACGCTCACGGGATGGAAGCCGTCCACGTCCTTGTCCGGATCGATGCGGTCCAGCAGCTTCTGCGAGTCCAGCCCCTGGGGCAGGGGCAGCTGAAGCAGGATGCCGTCCACGGAATCGTCCGCGTTCAGCGCATCGACGAGCGCCTCCAGCTCGGCCTGGGTCGTGGACGCGGGCAGTCTGTGGGCCACGGAGACGATCCCGGCCTCGGCGCAGGCGCGTTCCTTGTTGCGCACGTAGACCTGGGAGCCGGGATCCTCGCCCACGAGGATCACGGTCAGTCCGGGCGCGCGGCCCTGCTGCGCCGTGAGTTCAGCCACCTCGGCCGCCACTTCCGCGCGGATCGTGGCGGAGGTCTTCTTGCCGTCAAGAATCGTCGTCATGCTCATCCCCTGAAAAGAAAAGCGGGGACGCCGTGACGGCGCCCCCGCAGGTGTCGTTGTCTTTTATTCCTCGCCGAACCAGGATTCCGCCAGGATCGGGCCGTAGTAGATGCCGTCCTCTTCCAGCTCCTCCTCGATGCGCAGGAGCTGGTTGTACTTGGCCAGCCTGTCCGAGCGGCAGAGCGAGCCGGTCTTGATCTGCCCGGCGTTCACGGCCACGGCCAGGTCCGCGATGAAGGCGTCCTCGGTCTCGCCGGAACGGTGGGAAACCACTGTGGTGTATCCGGCCTGCTTGGCCAGCTCGATGGTGTCCAGGGTTTCGGTGAGGGTGCCGATCTGGTTCAGCTTGATGAGGATGGAGTTGGCCACGCCCCGGTCGATGCCCTCGGCCAGGATGTCCGGGTTGGTCACGAAGATGTCGTCGCCCACGAGCTGGATGCGCTCGCCCAGGCGCGCGGTCAGCAGCTCCCAGCCGTCCCAGTCGCCCTCGGCCAGGCCGTCCTCGATGGAAACCAGGGGAAAGCGGTCCACGAGGTCGGCGTAGAAGTCGATGAGTTCCTCGGAGGTCAGCTCCTTGCCCTCGCCCGCCAAGACGTACTTGCCCTTCTTCTCGTCGTAGAACTCGCTGGCCGCCGCGTCGATGGCCAGGGCGATCTCGCGGCCCGGAGCGTATCCGGCGGCCTCGATGGCCCGGATGATGTACTCGAAGGCTTCGGCGTGGGACTTCAGGTTCGGGGCGAAGCCGCCCTCGTCCCCGACGCTGGTGACGTGGCCGTCCTTGGCCAGGATGGCCTTGAGCGCGTGGAAGGTCTCCGCGCCCATGCGCAGGGCGTCGGCAAAGGTTTCCGCGCCGAGCGGCATGATCATGAACTCCTGGATGTCCAGGTTGTTGGGCGCGTGCTCGCCGCCGTTGATGATGTTCATCATGGGCACGGGCAGGAGCTTGGCGTTGACCCCGCCGAGGTACTGGTACAGCGGCAGGCCCAGGAAGCCCGCGGCGGCGCGGGCGTTGGCCATGGACACGCCGAGGATGGCGTTGGCGCCCATGCGGCCCTTGTTCTCGGTGCCGTCGAACTCGATCATCTCGTTGTCCAGGGTGACCTGGCGCAGGCCGTCCATGCCCACGGCGATGCTGGAAAGCTCGTCCTGCACGTTCTGCACGGCCTTGGTCACGCCCTTGCCGCCGTAGCGTTTCTTGTCACCGTCGCGCAGCTCCAGCGCCTCGCGCGAGCCGGTGGAGGCTCCGGAAGGAACGGCGGCGCGGCCGGAAGCGCCGGATTCGTAGACGACCTCGACCTCGACGGTGGGATTGCCTCGGGAATCCAGAATTTCTCTCGCCCAGACGGCGGAAATGGTAGTCATAATTTTCTCCTTGAAAAGGTTCTGTGCGTTTGTGTCGCGGCGAGAGTAACCCATTTCCTTCAGGCCCTCAAACCGCTGCAAGGGGATTGATGCGATTTTTTTTTTTTGCGCGCCGCACGCATGCCGCCTCTTTCCAAATGCGGCCATGTCGAATAGAAACGACCGATGCATCTCTCGAAACTGGCGTTTCTCCTCGCCCTGGCAGGCCTGCTCCTGGCATTCCCGCCGCAAGCCGCGGCCCTGGAGCCGGGCGGCTCCCCAGACGAGTACGTGATGCTTTTCCCGACCACCAGCTACATGCCGTTCTTCTCCGGCAACGCGGGCAAGACCTCCACGGAATACGGCGGGCACGGAATGCTCGTGGACCTGCTCGACGCCTTTGAAAAGAAATATCCGCAATATGCGATGCAGCGCGTGCGCCTGCCGAGGGTGCGCGCCAACGACTGGCTGGCCCGGAAGCAGCCCGTGGCCTTCGCCCTGCACAGCCCTTTTTTCGGGGGACTCGTCACCGGCGGATTCGACTTCTCCCTGCCGCTCTGGACCACGGCGGATTCCATCTACACCCTCAAGGACGACCCGCTCCGCTACGAACGCCCCGAAGACCTGCGCGGCGTGCCCATGGGCGTCATCCGGGGATTCGGCTACGGCCTCCTGGATCCCCTGCTGCGCTCCGGAGCCATTGCGAGCATCGGGGTGGAAACGGACCGCCAGCTCTACCAGCTCCTGCTCGACGGACGCGTGCGGGCCATCGTGGCCAACAGGCACGTCCTGCCCTATTCCATGTACAGATACGGGCTCAACCCGCTCCGGCTGCGTGCGGTGGGCCCCCCGCTCTACGAATTCGAGCTTTCGGTGATGATCCGCAAGGACCACCCGGAAATCCTCGAAGCGCTCAACGACTTCATCCGCGAGTCGCGGGCCGACGGCCTCCTGGACGGCATCCAGCGCCGCTGGCTGGGCGAGGCCTGCCCCGCCGTCAAGGAATGAGCCCGCATCAGGCGCGGTCGTACGCGGCCAGACGCAAGCCCTCCAGGACCAGATCGCCCCGGACTTCGTGGATGGCCGGGCAGACAGGCGCGATGATCTCGGCGTAGCCGCCCGTGGCCAGCACCCTGGCCGGGCCGCCCAGGGGCCGCTCCAGCCGGGCCACCAGCCCTTCGACCATGGCCGCGAAGCCGTAGACCACGCCCTGGTTCAGGCTGTCCATGGTGCTCACGCCGATGCGCAGCCCCGTGGGATCGACCTCCAGGCTGGGGCTGGGAAGCTGGGCCGTGTCCTCGGTGAAGGAGCGGATGGACGAGCGCACGCCCGGACAGATCAGCCCGCCCAGGTAGGCCCCCCCGCGCACGCAGTCGAAGGTCGTGGCCGTGCCGAAATCGAGCACGATGATGCGCTCGGCATCGCAGGTGCGCCGGGCGGCAAAGGCCACGGCGAGCCTGTCCGCGCCGACCTCGTCGGGCCGCGCGTAGCGGTTTTCGATGTCCAGGGGCAGTTCGCGCGGCACCAGCAGGCAGTCCAGCCCCAGCAGCCCCGCCACGCAGCGCAGGTCGGCCACGCGTCCCGGCACCACGGACGCCGCCACCAGCCGCGCGGCCGTCGCGCCCGCATCCGCGAGGGCTTTCCGGGCCGCGCCCAGCCAGGCTTCCGGCTCGCGCGTGGGCGCGGCGCAGCTCCGTTCGCCCAGGAGCCGCTCCTTGTCCGCCGCCCGAAATTTCACGTTCGTATTGCCCAGGTCCGCCAACAAAACCATCTCGCTCACTTCCGCACCTCGTTCGGCTCCCTGCCGCTTGATCCGCCGAGAGTACCCTGCCCGCCCGAAAAGGCAAGCGGGCGTTATTTTCCGGCCTATCAGGTAGGGATTTATCAAGAATATCGCTTTCAGCAGTTGCCAGCAAAAGACGGCTGCGATATGCAGGCGGGAATACGGAATCCCTGAAACGCAAGGAGTGAACGGAATGGACCCGACAACGCTGATACCCGTGGTGGACCCGATCCCCATCCCCGGACCGTGGTTCGACGTTCTGCTCGTGGCCACCTTCGTGATCCACATCCTGTTCATGAACGTGGCCGTGGGCTGCGCGGCCATCAGCCTCGCCGGACACTTTGGCGCCTCCGGAAGCGGCCTCTCCCGGACGCTCTCCAAGCGCATGCCCACGATCCTGGCCCTGACCATCAACCTGGGAGTGGCTCCGCTGCTCTTCCTCCAGGTGGTCTACGGCCAGTTCGACTACACCAGCTCGGTGCTCATGGCCGGCTACTGGCTGGCGGTCATCGGCCTGCTGCTCGCCGCCTACTACGGCCTGTACATCTATGATTTCAAGTACGACGCCCTCGGCGGAGCCCGCTCCGTGCTGCTGCTCGCCAGCCTCTGCATGATGCTCTGGATCGGGTTCATGTTCTCCAACAACGTGACCCTGATGCTGCGGCCCGAGAAGTGGCTCGACTATTTCAAGCTGGAGGGCGCGTCCTTCCTGAACCTGGACGACCCGGCCCTCGCGCCCCGCTACCTGCACTTCATGGTCGCCTCCCTGGCCGTGGGCGGGCTTTTCGTGGCGCTCATGGGCCACTTCGCCAAGGACGCCGACAGGACCGCCGCCGGGATGAAGTGGTTCGCCCGCGCGACCATGCTCAATATCGTCGTGGGCGCGTGGTTCCTGATGTCCCTGCCCCGGCCCATCCTGCTCAAGTTCATGGGCGGCGACACCATGGCCTCGGCCCTGCTTCTGGCCGCGCTGGCCGGGGCCGTCGGCCTGCTTTGGGCCGGACTGCGCAGAAAGCCGCTGCTGGCGGCGGGGCTCACTGTCGCCACGGTGGTCTTCATGGCCGTGACCCGGCACCTGCTGCGGGCCTTCTACCTCGCCCCCTGGTTCGATTCCTCGGACCTGCCCGTCACAGGAGAGTATTCCACGCTGATGCTCTTCCTCTTCTTCCTGGCCGTGGGCCTGCCCTGCGTGGTCTGGATGATCCGGATCTACGTCCGACCCGAGAACGTTGAAGGAGACGCGTAATGGAATATCCCATCTGGCAACTGACGACCCTGGGCGGGGGCTTCTGGATCGCGCTCATCGCCACGGTGCACGTCTACGTGGCCCAGTTCGCCGTGGGCGGCGGCCTCTTCCTGGTGCTCACGGAGCGCTACGCCTATCGTCACGACTCCCCGGACATCCTTGAATACGTCAAGAAGCACTCCAAATTCTTCCTCCTGCTGACCATGGTCTTCGGCGGGGTCACGGGCGTGGGCATCTGGTTCACCATCGCCCTGCTCTCGCCCCAGGCGACCATCACCCTGATCCACCATTTCGTCTTCGGCTGGGCCTCGGAGTGGGTCTGCTTCCTGGGCGAGATCGTGGCCCTGCTCGTCTATTTCTACGGCTGGAAGCGGCTCAACCGGAGCCAGCACATGGCCGTGGGCTGGCTCTACTTCGCCTTTGCCTGGCTCTCGCTCTTCCTGGTCAACGGCATCATCGGCTACATGCTCACTCCGGGAGACTGGACCCAGACCGAAAGCTTCTGGGACGGCTTCTTCAACCCCTCGTTCTGGCCGTCGCTCTTCTTCCGCAGCTTCCTGGCCTTCATGATCGCGGGCCTCTTCGGCTTCCTCACGGCCACCCGCATCAAGGACGAGGCCGCGCGCACGCGCATGGTGCGCATCTGCGCGCTCTGGACCCTGGCCCCCTTCGCGCTCTTCCTGCTTTCCGGCTGGTGGTACGTCGCGGCCATGCCCGACCCGCAGCACGCCCTGATCGTGGCCAAGTCGCACCGGGTGTCCGTGTTCTTCCGCTATTTCTGGGTCTTCTCGCCCCTGGTGGTCCTCAGCGGCCTGGTCATGGCCGTGCGCATGCCCCGTTCCGTGTCCTTCCCGGTCGCCTTCGTCATCCTGGCCCTGGGCCTGGGGCTCGCGGGTTCCTTCGAATTCATCCGCGAGGCCGGACGCAAGCCCTACCTGATCTGGAACGAGATCTACTCCAACTCCATCCTCCGGACGGAGGTCGAGAGCATCAACGATACAGGAGCCATCGCCAGGGCCAAGTGGGCTCCGGAAGGACTCGACCCCGTGGCCGATCCCGTGACGGCGGGCGAATTCCTCTTCCAGCTGGAATGCGCCAGCTGCCATTCCATCGCCGGGCCCATGAACGACATTCTGCCGCGCACGGCGAAATTCTCGCTCACGGGCATGGACGCCATGCTGGACGGCCTGGGCAAGGTCAACCGCTACATGCCGCCCTTCATGGGCACCCTGGACGAACGCAAGGCCCTGGCCGCGTACATCGTGGAAGGGCTGCACGGAAGAACGGGCGAGGAAAACAAGGTCTTCGAGGAAGTGGACCTGCCCCTGGACATCCCGGAAAAGAACGACGAATACGTGCTCCTGGCCTGGAACAACCTGGGCATGCACTGCATTTCCGACTCGGACCGCAACTGGGTGCTGCTGCCCCCGGCCAACGACATCTTCGCCCAGCTCGTGAAGCGCGGCGATCCGCCGACCCTGGTCACCGAGGGCGTGACCCTGAGCTACGCCGCCCAGCCGGAATTCGCCAACCCCTCGGCCCACTCCGAGTTCTGGGACTACGCCCAGGCCATCTTCGGCCTGCCCGCGCCCCTGGAAAAGAACGTGGGCCTCGCGGGCAACGGCATGAACGGCGACATGAAGCTGGAACAGGAGGCGGGTTGGTTCGAGGCCAAGCTGATTCCCGTGGTGCCCTATCCGGACGACATGGATTACAATCCCTACCCGCTCTTCACCATCCAGGCCCACGACGCCTCGGGCAAGCTCCTGGCCGAGACGCGCGTCGTGGCCCCGACCTCCACGGAAATGGGCTGCAAGAACTGCCACGGCGGCCCCTGGAAGGTGGGCGGCCTCGCGGGCATCTCCGACGCGACCGGACGCGACGTCATCAGCGTGCACGACCGCATGAACGGAACCGACCTCGTGGAACGGGCCAAGGCCGGAAAGCCCGTGCTCTGCCAGAGCTGCCACCCCGACCCGGTGCTCGGTGCCAAGGGCAATCCCGAACTGCTGAACCTGCCCGCGGCCCTGCACGGGCTGCACGCGCAATACCTGACCGACAGGGGAGCCGAGGCCTGCACCTATTGCCACCCGAACCGCGAGGACGGCCCGACCCGCTGCCTGCGCGGTCGCCACGCGGACTTCGCCACCTGCACGGACTGCCACGGAACCATGGAGGATCACGCCATCTCCCTGCTGCGCGCGCAGGACGGCAAGAAGGGCCGCGACCTGCTGCTCAGCCAGATCAAGCCCCGCAACTACGAGGTCGCGGACGACATCAAGCCGCGCATCCCGTGGCTGAACGAGCCGGACTGCCTGAACTGCCACGTGAACTTCACCGATCCGGGCCTGGACGCGTTCAACAAGTGGACCGAGGGCGGCGACATGCTCTACCGCAACCGCCACGACGACATGGGCGTGATCGCCTGCGCGGGCTGCCACAACAGCCCCCATGCCATCTACCCCGCGCGCAACATCTACGGCGCGGACCGCGACAACATCCCGCCGCTCCAGTTCCAGGGCGAGGCCGGAACCATGGGCACGGGCGGCGGCTGCGTCTGCCATACCGTGAAGATGGACTACGGCGCGCACCACGAGAACCAACTGCAATAGACCGCGACAGGACTGCGGACCAGGGCGAACCGCAACGGATCGTCAACGGACGCCAACAGGACCGCAATCCCGCAACGAAACCGCAAGGGGGCCGCAAGGCCCCCTTTTTCGTTGCCGACGACGCGGCAGGGCGCGGCAAAACATGACCGGGCAGCGGTTGCAGCGGCCGCTTCGACTGGCGGGGCTGCAATGCCGAAGCAAGGACAAGGTTCGCCGATGCGAGATTATAACACCGCTCGCCCCTTGAACGGAGTATTCGTGAATAGTCCATGCGGAAGCCGCAGCGGCGGACGCGAAAGCAAACGGAGGAATCATGGCGGGATATTATGTGCTGAAAAAATCCAAGAACGACCAGTTCTACTTTCTGCTCAAGGCCGGAAACCACGAGATCATCCTGAACAGCGAGATGTACACCACTAAGAGCGCCGCAGAGAACGGCATCGCCTCGGTGCAGACCAACAGCCCCCTGGACGAGCGCTACGACCGCAAGGACAGCACCGCGGGCCAGCCCTACTTCAACCTCAAGGCCGCCAACCACCAGGTCATCGGCACCAGCGAAATGTATTCCAGCGCGGGCGCCCGGGAGACTGGCATCGAATCCGTCAAGACCAACGGCCCCACCACGGACATTCGCGACGAGACGCTCTGATCCCTTATTTCGCCAGCAAGAAAGGCCGATGCGGATCGTCCCCGCATCGGCCTTTTGCTTTTTCACGCGGCGGCCCGCTCCTCGGGGCCACTACTCGGCGGCCAGAACCTCGACCACAGCCGCGCCGAACTTCTTGGCGGCCTTGGGGCCGTTGGCCGTAACCAGCTTGCCGTCCACGACCACGCTGGAATTCTTGTAGTCGCAGCCGTTGGCCTTGAGAATCTGCGGCCCGGACCAGCCGTCGGCCACGGTGGCCTGCCGCCCTTCGAGCACGCCCGCCTTGGCCAAGGCCACGGGCGAATAGCAGATCGCGCCGAGCACCATGCCCCGGTCCATGGCGTCGCGGGCGATGCGCTGCGCCTCCGGCCTGTCCACCAGGGTGCGCGAGCCCTTGCCGCCGATGAAGACAACGGCGTCGAAGTCGGCCACGTTCACGTCGGCCAGGGTCAGGTCCACCTCGACCTTCTTGCCGTTCTGCCCCTTGGCCGTGCCCAGCTCGGCCGCGGCCACGGACACGACGATGCCCGCGTCCTCCAGCTTGGCCCGGGTATCCTTGTATTCGGTATCCTCGAACCCGTTGTAGGTCACGATCATCACGGCCTTCTTGCCCTCGGTCCCGGCGAGGGCGGGAAGCGCGCAGACGATGCAGAACAGGAACAGCAGCAGACAGGACAACATGCGCTTCATCGTTTCATACTCCTTGTTGCGTTGCGAACCGTGAATACAAAAGTAAAATCCCCTGTTCCAATAGCAACGCCGAACGTAAAATTCAATATTTCTCCGGCCCCTCTCGAACGCTTCCTTCCGGCCGCGATTTTGCGTATCCTGCCCGCTCACACCACAACCGACAGGAGACGGATAGGCTCATGAGCATCTTGTCATCGCAGATCAGCGGGTATCTGGAACGGGCGTCCTGGATTCGGAAAATGTTCGAGGCCGGGACCGAACTCAAACGCAAATTCGGCGAAGACGCGGTCTGCGACTTCAGCCTGGGCAACCCGGACCTGGCTCCCCCCGCGGTCATGGTCGAAGCCGTGCGCGAGCTGGCCGGGCAGGCCGATCAGCCCATGATCTTCGGCTACATGCCCAACGCGGGCTATCCCTTTGCCCGCGAGGCTTTGGCGGCCCACCTCGTGCGCGAGCAGGAAGTGGCGCTCACGGCCGATGATCTGATCATCACCTGCGGCGCGGCAGGAGCCATCAACGCCTTTTACCGCGCCGTGCTGGAGCCGGGCGACGAAGTCATCTGCCTCGCGCCCTTTTTCGTGGAATACGGCTTCTACGCCGAGAACCACGGCGGCGTGCTCAAGCCCGTGGCCACCCATCCCGAAGACTTTTCCCCGGACATGCAAGCCCTGGAAGCGGCCATCACGGACAAGACCCGCGTGCTGCTCGTGAACTCCCCGAACAACCCCACGGGCGCGATCTACACCGCCGGGCAGATGCAGGCCCTGGCCGACCTGCTGGCGCGCAAATCCGCCGGCCGCGAACGCCCGATCTTCCTGCTCCTGGACGAGCCTTACCGCTTCCTGACCTACGACGGCGCGGCGGTTCCCCCGGCCCTGGGCCTCTACCCGTACACCGTGCTGTGCAGCTCCTTCTCCAAGAACCTGGCCCTGGCGGGCGAGCGCGTGGGCTACGCGGCCCTGAACCCGGACATGCCGGGCAAGAAGGAACTCATGGCCGGCCTCGTGCTGACCAACCGCATCCTCGGCTTCGTCAACGCCCCGGCCATCGGCCAGCGGCTCATGGCCCGGTCCCTGGGCTCCCAGGTGGACACGGGCGTCTACGCCGAGCGGCGCGCGGCCATGGCCGCCGTGCTGGACGCGGCGGGCATCGAGTACGCCACGCCCAAGGGCGCGTTCTACTTCTTCCCGCGCGTTCCCGGCGGGGACGACGTGGCCTTCTGCGCCGCGCTCCAGGAAGAGCGCATCCTGGCGGTGCCCGGACGGGGCTTCGGCACGCCCGGCTTCATGCGCCTGGCCTTCTGCTGCGACAAGTCCATCATCGAGCGCAGCGCCGAGGGCTTCCAGCGCGCCGCGGCCCGCTTCCGCTAGAGCGGCCTTCAGACTTCGGAAATGCGACAGCCCCGGAACCGAGAGGTTCCGGGGCCGATTTATAAGAAAGGACGCCTTGGCCCGTCAGGTGGCCGCGGCGTTCTTTTGCGGGGTTACTGGAGCTGGCTCAGCCCGGCGAAAACCGCCACGGACACGCCCACCCAGAAGAGGATCTTGAGGGTTCCCGCCGCGCGGGACTGGAAGAAACGGTTGGAGAACCGCTCACTCTGCCAGATCAGGCCGGAGCCTTCGGGGCTCACAAGATAGCGGACCATTTCCATGCTTTTTACCTCCGATATTTGTCGCGGCGAAATGCCGCGTTGCTCTCTTGATTTCGATTTGCCCGCGCGACGACGAAAAATCCAATCACTTTTTTACGCATTGCATTTTCAGTTTTGCTGATCATCCCCGCTTCGCGCAGAACCCGGCTGCCGGACGCCGAAGCGGCCTCCGCGCGCGCCGATCGTCCGTGGCAACGCCCCGCAGCGATTGAACCCGTCCCGGAAACAACGTAGGAGAGGGACATGGAACTCTACCAGCTTCGCACCTTTGTGGCCGTGGCCGAGGAAAAGCACCTCACCCGCGCCTCGGAACGGCTCTTCGTCAGCCAGCCCGCGGTCAGCGCCCACATCAAGGCCCTGGAAAAGGAACTGGGGGTCAAGCTCTTCCGGCGCACGGCCAGAGGCATGGAGCTGACGCGGGAAGGGGACGCGCTCAAGCCCAAGGCCGACGCGGTCCTGGCCTCGGCGCGGGAGCTGGTCTTCCTGGCGCGGGCCATGGGCGACGAGCTGGTGGGCAACTTCAAGCTCGGCCTGAACACGGACGTGGACTTCCTGCGGCTGAACGCGCTGCTCTCCTGCATGATGGAAAAGCACCCGCGCGTGGCCGTGACCCTGCTGCACTCCACTTCCGCGCGCATCGCCGAGCAGGTGGCCGCGGGCAACTGGGACGCGGGCTTCGTCTTCACCCCGCCGCGCTACACCGAACTGGCGGCCATGCCGCTGTTCACCTTCCGGCTCTACGTGGCCGGGCACGAAAAGTTCCGCGACGCCCTCCAGAACGCGGACTGGCCCGACCTGGCCGCCCTGCCCTGGATCTGGACCACGGCCAACTGCCCGTACCATCGGCTGGTGCGCAAGATCTTCGACGGCCACAACCTGACCCCGGCGCAGATCATCGAGGCGGACAGCGAGGCCGTGGTGCGTTCGCTGCTGAGCGCGGGCAAGGGGCTGGCCCTGCTGCGCGAGGACGAGGTGGAAACGCTTTCGCGCCTGGGCGGGCTGGCGGTCTGGCCCGGCGAGTCGCACGAGGTCCAGGCCTATTTCATCTACCTGCTCGCGCGGGAAAAGGATCCCATGATCCGCGCCGTGCGACACTGCGTGGCCGAGATGTGGGAAGGGGCGCAGCTTGGACCGCTGCGCGGCATGTATGCGGAAAATCCGGACGAGGCCGGAGAAGTGCGCGAGATCGCGCCGGATTCTGAAAAAATGGCGGAACAGGCTGCGGCGAAACGCAAAACCGCGAAAAAAGCCCCTGCGAAACGGACGGAGTAGACGCCATCGCCCTGGCCGTGCAGGACGGCCTCGCCCGGCGCGATTCCGCGAATAGCCCCCGCGGGCCGGGCCTAGCGCAGCTGGCTGAGCCCCACGGAGACGAAGACGGACATGCCCAGCCAGAACACGGTCTTGAGCTGCATGGCGCAGAATCGGCCCGCTTCGCCCCAGCCGTAGAGCAGCGGCTCGATGCAGCGGGCGTGGTCCTCGCCCTCGGGCCGCACGAGATACAATCCCAGATTGCGAACGGTGCGCAGAGTCATGCAGTTTCCTCCTGGAATGCTTCGTGATTTTTTTCCAAGCAACGTCCGGATTCTAGCGCCGCCGGGGCGGCCGCATCCAATCGCAATCTCCGAACACGGAGTTCGGATTATCCGATGGAGCGGGCGCGGTCCCGGTCCGCGACCGGAGCGGTCCCTGCCCCGCTAGTGCAATTGGCCGATGCCGATGGAGCAGAGAATGGACATGGCCACCCAGAAGACAGCCTTGGTCCTGCCCGCGCGCACCTGCGCGGCCCGGCTCCAGCCCCGCAGCAGCAGCCGCGTCAGACGGTCCGAATCCTCCACGCCCACGATGAACAGTCCCAGATCCCTGAATTCCCGCGCATTCATCTCGACCCCCAAGGTTGCGGTTGCATCGGTTCCCCGATTTCAAGCGCACTCTAGCCCGGCGTCCGCCCAACGATCCAATCGCATTGTCCGAAGCGGGGGTTCGGATTATCCGATTGTGCATCACGCCGAATGATCGTATGCAGGGTGCGTGGAACTCTATCATCTGCGCACCTTCGTGACCGTGGCCGAGGAAGGGCACCTGACCCGCGCCTCTGAGCGGCTGTTCATCAGCCAGCCGTCCGTGAGCGCGCACGTCAAGGCTTTGGAGGAAGAACTGGGGCTGCCGCTCTTCCGGCGCACCCCCAGGGGAATGCAGCTGACCCCGGAGGGAGGGGTGCTGCTGGAGCACGCGCGCCAGGCCCTGGACGCCGCCGGGAGCCTGCTCTTCAAGGCGCGGAGCCTGCGCCGCGAGGTGCGCGGCACCCTGCGCCTCGGCCTGAACACCGATTCCATCTTCCTGCGCGTCAGCCGCACGGCCGCCCTCCTGGAAGAGCGCCATCCCCAGGTGGAGCTGAGCCTCTCCACCAGCGTCACGGGCCGGATCATGGAAGCTCTGCGCGCCGGAACCCTGGACGCGGGATTCATCTTCAACGAAGTCGATCCCGTGGAATTCTCCTTTCTGCCGCTCTGTTCCTTCCGACTGCTGATCATGGGCCCGGCCTCCTGGCGCGAACGCATCGAGAACGCGGACTGGAAGGAGCTGGCGCGGCTGCCCTGGATCTGGACCCCGCCGCACTGCCCCTGCTACCAGATCGGCGAGGAGATGTTCAAACGCCGCAAGCTGACCTTGACCAAGACCATCGAGGCGGACAACGAGAGCGTGGTCAACGACCTGATCTGCGCGGGCAAGGGCATCTCCCTGGTGCGCGAGGACGAGGCCCGCACCGCCGAGGCCGCCGGGCTCATGGTCCGCTGGCCCCGCGAGTCCATTCCCCTGCGGGCCTATCTCGTCCATTCCCACGCCCGCTCGGACGATCCTCTGCTGGTGGCGCTGCGCTCCGTGGTGGCGGACGTCTGGGAAACGGATTCCTGCTCCGTGGACGCAGCCAAGGCCAAGGCCGCGTCGCCCGCTCCGGGCGCGGGTTCCGCCAAAGGCCCTGTCGCCCCCTGATCCGGCCGCGCCGGTGCCATTTCCGGCGCAAGCCGCGCTCGTCTTGCCTTCCGGGGGCGTTTCCCTTACACCTTTGCCAAAGACACCTCACGGAGATGCCCATGAAGATACTTGTGGTCGGCTCGGGCGGACGCGAACACGCGATCTGCTGGAAGCTGCGTCAAAGTCCCCGCGTCAGCGAGATCTACTGCGCGCCGGGCAACGGCGGCACCGCCGCCGAGGGCGTGAACGTGCCCATCAAGGACGACGACATTCCCGCCCTGATCTCCTTTGCCAAGGACAAGAAAATCGACCTCGTGGTGGCCGGACCGGAACTGCCCCTGGTGCTCGGCCTGGCCGACGCCCTGGCCCGCGAGAAGATCCCCTGCTTCGGCCCCAATGCCTACGCCGCCAACCTGGAAGGCTCCAAGGCGTTTTCCAAGACCGTGATGCGCGAATCCGGCGTGCCCACGGCCCCGTTCCGCATCTTCGACGAATTCGAGCTGGCCCGCGACTTCGTGCGCGAAAAGGGCGCGCCCATCGTGATCAAGGCCGACGGCCTGGCCGCGGGCAAGGGCGTGGTCGTGGCCCGGACCGTGGACGAGGCCGTGGAGGCCCTGGAAGACATGATGGTCCGCAAGTCCTTCGGCTCCGCGGGCGACCGCGTGGTGGTCGAGGAGACCCTCGCGGGCGAGGAGGCCTCGTTCCTGGCCTTCTGCGACGGCCGGCACTACGCCGTGCTGCCTTCCTCCCAGGACCACAAGGCCGTGGGCGAGGGCGATACCGGCCCGAACACCGGCGGCATGGGCGCCTACAGCCCGGCCCCGATCCTGCCCCGCGAAAAGTTCGAGGAAACAGCCGAGCTGGCCATCCGGCCCATCCTGCGGCACATGGCCGAAAAGGGACAGCCCTACAAGGGCGTGCTCTACGCCGGACTGATGTACACGGCGGACGGCCCCCAGGTGCTCGAATACAACGTCCGCTTCGGCGACCCGGAATGCCAGCCCCTGCTGATGCGCCTGGACGGCGACCTGCTGGAGATCATGCTCGCCTGCATCGAGGGACGCCTGTCCGAGGTCCGGGTCAAGGCCCGGCCCGAAGCCGCGCTCGGAGTGGTCATGGCCGCCGAGGGCTACCCCAGAAGCTACCCCAAGGGCATGGAAATCACGGGCATCGCCGATGCCGAGTCCGAACCGGACGTGAAGGTCTTCCAGGCGGGCACCCGCACGGGAACCGGGGACCAGGAGGGCAAGACCCTGACCTCCGGTGGGCGCGTGCTCTGCGTCACGGCCCTGGGCGAGGATCTTGCCGAGGCCAAGAAGCGCGCTTACGAGGCCGTGGCCAAGGTGCGTTTCGACAAATGCCATTTCCGCCGTGACATCGGGGACAAAGGCCTGAAAAGGCTCAAGTAGAACAGCAGAATCATCTCATGCCGCCTGGGCGGCGCAAGGAGAGGACATGCCGCAAGTCGCCATTTTCATGGGCAGCGCGTCGGACGAGGAAAAGATGCGCCCCTGCGCCGAAGTGCTCGACACCCTCGGCGTGAGCTACCGCTTCACCATCACCTCTGCCCACCGCACCCCGGAACGCACCGCCAAGCTCGTATCCGAGCTGGAAAAGGGCGGCTGCCAGATCTTCATCTGCGGGGCCGGACTGGCCGCGCACCTGGCCGGAGCCGTGGCCGCCAAGACCATCCGTCCCGTGCTGGGCGTGCCCCTGACCGCGTCGCCCCTGGGCGGCATGGACGCGCTCCTGGCCACGGTGCAGATGCCGCCGGGCTTCCCCGTGGGCACCCTGGCCCTGGACAAGGTCGGCGCGCGCAACGCGGCTTGGCTGGCCGCGCAGATCCTGGCCCTGCACGACGACGACCTGGCCGCGCGCCTGCGGGCCAAGCGCCAGGGCTTCATCGAGGCCGTGGAGCAGGCCGCAGCCGAGCTGGAAGGCTAGTCCCGGTGCTCGCGGACCGGCGGGGACGCCGCATCAGCTATCTGCGCATTTCAGTCACGGACCGCTGCAACCTGCGGTGCCGCTACTGCACGGGCGGGATCAAGAAATTCATCTCGCACGACGACATCCTGCGCTACGAAGAGCTTCACGGCATCATCGACACCGCCCTGGACCTGGGCGTGTCCAAGGTCCGGCTCACAGGCGGCGAGCCGTTCATGCGCCTGGGCTTTCCGGACTTCGTGCGCGCGGTGCTGGCCCGGCATCCCGGCATCGACCTGCGCGTGACCACCAACGCCACGCTGCTGGCCCCCCACCTGGATAGCCTGCGCCAGGCGGGCCTGAGGCGCCTGAACATCTCCCTGGACACGCTCGACCGCGAGCGCTTCGCCGAGATCACGGGCCGCGATCTCTTCGACGAGGTGCACGGCTCCATCCTGCGCGCCCTGGAACTGGGCTACGACGTCAAGATCAACGCCGTGGGCCTGCGCGGCATCAACGACGACGAACTGCCCGCCTTCCTCGAACTTGCGAGCGAACAGCCCATCGACGTGCGCTACATCGAGTTCATGCCCATGGGCGGCTGCGGCCGCTGGGGACCGGATGCGGTCTGGCCCTCCGAGGCCATTTTGCAGCGGGCCATGAAGATCGCGCCCCTGGAAGAAGTCCAGGACACCGATCCCACGCGCGGCCCGGCCAGGGTCTATCGGATCAAGGGCGGCAAGGGACGACTGGGACTGATTTCCCCCCTTTCCGGACACATCTGCTCGATCTGCAACCGGCTGCGCCTGACCTCGGACGGTCGCCTGCGCACCTGCCTGTTCTCGGACAAGGAATACCGCCTGCGCCCCATCCTGCGGCACCCGAAGCTGGGCTTGCCCTTCGCGGCCGAGGTCATGCGCCGGGCCACCCTGGACAAGCCCATCGGCGAGGAGCTTCTGCGCGCACGCCGCGAGACGGAACTCGTCTGTTCCAAGGGCATGCTCAGCATCGGCGGGTAGCCGCTCCGCATTCGACCGGACCTCTTCCGAACCGCCGTTGCTTCGCAGGCATAAGCGTCCCGGCATTCCGTTCGTTTTCGCGGCCGGAGCATGTTGCCCTCTGCCCCGGCGGAGCACGCAATTCCCGGCGCAATGCAGCGGACATACAATTCGGCAGGATGTTCGTTACCCTTGCGTTCCACTCAGCCCACGCATTTTCGGTCCGGAGTCCAGTTTCATCGACGCCATCGCATTTTACACTTTGCAGGCTTGCTTTTCTCGTTCTTTTTAAATTCAAATTGACTGTGAAGACGTTATTTTCCAATGTACAAAGGAAGATTTCGTTTGACCATAGCGAATCCGGTACGTTATTAGCTCTACAGAATTGATTCTCTAAATTGCATTAAGGAGGCAACATGGAAGATCACCTGAAGGAAGCATTGGAGATCGTCCGAGCCCAGGCCAGCGTCCGCACCATGACCGAGGATGAAATCACCTCCATGGTTCAGAACCTCGCCACGGGCATCCGTGCCATCATGGACGGCGGCGTCATCGCCAGCGCGGAAACCCAGGACGCTCCCGTGGATCCCAAGAAAGCCATCCGGGAAAAGAGCATCATCTGCCTCGAATCCGGCAAGGCTTTCAAGGTGCTGACCAAGCGCCATCTGGCCAAGTTCGGCCTGACCCCGGACGAGTACCGCGAAAAGTGGGGCTACCCCAAGAAGACGCCGCTGGTCTGCAAGAGCCTGCAACGCGAGCGCCGCAAGAAGATGAAGGAAATGAAGCTCTGGGAGCGCCGGACCAAGAAGTAGCGTTCCCTCCTGCCCGTTGGTAGGAGTGGTCCCCCAACGAGCCGGACAAGGGCGGGCGGGGCGGTTGATCCGCTCCGCCCTTTTCATTTCATATCCGCCCTCGCCTTGTTTCCGTAATTCCGCGCACAAAAAAAAGCGGCCCGCTGGCAATTCAGCGGGCCGCAGCCGAGGGGTAGGCTGTACAGGTTTCCGTCCCTTAAGCCAATGCCTGTTCCGGCGTCAAACTGCCCAGGCCGAAGGCTTCGCCCACGGCGGGACAGGTCAACTGCTTCTTGAAGGTATTCAGGCCGAGAGCCAGACCCGCATCGTCGCGCAGGGCGTCGATTCCCTTGGCCGCAAGGCGCATGGCGTACGGCAGGGTCTGGTTCACAAGGGCGAAGGTCGAGGTGCGGGGCACCGCGCCCGGCATGTTCGCTACGCCATAGTGGACCACGCCGTCAACCTCGTAGGTCGGGGCGTCGTGGGTGGTGGCGTGAATGGTTTCCACGCAGCCGCCCTGGTCCACGGCCACGTCCACGATGACGGAGCCTTCCTTCATGGTGGAGAGCATGTCGCGGGTGACGAGGTGCGGCGCCTTGGCGCCGGGGATGAGCACGGAGCCCACGACCAGGTCGGCCTGCTTCACGGCTTCGCGGATGTTCGGCTCGTTGGAGCTCATGGTCACCACGCGGCCCTTGTAGATGTCGTCGAGATATTGCAGGCGGGCATGGCTCACGTCCATGACCGTCACGCGGGCGCCCATGCCCACGGCGATGCGGGTGGCGTTGGCGCCGACAACGCCGCCGCCGAGCACCAGGACCATGCCGGGGTTCACGCCCGGCACGCCGCCGAGCAGCACGCCGCGGCCGCCCTGGGCCTTTTCCAGAAAGTGCGCGCCGACCTGGGTGGCCATGCGTCCGGCCACTTCGCTCATGGGCGTCAGCAGGGGCAGGGAGCCGTCGCGGCCCTTGACCGTCTCGTAGGCCACGGCAGTGGTCCCGGAGGCGAGCAGCGCGTCGGTGAGCGGACGGTTCGGAGCGAGATGCAGGTAAGTGAAGAGCAGCAGATCGTCCCGCAGGAAGCCGTACTCGGTGTCCACCGGCTCCTTGACCTTGATGACCATTTCCGCGCCCCAGGCTTCGGCGGCGGAAACCAGCTCGGCTCCGGCGACCTCGTACTGCTCGTCCGTGCAGCCGCTGCCGAGACCGGCTCCGGCTTCCACGAGAACCTTGTGGCCCTGGCGGACCAGGGTCTGCACCGCGCCGGGGGTCATGGCCACCCGGTTTTCCATCTTCTTGATTTCCTTGGGAATACCGATAACCATTACGCGCTCCTTTCGTCTTGTGCGGCCGTGGGCCTGATCCCGCCGGCGAACAGCCGCCGGAATTTCTTGGGCAGGTAGGTCCATTTGCGACGCGCCTTCATGATCACAAACGATTCGCTTGAGGCGATGCCTCCCACGCGGGAGAGGTCTTCATCCAGGAAACGATAGAGGTCGCCGATCTCCTCGGTGAGGATGACTTCCACGATGATGTCGTAGCGGCCCGTGACCACGGCGGTCCAGCTGACCCCTTCCAGCGCGGCGATCTGGTCGAGCTTTTCGCCCAGCTGGGAATGGCTCTGCAACGTCACGCCCACCAGGGCCACGGTCATGCCGCCCATGCGGTAGGGGTCCACCACGCCGACCACGCGCAGCATGCTCGACGAAAGCAGCCCGCGCAGGCGGGAACGCACTGTGGGCGCGGTCACGCCGAGTCGCTCGGCCACCTGTCCGGCGGGCATCTGCCCGTCGTCCGACAGCGCCGAGACGATCTTCATGTCCAGCTGATCCGGTGCTTTCTTCATTTTCACTTCACGACGACCTTTGCTATATGAAAATTGCCGAGTTCATTTCTATCTATCTGAAAAATTCCGGTCAACATTTTTTTCATTAGTTCATTAAAATCACGTTTACGTCAATTATTATGCGGACGGCGCGGCAGGCCATGAAAAAGGCCCGGACAAGAAATGTCCGGGCCTTGATTCGACGAAAACGGCGTTCGGGATGCTACTTCGCGCTCTCCGCGGTATACCCCGCGCCCTTCCAGGCAAAAATGCCGCCGGGGTAACGCTTGACGTTTTTGTAACCGAGCTTCACGGCCCAGGCCGCGCCGTTGTGGCTGCGCGTGCACTTCACGAAACCGCAGTAGACCACGATGAGCTTGTCCTTGTCCGGTCCGAGCAGGGCCTCGTAGTCCTCGACGCTCTTTCCGGCGGTTTCCTCGCTGTTCCACTCGGTCATGTCGGGAATGGGGAACAGGAACTGCACCGCGCCCGGCACGTGCTCCTTCTTGTAGCTGTCCTCGTAGGGCATGGTGTCCACGATGAGCATGTCCTGCTTATTGTCGATCAGGGCCTTGAGTTCCTCGGTGCCGATGACGTCGTAGCCGCCGCGCTGCACTTCGTGCACGAGCTTGATGGCCCCCGCTTCCTTCTCCACTTCCTGCTTGAACTTGTCCGCGCCGCCGCAACCGACGAGCGCCAGCCCAAGCAGCAGCACCGCCGACACGGCAGCGGCAAAACATACCTTACGCATTCCTCTCTCCCTCCAGAATGATCGTTTTGCCCTCGCTGCGGCGCAGGGGCCAGGGGCGGGGGCCGGAGCCCGTCGCCTTCCTCCGGACATGAATGTAGCCACAGGCGGCCAGGAGCAGCGCGTCCCGCGCAATGGCGCTCCAAAGGCCGTGATAGGCCTCGCCTTCAGGATCGCCGGGACCGTAACAGCCGCAATCCACATCCAGCCCGAGCCAGATGCCGTATCCCAGCACGAAGATGAACAGGAGCAAAAGCCCCGCATAGAGCGAAAGGGCGCCGCGCAGGTTCAGCAGCAGCCCCAGGGCCGCCGCGATTTCCAGCGCGGGCAGGAGCACGGCCAGCGGCAGCAGCGCCGGGCGCGGAGCCAGGCCGTAGCCGCCGATGATCTGTGCGAAAGCATGCGGATCGGCAAGTTTGCCCAGCGCCGCGTAGAGAAACACCCCCGCAAGGCAAAGCCGCAGCGCCGCATCCAGCCGGGGATGCAGGACCACGTCCATGAAAGGGCTTTTTTCCATATTTTCTTGTACTCCGGCGGGCTTCGCGCGACAAATCGCTTGTTATGATGCCCTGCTGAAATCTCCATAGCTCCCGGCTATGAACGAAACCGCTCCCCTTGTATCCACGTGCGGATTCGGTTAGGTACGAAGGCAGTGTCCCAACGACCCCGTGCGGAGAAAGCGTGACGACCAAAAAGCTCCTTTCCGTGGCCGAAATTTCGCGGCAGCTCGACGTGCCCGAATCCACCGTGCACTACTGGAAGAACCGTTTCGCCCAGTATCTGCCGAGCGTGGGCCAGAACCGTCAGAAGCGCTTCAAGCCGGAAGCCGTGGAGGTCTTCGCGGTCATCGCCCGGATGCTCAAGGAAGGACACACCGCCAAGGACGTCATGGACCAGCTGGCCGCCACCTGCGCCATCACCCCCCAGGCCGCCGAGTATCCCGGCGGCCCGGAACACCTCGTCGCGGCGCAGGCTCCCGCGCTTCCCGGCCTCGGACCGGAGCAGGTCATGCAGATCGCCCAGGCCGTGGGCCAGGAGATCGGACGCTCCCTGAGCGAGGCCCTGCGCGCGCTGCCCCGCACCCAGGGCGACGACGACCCCGGCAACGGACGCCACGACCCCAACCAGACCGAAGAAGACATGCTCATGGTCCGCACCGAGCTGGACCGCACCTGCGCCCTGGTCGAGGGCCAGCACGAGGAGCTGAGCGAGCTGCGCCAGGAAAACGAAGTCCTGCGGGCCAAGCTGGAGGTCATGGAGGCCGAGATGGTCCGGCTGCGCAAGGATCGCCGCGAACTGGAGAAGTATCTTCTTGACAAGATACGGAAAGTGACTACCTGACCCGCAGCCGCGGGCTCCCCTTTTTCTTCCCTTCCGCCGGGACGCCTCGGCCCCTACCACATCATTCCCGCGCCCGGCCCGCCGGAGCGCCGACCAGCAAGGAGGCACGACAATGGCATCCAAGGACACTTTCGAGTTCAAAGCCGAAATACGACAGCTTTTGGACATCCTCGTCCACTCGCTCTACACCAACAAGGAAATCTTCCTGCGCGAACTGGTTTCTAACGCGTCCGACGCCCTGGACAAATACCGCCACTCCACGGGCCACTCCGCCGAAGCCTCGGAAGAAGGCCCCGATCTTGAAATCCGCATCCGTCCGGACAAGGACGCCAAGACCCTGACCATCGAAGACACGGGCGTGGGCATGACCCGCGACGAGATCATCGCCAACATCGGCACCATCGCCCATTCCGGCTCGGCCACCTTCATGCGGGAGCTGGCCGAGGCCAAGGACAAGAGCGAAAACGCCGTGGCCGACCTCATCGGCCGCTTCGGCGTGGGCTTCTACTCCGTCTACATGGTCGCGGACGAGGTCCGGCTGACCACCCGCTCTCACACCGGCGGCCCGGCCCTGGTCTGGACCTCGGACGGCAAAGGCTCCTACGAGATCGAGGAGGCCGGGGACGACGCGCCCGCGCGCGGAACCCGCATCGAAATCCGGCTCAAGCCCGACCTGGCCGACCAGTTCACGGACCCGGCCACGCTCAAGCGCATCATCAAGACCCACTCCAACTTCGTGCGCTACCCCATCTTCGTGGACGAGGACCGGGTCAACACCGTGTCCGCGCTCTGGCGCGAACCCAAGTTCCAGATCAAGCCGGAACAATACAACGAATTCTACACCTTCCTGACCTACGACCAGGCCGAGCCGCTCAGCGTGGTCCACCAGTCCGTGGACGCGCCCGTGCAGTTCAACGCCCTGGTCTTCATCCCGGCCACGGGCAACGGCTTCCTGCCCCTGGAGCGCGACAACTGGGGCCTGGACCTCTACGTGCGCCGCGTGCTCATCCAGCGCCAGAACAAGGAGCTGCTCCCGGAATACCTCAGCTTCGTCAAGGGCGTCGTGGACACCGAAGACCTGCCCCTGAACATCTCCCGCGAGACGCTCCAGGACAACCTGCTCCTCGGCAAGATCCGCTCGACCCTGACCAAGCACGTTCTCGGCGAGCTGGAAAAGCTGGCCAAGGAAAACGAGGAGAAATACTTCCTCTTCTGGGACGCGCACAGCGAAATCTTCAAGGGCGGGTATCAGGACTTCGGCAACCGCGACCGCTTCGCCGGACTCGTGCGCTTCAACTCCTCCGTGCATGAGGACCACCTGGAGCTGACCGGGCTGGACGGCTACATCGAGCGGGCCAAGGAAGGCCAGAAGGAAATCTACTACCTCTACGGCCCCAGCCGCGAGGCCTGCAAGCTCTCGCCCCACGCGGAAATCTTCCGCAAAAAGGGCGTTGAGGTGCTCTACCTATACGAGCCCATCGACGAATTCATCATGGACGCCGTGCGGGAGTACAAGGAGTTCAAGCTGGTTTCCGCCGAGCACGCGGACTCGGCCCAGCTCGACAAGTTCGAGGACGCCGAAGCCGAAAGCAAGGCCGAGCGCCTCACCGCCGACCAGGAGGCCGCCCTGCCCGGCGTGCTGGGCCGCATCAAGGACGCCCTGGGCGACCGCGTCACGGACGTGCGCGCCTCCAAGCGCCTCTCGGACAGCCCGGTCTGCCTCGTGAATCCGGACGGCCACGTGACCAGCTCCATGGACAAGATCATGCGCGTGATGACCAAGGACACCTCCATCCCCAAAAAGGCCCTGGAAGTGAACCCGGACCACGCGCTCGTGCGCAACCTCATCGAGATCTACAAGAAGGACCGCAAGGATCCCTTCATCGCCCAGGCCGCCGAGCAGCTCTACGAGTCCGCCCTGCTGCTCGAGGGCTACCTCAGCGACCCGCACGCCCTGGTGGGCCGCATCCAGACCCTGCTCACCGACGCCAGCGGCTGGTACGAGCAGAGCAAGGGCAAGGTCGAGGACTGATCGCAGAGCGGCCATCGCCGCGCCCCCTGCGCCGGATGAACCGGCGCGCAAGAGAATCACAAAGGCCTGCCCGCGCAATGCGGACAGGCCTTTTGCATGCCTCCGGCCTTCTTCAATATCCTCGAACAGGCAGTGGCGATCAGATCCGCTGCTCGCGAAGATACGTTATGAAGTCGTCGTCCGGCAGGGGGTGGCCGAGCAGGCGCATGAAGGCGACGAATTCCGCCCTGTGGCGCGTGCCGTGGTCGGCCATGTGCAGGAGCAGCCCGTCCAGGGGGTCGGCGTGCTTTTTGCCTTCGGTGCTGCGGTAGGTGATGGTGCGGGCGAGGTCCGCGCGGGAGATGACGAGCAGGAACGCGGTCATGGCCTGTTCCTGCTCCTTGAGCGCGGCGTGCAGCGCGTCCAGATCGTCGAAGTCGGCCTCTCCGGGCAGATGGTCGAGGGAGACGCCCTCGCGGCAGCGCAGGCTCCAGAGCTTGTCCGCGCCCACGATGTGGGCCAGCAGGCCGAACAGGCTGCCGTGGGCGCAGTCGATGGGCCGATGCAGCAACGGCAGCGCCTTGCGGGCCGACTCGATCAGCCGGGCCGTGGCGCTGTAATGGTGGCCGAGGTAAAGCCGGAATGCGTCCATACGGGCATCTCCCGGATTCGGTCCTGTTGCTGCGCCGCGTCGGGGCGACACGCGCCGCAGTTCCGTTCGCGGCCGAAGCATGTGCGACGGGCCGGTGTCCGCAACGGTACCTGCCGCCTACAAGAACGTAATCGCTCCATATTTGTCAACCACGGCTAGAAGCCGTAACGAGAATATTCCTTGTTCACGCGGTCGATGAGCTGCACGTAGCGGAAGGCGCTCTTGAGCTGGGATTCCTCGACAATGGAATGGCCGAGGTTCTGGCAGGCCGTGCAGGCTCCGTGCGGAATCTCCACGCCCAGGCAGCGCAGCGAGTCCACCTGGGACTCGATCTTGAGCAGCCCCCGGCAATTGCCGCAAAGGTGCAGCCCTTCCTTTTGCGTCTCCTGGAACCCCCCGGTATCGTAGAAGATGGATTTGTTGCGCATCCACCAATCCCCTTCGCGCATGCCGTTCCGGGGATTTTCCGGCGCGGCGGGCGGGTCGTGATACACGCGGGGCATCTGGCGGCAAAGCTCCTCCACGTAGGCCGTGATGCGCTCGTCCTGGCGCAGGGCTTCCGCGTGGTAGTCCGGCTCGCGCAGGGCGCTGTAGTCCATGCCGGCCATGGCCAGGCAGATGCCGAGGTTGACGTAGGGCAGCGCGCCCTGGATGGCGTAACCGCCCTCAAGCACGGCGATGTCCGGGTTGAGCAGGGCGTTCAGCTCGGCGTAGCCCTGGGCCGAAACCTTCATGTCCGTGATGGGATCGGTGTAGTGGTTGTCCTGCCCGGCGGAGTTGATGACCAGTTCCGGCTGGAACTCGGCCAGCAGCGGCAGGACCAGCTCGCGCATGACCGTGAGCACGCCCTGGTCGCCCGTGCCCGGCGGCAGGGGGATGTTGATGGTCCGGCCCCTGGCCGTGGGCCCGCCGGACTCGATGGGAAAGCCCGTGCCCGGAAAGATGGTCCGGCCGTCCTGGTGCAGGGAGATGAAGAGCACGTCCGGGTCGTGCCAGTAGATGTCCTGGGTGCCGTCCCCGTGGTGGCAGTCCGTGTCCACGATGGCCACGCGCCGCACGCCGTAATGCTCGCGCAGCCACTCGACCATGATGGCCTCGATGTTCACGTTGCAGAAGCCGCGCGCGCCGCGCACGCACTTCATGGCGTGGTGGCCGGGCGGCCGGACCAGGGCGAAGGCGCGCTCGGCTTCCTTGTCCATGACCAGCCGGGCCGCGCGGATGGCCCCGCCCGCGGACACGAGATGCGAGCGCGTGGTCACGGCGTCCACGTCCGGGAAACAGAAATGCGTGCGTTCCACGTCTTCGCGCGTGGCCACGTCCGGCTTGTATTCGCGCACTCCCTCCACGTCGAAGAGGCCTTCCTCGTGGAGCTGGTCCTGGGTGTAGAGCAGCCGCTCCTCCCGTTCCGGGTGGGTCGGGGAGATGGCCCAGTCGAACGCGGGGAAGAGCACCACGCCGAGGGATCGTTCCGCCTTGCGCATGGCTAGTGGTCCTTTTTCTTCATCGGAGCGTGCGCTCCACGCCCGGCTTGATCTGGCATTTGACCCGGATGTTGCGGCCCACGGTGTTCATGCCCTCGACCATGTTGAAGCTGGACGCATGGGTGATCTCGGCGCGCTCCGCGTCCGAGGCCAGCTTGAGGTCCGCGAGGTGCGCCAGGAGATGGTTCATGGCGTCCCGCTTGGCGTTTTCGAGGTTGTAGCTCGCGGGGATGTTTTCGTGGTGCCCCAGTCCCGGCAAAAACATGACGTGCTTTTGCGTGTCGGCGAAAAGCTCCACGTCCGTGGTGGTCCGGGTCAGGGCCGCGCCGATGGCGTTGGCCACGGCGAAATGCTCCGGCGCCTCGCTGGCCAGCTGGAAGCAGCCGAAGAGCGGCATGCGCATGGCCTTGGCCGGGCCGCCCATGAGGTAGAGCTTGCGCGGCACGATGCGCTTGCCCTCGATGAGCTCGTGGATGGTGTACACGGGCCGGTCGTTGATCTCGGCCACCAGGGAGCGCGTCTCCTCGTGGATGGTCCGGGCCGCGGCTTCCACAGCCTGGGCCGCGAGCTTTTCCGGGCTGATGGTATGGGACTCCGCATAGGCGGCCACGCCCCGGCGCGATGCTTCCAGGTCGCCCACCTCGCAGAGCCCCCGGCAGTTCAGGGCGTCGGTCAGGGTCGGGTGCCTGCCGCCCTCGGCCATGCTCGGTCCCAGGCGGCGCGGCCCCACCCGGACCAGGTCGCCGATCATGGACAGGGCCGAATCGCCGCCCACCCCGATGGACTTGACCTTGAGCGCGCGCACCAGGGTCGGATGGGAGCCGATCTCGATGCCCGCCCGCTCCAGGAGCGGCGCGCCGTCCGCGAACACGGCGATGTCCGTGGTGGTGCCGCCGATGTCCAGAATGACGGAATCATGAATGATCTCGCAAAGGGCGATGATGCCCATGACCGAGGCGGCCGGGCCGGAAAAGATGGACTGCACCGGCATCTTGCGGGAGTAGGCCAGGGGCATGGTGCCGCCGTCGGCCTTGAGCACGTTGACCCGCACATGTCCCAGGCCCATGCGGCCGAGGCTGGCCTCCACCGCGTCCGCGAACTGGTTGTAGAGCCGCCAGACCGCGCAGTTGAAGTAGGCGCTGGCCACCCGGCGCGGATAGTTCAGCCGCCCGCCGAGGTGGTGTCCCAGGGTGACGAAGTCGGCGCGCTCGCAGCCCTTCTCGTCCTTGGTGTGGCAGAGCCAGTGGCGCAGGGTGTTCTCGTGCAGGGGATTGCGCACGGAAAACTTGCCGACAAGGGCGAAGGCGCGCACCCCGTCCCGGCGGCAGGCTTCCAGGGCCGCGCTGCATTGGGCCTTGTCCAGCCGGGCGGTTTCGTTGCCCCGGTGGTCCATGGCCCCGTCCAGCACGTGAAAATCCTTGCAGAGCATGTATTCGCTGGGGTCCATGCCCGGTCCGGGCACCACGAGCACGCCCACGTCCTCGGCGCGGCCTTCCACGATGGCGTTGGTGGAAAGGGTGGTGGAAAGGTTCAGCCGCCGGACCAGCTTGCGGTCGACGCCCCGGAGGATGCGCTCCAGCGCCTCGTTCACCGAGCCGAGCAGATCGTCATGGCGCGTCTTGACCTTGCAAGCGGCGACCACCTCCACGCCCGGCCCGGATAGATCCAGGGCCACTGCGTCCGTGTGCGTCCCGCCCACGTCGATTCCGAGATACATGGGGCACTCCTGTACTGGCGCGCCCCTAACCGGCGCGACCGGCTTCGCTTTTTCGATAGCACCGGCCCGGCGGCCTCGTCCAGCGCAGGAGGGGTGAACGGTCGATATGGTCCGGTGAGCTGCGGAAGAAGTAGGGTTGAGCAAGCGCGCTCATTCAAACCTTGATTCGGAAGCAGACATTCGATACCGCTAATTCATTCAAAGGGTACATAGAACTTGTTTCTTCCGAACTTGCAGCTACAGAATGAATATCGGTGATATATGAGAACAGCTATACCGGCTTGTCCAAAATGTAGAAAATATAGAGTGTATGACGATCCTCCTCGTAATTGGCGCAACGCAAAGAAAGAAGAGACATATTGTATTCTGCATGCACCCGCCGAAGAAAAAGCGGATATCAACAATTTCAATTTTCAATTAAAGCTACATATTAAAAAATTACTAAATCAAAATCAAGCACACTATATCAATCTGAGCGGAGCAATCTTCCCGCACAAACTGCGTTTTGCCGACTTGTTCCAGAATTTGGATAATTCATTTATCAATCTTACAAATTGTACCTTTGTCGAAGATGTATATTTTTCTGACTTAACTAATGGAAACGCATTTAACTGCAATCAGTCAGAATTTTGCAAGGAGGTTTTTTTTAGCAATACAAAATTTATTTCTAAATTTGACTTACTTGACATCACTTTCCAAGACAATGTCTACTTTGATAGTGCAGATCTCACTAAGGGATTATTGATTGCTAATACACGCTTCAATAAGAGATTTTTTATCAAAAATGGACAATGTTCAAATATCACAGTCCTTGCTTCTGATTTTTATGGAAATACTTTTTTTGAAAATACAATGCTTGTTACTTTTGAACTTGTGAATTCAAAATTTTTAAGCAATATTCATTTTTATAATACATGTCAGGACTATATCAATTTTAATCATAATTATTTTGCTGGTGATGCAGAGTTCTACAACACTAATATTTTAGGTTCATTTAAATTTGAAAATAACATCTGTAATGCTGGTGTATATTTTAACAATGTTGATTGTACCGGGAGTGCTTCTTTTGCTCGGACACGATTTAACGATTTCACATCATTGCGCTTTTCAAAATTTAGTTCAAATTTAAATTTCAATGAAGCCTGCGCCAAGGAAACTATATATTTTGAGCGGGTCGAATTCGCAGAGTCTGTTGATTTTGGTGCCTTTACCGCTAACAAAACCATCCAACTCAGTTGGATTAACATGCATAAAATTATACTGAATAACGCTCCAATCGAAGCATTCTGCTTCACAAACTGCGTATGGCCGCAAGCGGATGGTCACTTCCGGGTAGCGAATCATTCTACTTCGAAACCGAACGACCTTATAGATGTTTACCGTCGCCAAAAAAAAATATCGAAGCTTAATCACGACGAGTTAAGAGCATCTGATTGGCATTGGCAAGAAAAAGAGATGCTGCTCAAGACGAAAACAACACCACCTGTAACATATTATTTTCTTATTTTTTATAGATTTCTCAGCGGCTACGGAGAAGAACCTCAAAGAGCTTTTTGGGTGCTGATTGCCCTTTTAGCCTTACCAGTAATACTTTTTGCATACTTCGAACCATTCCAATATTCTGATCAGTCCAAGATAAGTTGGTCAATATTCTGCAATGTTTTCACAGATTGGTATAACTGTCTTCCCCTGTCTAAGTTCAGTCCCTATGAAGAATACTCAATCCTCAGAAAAGTATCGTATTTACTCTTTCAAGTTTGTATAACACTCCAGGCTTCGCTACTCGCATTCTCGCTCCGCAATAAATTGCGACGCTAAACAAGTGTTTGTTTTTTGTTTTTTTCTGCACCTCGAACTTCTGCGTTGCAATCGACAACGAAGAATTAGCCATAGCATTGTTCATTTCTCTCATTCACGCTTAACTGCAGTAATCGGTTACTATACTCTTAGTACAGGGGCCGCCGCGCCGCGCAACGTTCTCAAAGAAAAACCGCCCCGGAAGAACGCGTCTTCCGGGGCGTGCTTCGTGCCGTGGGCAGCCGGATCAGAAGGCCGTGTTCTTGGGCAGATGGATTTCCAGGTCCGGGGTCACGTCCAGCTCCACCGTGACCTCGGCGGCGCTGAAGTCGAGCACGTGGCCGCCCATGGTTTCGGTATAGTCCAGAAAGTGCAGGTGCAGGCCGGGCGCGCCCACTCCGGTCATGTAGGCGGGAGTGTGCCAGCCGACCATGTCTCCGGTCACGTTCTTCAGGGGAAAGATCGCCTGTTTCTTGATGACCTCGGCCAGCGGGGGAAAGGGCTTCTCGCTCTTGGGCACGCTGCGCGCCTGGACGAACTGGAAGTTGCCCTTGACGTGCACGGCGTAGAGCATGTCCGGACCGGGCAGCTCCTTGAGCAGTCTGCGCTCGAAGTCGGCGTAGTCCTTGACGTACTTGAGGGTGAAGACCAGGTCCGGCTCGAAATGCGTGACCTGCGCGAAGGGTACGCCCGCGTCGTCCGGCATCAGCCTGGGCACGCCCGTGACCGGAATCTGCCAGACGCGGCCCTGGTAGAAGAACATCTCGCCGTCCAGGCCCTGAAAGGTGCCCATGCCGAAGTCGCCGCGCTTCTTGAGGTCGCCCACGGTCTGCTCGGAATCGTAATATCCGGCCTTGAGCTTGGCCAGGGTCGAGATCTGGTAGAGGACGTCGTTCGCCGGATCGGTGTCGATGGAATAGCTCACGGCTCCGGCAAGCGAAACCGGCAGAAACGAAAGCAGCAAGAGGCAGAGCGCAGGGGCGGCGAAACGGCGCATGGCGGTTCTCCTGATCTGAAATGGTATGGTTCGGAGGAAAATAGCCGGGGAGGGACGCAAAGACAAGGCCGAATCAGCTTTTCAGGCACTCGCGGCAGACGCCCTCCACGCGCAGCTCCACATCCTCGACCCGGCCCAGCCCGGCCAGCTCCGGTCCGGCCAACCGTTCCAGGTTGGCGTCCTCCAGCCCCAGGCAGATGCAGCGGCCGCAGCGGGTGCAATGGAAGTGGCCATGGCCCCGGCCCAGGCAATAGTGGGCCGTGCGGCCCGGCCCGGTGTGGCGGGCAAGCACCCCGCTGCTCACGAGCAGATCGAGAATGCGGTAGAGCGTGACCTTGTTCATGCTCCCGCCCAGGGCGGCGAGCAGCTCCGGCGCGCTGACCGCGCCCTCGGCCCCGGCCACGGCCTCGAAAACCATGACCCGGCGCTCCGTGGGATCGACCCCGGATCGAAGCAATGTCTCCCGGACCATCAGCCGCTCCTTCCCCGGCGACGCCCCAGCGCGTCCCAGGCCGTGAGCGCGAAGAAGCTGGCTGCGGCCACCGCGATGATGCACGCGCCGGAGGTGAGGTCGAACCGGGCCGAGAGCAGCAGCCCGGCCAGGCAGAAAAACAGGCTCCAGGCGCAGGCCCGGAGCATCATCCCGCCCAGGGAGCGCGCCCGGCGCTCCGCGAGGTAGGGCGGAATCGTCACCAGGGCGATGACCAGGATCAGCCCGACCACGCGCACGATCATGACCACGCAGAGCGCGGTCATCAGCGGCAGGAGGTAGTGCAGAAAGCCCACGGGCACGCCGCGCGCCTCGGCGAATTCCGGATCGAAACTCATGGCCAGCAGATCCTTGTAGAAAAACAGCGTCAGCGCGGCCACGAGTGCGTCCAGCGCGAGCATGACCCAGAGGTCCGAGGCCGGGACCGCCAGGATGGACCCGAAGAGAAAGCTCATCAGGTCCGATGCGTAGCCCGGAGAAAGGTCGATGAGGATGATGCCCGTGGCCATGCCCGCGGCCCAGAGCACGCCCACCACGGTGTCGGTGCGCTCGCCCCGCCTGCGGGTGACGCAGCCCATGAGCAGCGAGGCTCCGGCCGTGAAGCCGAGGGTGCAGGGCAGCGCGGGCCAGCCCATGAAAAAGGCCAGGCCGATGCCCCCGTAGGCCGCGTGGGCGATGCCCCCGGCCAGGAAGACCATGCGGTTGACCACCACCAGCGTGCCTATCAGCCCGCAGGCCACGCTGGCCAGCACGCCTGCGGCCAGGGCGTTCTGCATGAAATCGAAGGAAAAGAGCGTCAGGAGGTCATTCATGCCCGGCCTCCCTTGCGGAAATGTCCAGCGGCTTTCCATGCGGTCCGTGGCGCAGGCTGAGCTGGGCGATGTAGTCGTCCATGGCGCAGGTGTGTTCGTGCTGCCCGTAGAGCAGTTCGAGCATCTCCTTGCTCAGTTCCGGCCCCTGGCTGGAGATGACGCTGCGGTTCACGGCGGCCACTGCGGAAATGCGCGTGGTCAGAAGGCTCATGTCGTGGCTCACGGCCACCGTGGTCAGCTTGCGCGCCTCGCCCATCTTGCAGAGAAAGTCGAAGAAGCAGAACGAGCCGTGGGGATCGATGCTGGCCGTGGGTTCGTCCAGGATGAGCAGCTCGGCGTCCGCGGCCAGGGCTCTGGCGATGAGCACGCGCTGCTTCTGCCCGCCGGAAAGCTCGCCGAAGAGCCGATCCGCGTGTTCGCCCATGTTCACGCGGGCCAGCGCTTCCAGGGCCTTGTCCCGCGCGGCGCGAGAGCGGCCGAAGAGACCTTGGCGCGCCCGGTCCACGCCCATGAGCGCCGTGTCCAGCACGGTGATGGGGAAGCCCGCGCGGGCGTGGGTGTGCTGCGGAACGTAGCCGATGCGCCTGGACGCGCGCGGCGGCCTCTGCCCCAGGACGCGAATGCTCCCGGCGTCCGGCTGGAGCAGGCCGAGCATGAGCTTGACCAGGGTGGTCTTGCCGCCGCCGTTGGGGCCGATCACGGCCATGAACTCTCCGCGCTCCACGCGAAGGTTCACGCCGGCGAGGGCGGGACGGCCGTTATACGAAAAGGCGAGGTCTTTGATCTCGACGGCGGGTTCGGTCATATTCCGCTCATACGTTATTTCATGGCGTTGCGGAAGCTCTCGGCCACGGAAAGCAGGTTGGCCTCCCAGTCGGCGGCCAGGGGATCGGCCTCGACGACCTGCGCGCCCACGGCCCCGGCCACGGACAGGGCGGTACGCTTGGACATCTGGGGCTGGATGAAGACCGCGCGCACCCCGTGTTCGCGGGCCTCGGTGATGATTCCGGCCAGCTCGGCCGGGCCTGGCTCCTTGCCGTCCACCTCGATGGAAAGCTGGGTCAGGCCGTAGGCTTCGGCAAAATGCCCCCAGGCCGGATGGAAGACCAGAAACGTGCGCCGCTCCGGGGAAACATCCTGAAACAGCCCCTGGATCCGGGCGTCCAGCGCGTCGATCTCCGCGAGAAAGGCCGTGCAGTTGGCCCGATAGCGCGCGGCATTGGCCGGATCAAGCTCCAGGAGCGCGTTCAGCGCGTTCGCGGCCATGACGCGCATCCCGGCGGGCGCGGTCCAGACGTGCGGATCCATGCCGTGATGATGATGGTGATGCTCGGCCTCCTCCGCGTGTTCGTCCGCGTCGGCATGATGCTCATGCTTGGCTGCGGCCTGCGCCATGTGGCCGTCCGCCTGCCCGGCATCGTGTACGTCGTCATGTCCGGCGTCATGTCCGGCGTCATGTCCGGCGTCATGGCGCGCGGAAAATTCCAGCCCCGCGTTCATGGGCAGCACCCGCAGATGCGAATTGACCCCCGCAAGCCGCGCCAGCCAGGCTTTCTCGAATTCCAGGCCGATGCTCAGGTAGATGTCGGCCCGCGCCAGCACGGCCACCTGGGAGGGTTTCGGCTCGTAGGTGTGCGGGTCCGCGCCCGCAGGCACGAACACCACGCACTCCAGGGAGTCGCCCGCGATCTTCTCCAGGGCGTAGCGCTGCGGCTCCACGCTCACGGCGACCACGGGCGCGGCTTCGGCGCTGCGGGCCGTGGCCGCCCCGATGATGAAGAAGAGAACCACCGCGAGCAAGGCTCCGAAAAACATGACGTGCTTGAACATACTTCTCCTCCTCGTGGCGTGTGCAACTCGGTTGCTTGATGCAACAGGGTTGCACGCAAGTCAAGCGCGAAACATGGATTTGCGCGCAGCGCGCCCGCAACGCCGGAAGCCCACCCCACCGGCTCGCAGCGCAGGCCAGGATAATCTCCTCCCGCTCCATTCTAACCCCGTGCATATGACGGATTTTTTTGGTATGCTTCCTCTGAAAGCAACCAACGCGCCCAACGTCCCCAAGGGGAATCGGCGCGCAGACTCAAGGAGAACATCTATGACCAAGAGTTTTCACTGCGTAGTCGACGGCAAGGTCAAGGGGGGCAACTTCCAGTCCTGGGTCATGGACACCGCCCAGGAAATGAATCTGACGGGCTGGGTTCGTTACATCGAAGACGGCAAGGCCGAGATTCTGCTCCAGGGCGACATGATGCAGTGCTCCCGCTTCAAGGACAAGATGGTCGCGGAAGCCCCGCTGCCCGAGGTGCATGAAATGCACTGCGAATTCATCGAATACGACAAGAGCTTCGACAAGTTCGACATGCGCGGCTGACCGCGCCCCGACGGGCTGCGGAGACGCGCCTTCGGTCGCTTCGCAGCCCGTCACGGCCCGGGCCATCCTATTTTATATTCCCGCCCCGGCCATCCCGATCCCCAAATCCGCATCCATCCCCCCCCCTTTCGGCACTTCCCGGTGTCCGATTCCGCATTTGGCACGCCCCTTGCCTTATTCCTCCGAACCTTGTCGACGCGGCCCGATCTTCACAAAGAAGGCACATGGCCGCACCTGAGGGGCGCTGCGACCGCCCCGCCCCGGATCGGCATGGGTACATTGCAAGCGACTGAAAAAACTTCGTATTTCAATTTTTTGCAAATCTGTTTCAGTTGTGAACATATTTGGCAACGGCAATTTACGAAAACGGCAATTACGCTTTTCAGCAATTCGACTTTATTGCGCAAAATAACGAAATTGCAATAATGCAAGGAGGAACTCCCGCATGAATCCGGTGGACAATGCCTTCATCCTGATCTGTGCCGCGTTGGTGCTCTTCATGACGCCCGGGCTGGCTCTCTTCTACGGCGGTCTCGTCCGCAGCAAAAACGTGCTCTCGACCGTGATGCACAGCGTCTTCATGATGGGTCTGGTTTCCGTGCTCTGGGCGCTGGTCGGCTATTCGCTGTCCTTCGGCTCGGACATCGGCGGCGTCATCGGCGGGCTGGACTACCTCTTCCTCAGCGGCGTGGGCATGGGCCCGGCCCAGGAAGGCGGCAACCTTTCGCATCTGACCTTCATGATCTTCCAGTGCATGTTCGCGGTGATCACCCCGGCGCTGATCTCCGGCGCGTATGCCGAACGCATCAAATTCAGCGGCTTCGTGCTCTTTTCCTCGCTCTGGCTGCTCGTGGTCTACGCGCCCATGTGCCACATGGTCTGGGGCGGCGGCCTGCTCGGTCAGATGGGCGCGCTCGACTTCGCCGGCGGCGCCGTGGTGCACATGAGCTCCGGCGCGGCGGCCCTGGCCTGCGCGCTGCTGCTCGGCAAGCGCCGCGGCTTCGGCAAGGAAGCCTTCATCCCGCACAACCTGCCCATGACCGCCCTGGGCGCGGGCATGCTCTGGTTCGGCTGGTTCGGCTTCAACGCGGGCTCGGCTCTTGCCGCGGACGGCATCGCGGCCAACGCCTTCGTGACCACGCACATGGCCGCTGCCGCCGCCTGCGTGGTCTGGGTCGTCGTGGAGTGGCTGCACTCCGGCAGGCCCACCACCCTGGGCGCGGCCTCGGGCGCGCTGGCCGGACTCGTGGCCATCACCCCTGCCGCGGGCTTCGTCGATCCCTGGGCTTCCCTGGTCATCGGCGGCCTCGCCGGAGTGATCTGCTTCGGCGGCATCATGCTCAAGAACAAGCTCGGCTACGACGACGCCCTGGACGTGGTCGGCATCCACGGCGTGGGCGGAACCTGGGGAGCGCTGGCCACCGGCCTTTTCGCCTCCGGCATCGTCGAATTCGACGGCGTGCCGCAGTTGGGCCTCTTCTATGGCAATCCGAATCAACTTTGGATACAGTTCGTTTCCGTGGTGATCACCTGGGCCTTCTGCTTCATCGCCAGCGTGGTCCTCTTCAAGATCGTGGACGCCGTTGTGGGCATGCGCGCCACCGATGAAGAAGAGATGAAGGGCCTGGACAACACCCTGCACAGCGAAACCGGCTACCAGCTGTAATCGCCAAAGCGAACAAGGAGCCTTGATATGAAGAAGGTGGAAATCATCACCAGGACATTCAAGCTGGACGAGGTCAAGGAGGCGCTCTCCGACCTCGACATCAAGGGCATGACCGTTACCGAGGTCAAAGGCTTCGGCCGCCAGGGCGGCCACAAGGAAGTCTACCGCGGCGCCGAGTATCAGGTCGATTTCGTCTCCAAGGTCAAGATCGAGGTCGTGGTTCAGGACGACATGGTCGGCCAGGTCGTGGACGTGGCCGCCAAGGCCGCCAAGACCGGACAGGTGGGCGACGGCAAGATCTTCGTCATTCCCGTGGAAGAGGTCGTGCGCATCCGCACCGGCGAAACCGGCGACGGCGCGATCTAGCCCAGACCGGAAACGCTGCGCGCCATGACCGAAATTGACGGGAGGCCCGGCCCGGCCACGACACTGGGCCGCGAGCGGGAACGCCTCGCCGAATTCGCCCGCCAGGGCAATGTCGAGGGATTCCCGGCCAAGGCCGCCCGCCTCATGGACGACTACTTCCGGGACCGCCTGGAGGAGACCGTGGACGCCTGTCCCGGCCTCCGGGCGGTCCCGTTCGCTTTGGTGGCCGTGGGCGGCTACGGGCGCAACGAACTCTGCCCGGCGTCGGACGTGGACGTGCTGCTGCTCTTCAAGGGCCGCATTCCCGCCGAGGCCGAACAGCTCTCCGCCTCGCTCTTCCACCCGCTCTGGGATCTGGGCCTGGACCTTGGCCACGGCGTGCGCACCCTCAAGGACTGCCTATCCCTGGCCCGCAACGACCATCAGGTGCTCGCCTCCCTGCTCGACGCCCGCTTCATTGCGGGCGATCCCGGCCTGATGCGCCGCTTCAACGAGTCCTTCGCCAGCTTCGCCAAGGGGCGCGGACGCGGCTTCGCCGCATGGCTCAACGAGCGCAACGTGGAACGCGAGGACCGCTACGGCGACTCCAGCGCCCTGCTCGAACCGGACCTCAAGAACGGGCTCGGCGCGCTGCGCGACGCGCACCAGATCGGCTGGTGCTCCGTATTGCTCAGCGCTGGCCGCCGCTGGGACAACCCTCTTTCCGGCGGCGAACGCGAGCGCCTCACCGAGGACTTCGCCTTCATCCTCCAGGCCCGCACCGCCCTGCATCTGGCCACGGGCCGCCGCACGGACACGCTTTTCTTCGATCTTCAGCCCCGCGTGGCCGAAATGCGCGGCTTTTGCACCCCGGACCAGAACCCCCACGAGCGCGCCCTGGGCGTCGAGGAATTCCTGTCCAGGCTGCACCGCTCCATGGCCCGGATCAAATCCCTGCGCAGCGCGTTCCTGCGCGAATGCTTTCCTCCGCGATTCCGCCGCTCCCGCCGCATGGGCGAGGTACTCGACGCGCCCGAGGGCCTGCGCCTGCGCGATCCGCAACACGCGGCCACGCGGCCCGAAACCGCGCTGCTGCTCTTTCGCCACGCCGCGGAAACAGGCCTGCCCCTCTCCCTGGACACGCTGCGCCTGGTGCGCCGCCGCGCCCGGAGCTGGGCGCAGTCCCTGGCCACCACGCCCGGAACCCTCTACGAGCTGCTCTTCATCATGGGCCGCCCCCACGGTGCGCACGCCGCGACCATGATGCTCGAAACCGACTTCCTGGCCGCACTGATCCCGGAATTCGGCGCGGTGCAGCATCTCGTGCAGTTCGACGACTACCACGTGCATCCCGTGGGGCCGCACACCCTGGTCACGGTGGCCAATCTCGCGGGCTTCCTGCGCGGCGAGGGGGGCTACCTCGCGTCCCTGGCCTCGGAGGTGCGCAAGCCGGAGCTGCTGCTTCTGGCCGGGTTCTTCCACGACCTGGGCAAGAGCCGCCCCGGCCACAGCTACGCCGGAGCCGAGCTGGTCCGGGAAATCCTGCCGCGCTTCGGCGTGCCGCCGCAGGACGTGGAGGAGGTCGCCTTCCTGGTCCTGCACCACCTGCTGCTGCCCAAGACGGCCATGCGCAAGGATCTTTCGGACGAATCCGTGGTTGCCCAGTTCACCAGCGTGGCGGGCTCGCTGGAGCGCCTGATCATGCTCCACCTGCTCTCCACGGCGGACAGCATGGCCACGGGGCCGCGCGCCTGGAGCTCCTGGACCCATTCGCTCTTTTCCGAGCTGTTCCTCAAGGCCCGCAACCTGTTCACCCACGGCCCCATGTCCGCTCCTTTCGCGGCCCAGCAGCTTCTGGAGGCCAAGGAAACGGTGCGCACCATCGCCGAACGCACCCTGCCGCCCAAGTTCGTGGCCAGGCACCTGGACAAGATCTCCCTGCGCGCCTTTCAGGCCCTGCCGCCGGAAGACCTGGCCCGCCACCTGGAAATGGTCCGCCGGTTCCAGGAGTCGCCGGACCGCAAGGTGCTTCTCGAAGCCCGCAAATCCTCCGTGCCCGGCGCGTTCGACGTGACCGCGGTCTGCGAAAACATGCCCGGCCGCTTTGCCCGGCTCACGGGCAGCCTGACCCTGCACCACTTCGACATCCTCTCCGCGGACGTGTTCACCTGGGGGAGCGGCCTCGTGGTGGACGTCTTCCGCGTCAGCCCGCCCCAGGACAGGCTCTACCCGGACACGGTCTGGGAGCAGCTGGCCAGGACCATGCACGGCGCGCTGTCCGGCGAGATTTCCCCGGCGGAAAAACTGGAGCAGATGCGCCGCTCGCCGCTGCACCAGACCAAGACCGCCCCGCCCCTGCCGCCGGACATCAAGGTGGACACCACGACCAGCGATTTCTACACCATCCTCGAGGTGGCCGCGCCCGACCGCATCGGCCTGCTCCACGACATCGCCCGCTGCCTGGAGCGCCTCGGCATCGAGGTCCATCTCGCCAAGATCACGACCAAATCCGGACGAATCGCCGACATCTTCTACGTGCGCGACTCCGGGGGGATGCGCTACGTGGGCGACGAGCGCATCGAGGAACTGCGCCGGGAGCTGCTGCCCGTGCTGGGTTGAGCCGTTCTATCCCGCCCACCTTCCTGTTGATAAGCTCTCGGTTTCCTTGATCCGGCTTGCCTCCCGATCCGGAAAGGTGTTAGCCTGAAAACAGGGGATACGATTCGGCGGAAACCGCGAGAGGGGCGGCCATGCACGAATTCGATCAGAATATGCCGCACCCCGGCGGGGGCGGCGCGGGCTTCTTCAGCTCGACACGGCTGGGCTTTGCTGCCTCGCAGCTGGGCCTCGTCGCCGTCTATGTGTTCGCGGCCAGACTCGGCATGGCCTTCGCTTCCCTGCCTCCCGGCAACCTCACCGTGATCTGGCTTCCGGCGGGCGTGGCCCTCTCTGGCCTGCTGCTCTTCGGCTGGCGCGCCCTGCCCGCCGTCTTCATCGGCTCGTACGCGGCCAATGCGCCCTTTCTCGCTTCCGGCCCGCAATCCTGCCTCCAAACCATCGACCTGCTCTGGTCGCTGGGTCCGGCAGCCGTGGACACGCTGCAACCCGCGCTGGCCTTCACGCTCTACCGGCGCATGCTTCCGGGCGACCCGTTCTCCACGGGACGCGGGGTCATCCGCTTTTTGTTTTACGTGGCCCTGCTTCCCTGCCTGGCCACCTCCTGGCTCGTGGTGGCCGTCATCCATCTCGGCGGCTACACCGACACGGTGCAGCTCTCCCAGGTGGCGCTGCACGGGCTGATCGTCGTGCTCGGCGACACCCTCGGCATCTGCCTCGTGGTCCCGCTCTTCTTCGCCTTCCGCAGCTCGGAGCCGCACGCCCAGGATCTGGCTCGACCCGCGTCCACGCTTTCAGCCCTGCTGCTCACCCTGGGGCTCTGCTGGCTGGCCTTCGTGCACCTGCCGCAAAGCCGCTACCTGATTCTTCCGCTGCTGCTCTTCTTCGCTTTCTGTTCCGGCCTGCGCGGCCTTTCCACCGCCCTGCTGATCATCAGCATTTCCAGCGCCGCGGCCACGGCCAGGGGATACGGCCCCTTTGTGGAGCGAACCGCGGCCACGTCCTACGCGACCCTGGTCTCGTTCCTGCTCTGCCTGCTGCCGCCCTTCCACTACATCCAGGCCGTCATGCGCGAGCTGCGCGCGCACCGCAGCAAGCTGGAATCCCGCGTGCGCGAACGCACACGCGAGTTGGAAGCCGCGAACCTGCGCCTGCGCGAGATCGCCAACACGGACGAGCTGACCGGAGTGCGCAGCCGCAGGAGGCTGCTGGAAATCGGGGAACGCGAGGTGGACCGCGCCCTTCGCTATGGACGGCCTCTGGCCCTGCTGGCGCTGGACATCGATCACTTCAAGCGGGTCAACGACAGTTACGGCCACGGCGTTGGCGACGAGGTCTTGCGGGGGCTGACGAGCGAGCTTCAGGCCCGGCTGCGTCAGGGCGACCGCCTCGGAAGGATGGGCGGGGAGGAGTTCGAGATTCTGCTGCCGGAAACCGGGCTGGCCGAAGCCGTGCGCACGGCGGAAAAACTGCGCGCAGGCATCAGCGCATCCGAGATCGAGACGTCCGCGGGCCGCCTGCGGATCACGGTCAGCTTCGGCGTGGCCGCCCTCGATCCGGGCGAAGGGCTGGACCAGGCGCTGCGCCGGGCGGACCAGGCCCTCTACAAGGCCAAGCAGGCGGGCAGAAACCGCGTCGTGGCGATGGAATAGCGCTGCCGCTTTGCTTGGTCGAAGAGCGCAACCTGCCGAAGTGGAAGGAAATAAATTCCATCACTCCCTCTTGCGCCGCTTCCGTGCCGGGTGTATCCCCTGACCATTGCGACCGCCGGAGTGGCGTCCGCGAAACCGGTCTGTGCGGGGGTGCGCATCATGCGTCTGTCGCTCTCTGTGCTGGAAAAATTTCTGCTCAAGTCGGGGTTCGAGGTCACGAACCATTGCGACGCGGCTTCCGGGCTGGTGCTCTGCACGGCCCGCCGCGAAGCGGACCAGGCCTTCGTCACCTACCCCCATCCCCTTTACGAATTTCGCGGCCTGGACCGGGACCAGTGCACCCTGCGCATGGCGGGCGACGTTGCCGCCATCTGGGGGCTGACTCCGGAAGCACTGGCCCTGAAGGCCCTGGCCGAATTCGACATGCCGCCGCAGGGCTTCGCCTGCACGCGCTGCGGCCGCTGCTGCCAGCGCTTGGGCGACGCGGCCCGGGGCCGCATCGCTCCGGAACAGGTGCGCGAGTGGGAAGCCGCGGGGCTGACGCGCATCCTCCGTCTGGTGCGCCGGGTGGACCGCCCGGCCTACGTTTTCTATGAAGCCTGGGTCAATCCGCGCACAGGAAGATACTTCAAGCGCTGCCCCTGGCTGGCGCGTCTGCCCGGCGGGGGCCGGGGCTGCTCCATCCACGAGCACAAGCCGCTCAAATGCAGGGCCTATCCCTACGACTCGGAAGGAGCGCAGCGCCAGGGCTGCCCCGGATTCGACCATGCACCGGAATTCGAAGTGCCCGAATTTGAAAAAAAGCGGGTCCGGGCCAAAGGCAGGCCCGCGCTCCCGGAGCAGGACGCCCCCTAGCCTTCCAAAGCAGGGAAGCGCGCTCAGCTCCCGCCGGAACCGAACGGCTCCGGCCCCTCCACCGTGGGCCCGCCGATGAACTTCCAGGCGAGCATGCCCCCGGCCAGGTCATGGACCTCGCCCAGTCCGGTGCGGCGCAGGCTCCAGGCGGCCAGGGGGGAGCGGTGCCCCGTCATGCAGATGAAGACCACGGGCGGCGGACTCTGGTCCGCGCGGGCGTGCAGCTCCAGGGCCGTTTCCAGCTCGGCGGAGCCGAACGGCGCGTTGATCGCGCCCGGAATGTGAAACCAGCGGTATTCGCGCGGGGTGCGCACATCGATCAGCAGCGGCTTCCACCCGGAGTCGAGCCTGCGGCGCAGTTCGCGCGGGCCGAGCCGCGAAAGGCCGCTCAGGCCCCAGCCCAGTTCCCAGATGACCGCCAGCAGCGCCAGCGTGATCAGCAGTCCCGTCAGCCGCATGCCCGCCTCCTTGGATGTGTTCGCCCGCTCAGGGCAGGACTTCGGGCGTGCGCGGGTCCGGAGCCTGGTTGCGCTGGTACACGCGCAGCTGGAACCAGGGCAGCGCCGCCAGAAGATGGTCGAAAATGTCGGACTGGATGTCCTCGTACGCGGCCCAGGCCGTGTCGTTGGTGAAGACGTAGACCTCCAGGGGCAGGCCCTCGGCCGTGGGCTCCAACTGCCGCACCAGGAAGGTCATGTCCTGGCGCAGCTTCACGTTCTCGCGCAGGTAGCGCACCACGTAGGCCCGGAAGCAGCCCAGGTTGGTCAGCCGTCGGCCGTTGAGCGGGTGCGAGGAGTCCACGCCGCGCGCGCCGTTCCATTCCTCGATCTCGCGCTCGCGGACCTCCAGGTAGTCGTGCAGCCGCTCCACCTTGCGCAGGGAAGCCAGCAGCCGCTCGTCCGCGAAACGCACCGAGGCCTGGTCCAGGATCAGGGAGCGCTTGATGCGCCTGCCGCCCGCGTCGGTCATGCCGCGCCAGTTCTTGAACGCGCCATCCACGAGCTTGAAGGTCGGGATGGAGACGATGGTCTTGTCCCAGTTCTGGACCAGGACCGTGTGCAGGGCGATGTCGATGACCTCGCCGTCCGCGCCGAAGCCGGGAACCTCCAGCCAGTCGCCCCGGCGCACGAGGTCGCCGCCGATGAGCCGCAGCCCGCCCACGAAGGAGAGAATGGTGTCGCGGAACACGAGCATGAGCACGGCGGTGAACGCGCCCACCCCGGAGAGCAGGCCCCAGGGGGACTGGCCCAGCAGCAAGGCCAGGATGGCCACCCCGGCCATGATGAAGACGAAGAGCCGCACCAGCTGCACCGCGCCCTTGATGGGCCGCCTGCCGGACAGGGGCAGCGTCTGGTAGATGTCGTTCAGGGCGGAAAGAATGGCCGAAAGGGCCAGCGCGCCCACGAGCAGGGACAGGGCGTTCACCCCCCGGCTGATCCAGTCCGCCTGGGCCGGAAACACGAGGCCGAGCTGGGAAAGCACGAGCAGAGGCGCGAACCAGGCCAGGATGTGGAACACGCGGCGCTTTTCCAGGGAATCGTCCCAGCTGATGCGCGTGCGCTGGATCACGGCCTGGACCGCCCGCACGGCCACGCTCCGGGCCAGGGCCAGTGCCAGCCGCGCCCCGGCCAGCAGGCCGAGGACGTAGAGCGCGTCGCGGATCCAGGGATAGTGGTCGAGCAGGGTGCGAAGCTGTTCCATGGTCGTCTATCCGTTCGTTTCCGAATCCGGGTCGCTCCCCGGGTCAGGTTCAGCCGCTTCCTGCTCCTTCGAACCCTCGTGCGGGAACGGGGTGCGCAAATGCAGGTCGCGCTGCGGGAAGGGAATCTCGATGCCGTGCTCCTTGAAGGCGTCCCAGATGTTCAGGAGCACGTCGCTCTTGACGTTGACCACGCCCTCCTCCGGGTCGCTGATCCAGATCCGCACCTCCAGATCGACGCTGCTGTCCCCGAACCCTATCAAGCGGGCCAGGGGCGGCGGCGAGGGCAGCACGCGCGGGGTTTGCAGCGCGGCCGCCTCCATCAGCCGCATGGCCAGCCGCGGGTCCGCGTTGTAGGAGATGCCCGCGGGAACCTTCAGCCGCACGTTGCTGTCGCGGTGCGTCCAGATGACCACCTCGTTGGTGATCAGATTCTCGTTCGGGATGAGGTATTCCTTGCCGTCGCGGGTCAGCACGGAGGTGAAGCGCGCGTTCAGCGAGAGCACGGTGCCCTGGACCCCGCCCGCCTCGATGACGTCGCCCGGCTTGACGGATTTCTCGAAGAGCAGGATCACCCCGGAGACGAGGTTGGCGAAGATCTTTTGGAGCCCGAAGCCGATGCCCACGCCGATGGCGCCGGAAAGCACGGCCAGGCTGGTCAGGTTCACGCCCGCGCTGCTCAGGGAGAGCACGAAGGCCAGCGTGAAGAGCGAAAACTTCACGCCCTTGCCGAAAAGCACCCGCGCCGAGGGCGTCAGGTGCGTGTTGCGGTTCAGGCGCTCCTCGGAAAAACGGCTCATGGCCGATGCGATCTGGTAGAGCAGGACGAAGAGCAGCACGGCCTTGAGCGCCTGAAGCAGCGATACGCTCACGTCCCCGAAGTTCATGGACAGGCCGTCCATGAACTCCTGCATGGGCTGGAGCAGCCCCACCACTTCCAGGGCCACCAGAATCCAGACCGAGATCGAGGCCACCTTGCCCCAGAAGCGGCGCAGGATCAGGCCGGAGGCGAGGCGGATGGCGATCCAGGCCAGGGCCAGCGTCGTGGCCACGTCCAAAAGGCGCGCCCCGGTGGCGAAGGTGCGGAAGGCCACCCCGGCCACGCTCAGGAGCACTCCGGCCACGCTGAGCCAGAGCACGCGGTTCACGGCGCGCATGAGCTTGCCGAGGTAGTCCGTGGAGACGAGCTGCTGCTCGAAGCGACGCTCGAAGGCCCGCTGGGCGAGGCGGCCCAGGAGCAGGCCGAGCACCGTGCAGAGCAGCACCGCTCCCGCCTGGCCCAGAGTGTTCAAGGTCAGCACGCTTCCGCGCAGCCATTGCTCGGCCGCCCGGGCCAGTTCCTGCCATTGCGGCAAGGAGATTTCCTGCACGCGTCCCCCGCTTCGGTTCAGAAGTAGATGTCCAGCAGCACTCCCGCAAAGAGGCCCACGGCGATGATGCCGTTGAGCGTGAAGAAGGCCACGTTCACGCGGCTCATATCCTCCTCGCTGATGAGCTTGTGTTCCCAGATCAGTATCATGGAAACCGCCCCCGCGACCAGATAGTAGATGCCGCCCAGCCCGGCTGCCCAGCCGCCCAGCAGAAAGAAGGCCGCGGCCACCACGTGGGAAAGGGAGGAAGCCAGCAGGGCCGCGCCGATGCCGTAGCTCGCCGGAATGGACTTCAGGCCCTGCTCGCGGTCGAAGTCCGCGTCCTGGCAGGCGTAGAGCAGGTCGAAGCCCGCCACCCAGAGGGTCACGCCGAAGAAGAAGAGCACGGGCGGCAGGGTCAGCACGGGCTCGTGGGCCAGCCAGCCCGCAAGGGGTGCCAGGCCCAGCACCGAGCCGAGAGCATAGTGGCACCAGGGGGTGAAGCGCTTGGTCAGGCTGTAGAACGCGGACCAGGCCAGGGCCGGGAAGGCCAGCAGGAAGCAGAGCCAGTTCAGCACGGCGCAGGCCGCTATGAAGACCAGTCCGCAGCCCGCGATGAAGCGCAGGGTGAAGCCCCGGCCCAATTCGCCCGTGACCAGGGGCCGGTCCTGGGTGCGCGGGTTCCTGGCGTCGATGTCCGCGTCCAGCAGGCGGTTCACGGCCATGGCAAAGGAGCGCACCGCGACCATGGCCACGGTCAGGGCCAGGAATTCCACCACGCCGGGCCTGCCGTCCGAGGCCAGGAAAAGTCCGATGTAGGCGAAGGGAAGGGCGAAGACCGAATGCTCGATCTTGACCATCCGGCAGGTCGCCTTGAAATCTTTCAGGAATTCCATACCGCTCCCTGTCAATGCTTGTTGTCGTGCGCGAAAAACGGGCGCGCGCCAGCGCGTGGCGCGTGGCGTCGCCGTCGACGTGCTGCATACACGAAGACGCTGTTTTTTTGAAGCGGCGCGGACCGGGCGGCCCGGCCTAGAAACGCTGCACGAGCACGGCTCCGGCCACGAGCAGGCAGACGCCCAGGATGCGCATGGGGCTGATTTCCCGCACGACGTAGCCGAGCACGCCGAAATGGTCGAGCAGCATCCCGGCCATGAGCTGGCTGGCGATGATCCAGGCGAGCATGGCCCCTGCCCCGACCTTTTCGGCCAGCAGGATGGTCGCGGCCACGAAGAACGCGCCCAAGAAGCCCCCGATCCACATCCACCAGGGACCGCGCGCCCCCGAGACCACGGAGAGCACCGGGCGCGTGGCGAAACACCAGGCCGCCAGGGCCAGCGTGCCCACGGCAAAGGAAACCATGGCCGAGAGCACCGGGTCGCCCACGGCCTGCTTGAGCCGGACGTTGATGCCCGCCTGAAGGGGCACCAAGGCCCCGGCCACCAGCGCGATGAGTACGTACATGCCTTTCATGGCCGCAGTGATACTCCTGTTTCCACCCAAGGTCGAGGCCGCAGAGGGGCGACCACTTGTCGGGCAAATGTCGAACAATCGTTACCGGGTCGCAACACTGGCCCCGGATGCCTGCGGTATACAGCAGCCCAATTTGTTTCTTCCACAACTGATCCGACCACGACCCGGAGGACAGCCATGACCACGAAGTACAAAGAGGAAATCCGTCGCTACCTGCAACAGCAACTGGAACATCTTTCCGCTGTCGGAGGCGAGGGCGTCTCCTTGGAGACCTGCGCCGACAACAACGACTTCGCAACGCTGCTGACCCAGCACAACCTGGAAATGGCCCTTCGCGCTCGCCGCTCCGTGCAGCTGGCCGCTCTGGAACGCGCCCTCCGACGCCTGGACCTGGACGACGACTACGGCGTCTGCCTGGAGTGCGGCGAGGACATCGGCCTCGCGCGCATCAAAGCCAACCCCGCCGCCGATCTCTGCGTGCACTGCCAGGCCGAGGCGGAACGCGCCCTCAAAGCCTGCGCCTAGCCCCATCAAGGTGAACCAAATGGACAACCGTACCTTCCGCATCGATCTTCACGTTCATTCCAAGCATTCCACGCGGCCCTCGCAATGGCTGCTGCAGAAGATCGGCTGCCCCGAAAGCTTCACCGAACCGCGCCTGATCTACGAAACCGCCAAGGCGCAGGGCATGGGCCTCGTGACCGTCACGGACCACAACACCCTGGCGGGGAGCCTCGAAATCGCGCATCTTCCCGACACCTTCGTCTCCGAGGAAATCACCACGTATTTCCCGGAGGACAAGTGCAAGCTGCACGTGCTCGCCTTCGACATCACCGAGGCCCAGCACGCGGAGATCACCCGGCTGCGCGGCAACGTCTTCGAGCTGGTTCCCTGGCTGCGCGAGCAGCAAATCACGCACGTGCTGGCCCATCCGCTCTTCGCGGTCAACGACCGCCTCCAGCCCCACCACTTCGAAAAGTGCCTGCTGCTCTTCAATTCCTTCGAGCTGAACGGCACCCGCGACGCCATGCAGAACCGGGTTCTGCGGGAGATCATCGAATCCCTGACCCGCTTCGACATCGAACGCCTCGCCGACCGGCACGGCATCGAACCCCACGGCGAAGAGCCCTGGAACAAGGGACTCACCGGCGGCTCGGACGACCACTCCTCCCTGAACATCGGCCGCGTGCACACGGAACTGGACGGCCCCGCCAGCCTGGAAAACCTCAAGCGGCAACTGGCCCTGCGCGCGGGGCGGCCCAAAGGAATCGCGGCCACGCCCCAGACCATGGCCCACAACCTCTACGGCATCGCCTACCAGTTCTACAAAAGCCGCATCCGCGCCCAGGGTTCCTCGGCCAAGCACATCTGCTTCCGCTTCGCGGACAACGCCCTGGACCTGCGCCGCCGCGAGCTGCCCGGCATGTTCTCCGGGCTGAAGCGCCTGGTCAGCCGGGGCAAGACCGCCTGCTGGTCCTACTTCGGGCGCGAGCGCACGGCCCAGGACATGATGCTCCGGCAGGCCACGGACATCATCCTGCACGACGACACGCTCATGGAGCTGGCGGACGGGCGCATCGACGACGTTCTGGAAGTGGAAAAGCAGTGGTCCCGCTTCGTGAACCAGTCCACGGGCAGGATCATGCACCAGTTCGCCGAGCGGACCATGCAGACCGTGCGAGGCGGCCGCTTTTTCGACATCTTCCATACCGTGGGCTCGGCCGGAGCCTTCTACGCCCTGCTGGCTCCGTATTTCGTCAGCTACGACCTCTTCTCGCGGGAGCGGCGCTTCTGCGACGACGTGCTCAGGGTCTTCGGCAAAACCCCGCATCGCCCGCGCGCCCAGGGGCTCAAGGTGGCGCATTTCACGGACACCTTCGACGAGGTCAACGGCGTGGCCCGGACCATCCGCCAGCAGGTTTCCCTGGTAGACCGCCACAACAAGCAGATGCGGGTCATCACCTGCGGCCAGGGGCGCAGCGAGCCCGGCGTGAAGAGCTTCGAGCCCGTGGGCAGCATGGAACTTCCGGAGTATCCCGGCCTGACCCTGCACTACCCGCCCCTGCTGGACATGCTCACCTATTGCTTCGAGCAGGACTTCGACTTCATCCTCGCGGCCACGCCCGGGCCGGTGGGGCTCGCGGCCCTGGCCGTGTCCAAGATTCTCAAGATTCCCTGCCACGGCACCTACCACACCGCGTTTCCGCAATACATCGGCGCTTTCACGGACGACCAGGCCCTGGAAGACGCGGCCTGGCGCTTCATGGTCTGGTTCTACAACCAGATGAGCGTAGTCTACGCGCCGTCCCACGCGGTCAGGGAGGAACTCTCCTCCCACGGGATCGACGCGGAAAAGATCATCGTCTACCCGCGCGGCGTGGACACCAACCGTTTCCACCCCTCCAAGCGCAACGGCTTCTTCCGCAAGCGGCAGATGGGCTCGGGCACGAAATTCCTCTACGTGGGCCGCGTCTCGCGCGAAAAAGACCTGCACGTGCTCTGCGAGGCGTTCCGCAAGGTCCAGGCCCAGCGCCCCGGCTGCGAGCTGGTGGTGGTCGGCGACGGACCATACCTGGAAGAGATGCGCCGCGATCTGCGCGGACTGCCCGCGTTCTTCACGGGCGTGCTCGAGGGCGAAGACCTTGCCCAGGCTTACGCCAGCGCGGACATCTTCGTCTTCCCCTCGGCCACGGACACCTTCGGCAACGTGGTCCTGGAAGCGCAGGCTTCCGGACTGCCCGCCATCGTTTCCGACATGGGCGGACCGCAGGAGAACATCAAGCCGGACCAGACCGGGCTCATCGCCGAGGCGGGCAATCCGGACGCCTTTGCGCGCTGCATGCTCGCCCTGGCGGACTACCCGGAACGCCGCCTCTACATGGCCAAGGCCGCGCGCGACGGCATGGAGGACCGCACCTTCGACGCCACGTTCCTGCGCACCTGGGAGATTTTCGGCGAATCCGTGCGCAGCGGACGCTATATGTAGGCCCTCCCCGACCACCCGGCCCCCGTCACTCCGGCGCCCCGCTCTCACGCAAAAAGGCGGTCCCTCTCCGAAACCGCCTTCTTTTCCGCGCCGCTTATCGGCAAGCGTTCGGTTTTCCCGCTGCTATCCCAGCATGCGCAGGTTAAGCTCGTAACGGTCCAAACCCTCCGGGCGAACCAAGTAGCCTTCCCCTTCCAGCTTCCGCAGATCGCGACGCGCCGTGGACTCGCTCACTGCGGAGTAGAGCGGGCGGAGCAGAGGATCGGTAAAGAGGTCGCCGAGGCGGAAGTTTATTGGCGCTCGGAGCAAAAGATCCAACAGCTCGTACTGACGTTTGGTGATTCGACGTTCCGCGCGCTGAAATGCAATGAAATCGCGAATGGAAAATCGTCGAATAGCGGAGACGACCTGCTCACGAATATTATCGATGCTCTCGATGACTCCGGAATAGAAAAATTCCAGAAACGCTGTCACGTTTCCAGCTTTCCTGGATTCCGAGAACACCCCGAAATAGGCGTCCAATCGGCGGTAGTAGTAGTTGGACATGGTTTGCGGCAGATACTTGAAGCCGCCCCCGTGCAGAATCATTCCTTCGAGGAATCGCGCTGTCCGACCATTGCCGTCCTGGAAGGGGTGGATCAGCCCCAGATAATAGTGCGCCAGGGCGGCGCGAAGCATCTGGTCGCCGTTCAGCAGCGCGTCCTGGTTCAGCCAGTCGCACCATTCCGACATCAGGGTCTGGATGTCCGCAAGAATTTTCGGCGGAGTGTACACGCCGCCGTGGGCCGCATCCCCCACCTTGACCATCTCGTTGCGGTACCTGCCCGGCGAATTGTGGTAGTATTCGATGCCACCCGTGACCATTTCGTGCACGCTGCGCACGGTCGCCTCGGCGAGCGGCTGCGGCATGCACTTTCCCTTGGCGCGCAGCAAGGCATAGAGACGCTGGAGATTGAGTATCTCCTGTTCCGCGCGCACTTCCGAGGATCGCCCTTCCCCGCCCTTCAGGACCACGTCCACCTGCTCCTGGCTCAAGGCGTTGCCCTCGATGGCGGCGGTGCCGAAAATGGAGCGGCGGATCAGTTCCTCTTCCAGTTGGCTGGCCATGTCCGGGAGAATCGGCAGGTCCGCCACGGTGCGATAGAGCACCTGAGCCTCCACCTGAAGCGGACGGATGCGCTGCTCGTCGTACTCGCAGGAGAACTCGAACTTGCCCGCCTTGTGTGTCATGCAGGATTTTGTATCAATTTTGACTGACATTTTGGAAACACATCCTTCCTATTTGACAGGATTAAATTCAAAATTGTCTTGTCAAGTGACACGCTAGTTTACTCAACCCCAAACAAACTTGCAAGGAGTCCTCTTTGCCGCTGGACACTTCCTGCGCCCGTTTTGCTTGGAGTCGGTCTTCTCCCTGGCGAACCGGCCCGCGCAGGCCTCGCGCGAACAGCCTTCCACACTCGAACCGCTCTGTTCGCGCTGCGCCCCTTTCCGTTCCGGCGCTCCCCTTCGGTTCTCCGCACCTCGACAACGTTCCTTGCTCCGGCTCCTTTTCCTGTTCCCCACGCAAAAAGGGCGGCCCCGCAGGACCGCCCTTTTCGTCATTTATCGACAAGCGCCTGACGCTCCCCGTCCAGTGGCGGGGCATCCGGGCCGTTGATCACTGCTCAGCCGAGCACTACCAGCCCGTAATTCTTCTTGCCTTTGCGCAGGAGCAGCAACTCGCCGCCGATGAAATCCGATTCGCTCGGCGCATAGTCGGCGTCCGCGCGCTGCTGGTTCACGTAGACCCCGCCCGCCTGCATGTCCTTGCGGGCCTGTCCCTTGGACTTGGCCAGTCCGAGGTCCACGAGCATCTGCGGCACGTCGGGCAGTTCGCCGCGCGCGCAGGTGATGGCCGGAGCCGCGCCCAGGGCCTGCTTCAACGTGGCGGCATCCACGCGGGCGATGTCCCCGCCGCCGAAGAGCACATCCGTGGCCGCCTGGACCTTGTCCAGCTCGTCCTGGCCGTGGATCATGCGGGTGACCTCCTCGGCCAGCCGCTTCTGCCCCAGGCGCAGGTGCGGCTCCTTCTCCACGCTTTCCGCGATCTCCGCGATCTGCTCCTGGTCCAGGAACGTAAAGTACTTGAGGAAGTTGACCACGTCCGCGTCCTCGGTATTCAGCCAGAACTGATAGAAGGCGTAGGGGCTGGTCATCTCGGCGTTCAGCCAGATCGCGTTGCCCTCGCTCTTGCCGAACTTCTTGCCCGAGGCCGTGGTGATCAGCGGGAAGGTCAGGGCGTAGCCGGAGCCCTGCTCCTTGCGCCGGATCAGTTCGCATCCCGCCGTGATGTTGCCCCACTGGTCGCCGCCGCCGATCTGAAGACGGCAGTCGCGGTTCTTGTAGAGCCACCAGAAGTCCATGCCCTGGAGCACCATGTAGGAGAACTCGGTATAGGAAATGCCGGTTTCCTCCCGCACGATGCGGTTCTTGACCGATTCCTTCTGGAGCATCCAGTTGATGGTGAAATGCTTGCCGATGTCGCGCAGCAGGCCCAGCGCGGACATGTTCTTGGTCCAGTCGTAGTTGTTGGCCACGTCCGCGTCGCCGTCCGAATTGCGCTGCACAAAAGCCCGCACCTGGGCCTCGATCTTGGCGGCGCGCATGTCCAGCACGGTCTCGTCGGACATGTCCCGTTCCTTGTCCTTGCCGGAGGGGTCGCCGATGCGGCCCGTGGCCCCGCCCAGCAGGAAGATGGGCTTGTGGCCGGCGCGCTTCATGCGCACGAGGCAGAGCAGCGGCACCAGGTTGCCGATGTGCAGGCTCTCGGCCGTGGGGTCGAAACCGCAATACATCACGCGACCCGGCTCGGAGAGGTACTCGCGGACCCCTTCCTCGTCCGAAACCTGGTTGACCAGACCGCGCCACTTCAACTCATCGAAAATATTCATCTCCAAACTCCGTTAGTCCAGATCGGGCCGCTCGGCCCATTTTCCGCCCCGCACCGGCTTCCAGGCCTCCATCCTCTCCAGCAGCGCTTCGGGCTCGCCGTCCACCAGCCAGAGGCCCCGATGCTGCGGACGGATGAAGCCGTGGTCCGCGCCATGTTCCAAAAACGCCAGCAGATGGTCGTAATATCCGTTCACGTTCAAGAGCCCGTTGGGCTTGTCATGCAGCCCAAGCTGGGTCCAGGTCAGGGCCTCGAAGAACTCGTCCATGGTGCCCATCCCGCCGGGAATGCTGATGAAGCCTTCCGAGAGATCGAGCAGCAGGCGCTTGCGCTCCATCATGCCCTCGACCACGTGCAGTTCGCTGAGGCCGTTGTGCGCGATTTCCTTGTCCCGAAGAACCTTCGGAATCACGCCCACGACCCGGCCGCCCTCGGCCAGGGCAGCGTCCGCTAGCTTGCCCATGCAGCCCACATTGGACCCGCCGTAGACCAGGGTCATGCCCCGCCGCGCCACAAGGCGCGCCAGCTCCTGCGCCCGCGCCACATAGACGGGGTCGCTGCCGGGGCAGGAGCCCAGAAAAACGCATACGCTCCGCATCATCGCCTCACGTTCCGCTCAAGTTTCATTGACAAGGCGCACGCTGCGCGCGCGGCCCGTGGATTCGTCTATGTCAAAAAGCGCACCTTGTAAAACCGCAACCCCGCCCGCGACCTCGAATTTTGCCGGCAGACCGTTCAGGAAGCGCTGCACGATGGGCCCCGGCTTCATGCCCAGGCAGCCGTCGCGCGGACCGCACATGCCCAGGTCCGTGACGTAGCCCATGCCGCCCGGCAGCACGCGCGCGTCGTTGGTCTGCACATGGGTGTGCGTTCCGGCAAGGGCGCTGACCCGGCCGGACTTCCGGTCGTCCAGATGCCAGCCGAGCGATATCTTCTCGCTTGTGGCCTCGGCGTGAAAATCCACCAGCCGCACGCGCACCTCGTCCGGCACTTCCGCCAGGAGCGCGTCCAGGCAGCGGAACGGACAATCCACAGGCGGCATGAAGGTGCGGCCCTGGACGTTGAGCACGGCCACGGGAGCGCAGCCCGGCAGCTCGTAGATGCCCACGCCCCTGCCGGGCGCGCCGGGCGGATAGTTGGCAGGCCGCAACACGCGCGCCTCGCCCCGCAGCAACGAGCCCACGTCCTGAAACTTCCAGACGTGGTTGCCGCTGGTGAGCACGTCCACGCCCGCGTTCAGCAGTTCGCGGGCGTTCTTCGCGGACAGGCCCAGGCCGCCGGAAGCATTTTCGCCGTTGGCCGCGACCATGTCCAGCCCCAGCGACTCGCGCAGACGCGGCAGGCGTTCCTTGACGATCTTGCGGCCGGGACGGCCCACGATGTCACCGAGGAAAAGTATCTTCATTATTTCGGCCTTCGCAAACACGCGCGGAGCCGTCGGTTTGTCCGACGGCTCCGCGCAAGGGGAAAATTCAGGTCGGAGCGGAAGCCCGGGGGAGGGGGAATCCCGTGACGGGTTCCCCGCCCCCAGGCATGCCGTACGCCTTATTTCGCGTATCCCACGGCGCGCTTCTCGCGGATCACGGTCACGCGGATCTGACCGGGATAGGTCATGTTGTTTTCGATCTTTTCGGAGATGTCCTTACAGAGCACGTAGGTGTCGTCGTCGCCCACGCGGTCGGAATCGACCATGACGCGGATTTCTCGGCCCGCCTGGATGGCGTAGGCCTTGGCCACGCCGCGGAAGCCGGTGGCGATGCCTTCCAGCTCTTCAAGACGCTTGACGTAGTTTTCCAGCAGCTCCTTGCGCGCGCCGGGCCGGGCGCCGGACAGGGAGTCTGCGGCCTGGACCAGGTTCGCCAGGATGGACTGCGGGGGCACGTCCTCGTGGTGCGCGGCGATGGCGTGCACGATGGCCTTGGACTCGCCGTGCTTCTTGGCCAGGTCCGCGCCGATGGTGGCGTGGGGGCCTTCGATCTCGTGGTCCACGGCCTTGCCGATGTCGTGCAGCAGCCCGGCCCGCTTGGCCTGCTTCTCGTCGAGTCCCAGCTCGGCGGCCATGATGCCGCAGAGGAAGGCCACTTCGAGGGAATGGTGCAGGACGTTCTGCGAGAAGCTGGTGCGGTACTGGAGCTGTCCGAGCAGCTTGATCAGATCGGGGTGGATGCCGTGCACGCCCACGTCGAAGGTGGCCTGTTCGCCGATCTCGCGCAGCTTGACTTCCAGCTCCTGCTCGACCTTCTTGACGATGTCCTCGATGCGCGCGGGGTGGATGCGTCCGTCGTGGATCAGACGTTCGAGCGCGAGCTTGGCCACTTCGCGGCGCAGCGGGCTGAACGCGGAGAGCACCACGGTTTCCGGGGTGTCGTCGATGATCAGGTCCACGCCGGTGGCGGCTTCCAGCGCACGGATGTTGCGGCCCTCGCGGCCGATGATCCGGCCCTTCATGTCCTCGGAAGGCAGGGTCACGGCGGTGACGGTGTGCTCGCCCGCATATTCCCCGGCGTAGCGCTGGAGCGCCAGGGAAAGAATTTCCTTGGCTTTTTTATCGGCGGTCTCCTTGGCTTCCATCTCGATGGCGCGGACCATCTTGCCGGCCTCGTGCCGCGTGCGCGACTCGATCTCCGTCATGAGCTGCTCGCGCGCCTCTTCCTTGGTCAGTCCGGAGATTTCCTGAAGCTTCTGGTCGTGCTCGTCCCAGAGGCGGTCGAGGTCTTCACGGCGGTCTTCCAGCTCCTTTTCGAGCTTGATGAGCCGCTTCTCCATCTGGTTGACCTCGGACTCCTTGCCCGCGACCTTTTCCAGCTTGGATTCCAGGCGTTCCTCTTTTTCCTGAAGACGGGTTTCCTGCTTCTTCAGCTCGCTTTCGCGATTCTTGAACTCCTGTTCCTGCTCTTTTTTCTGCGAATAAATCTCGTCCTGCGCCTGGAGGCGCAGTTCCTTTTTCAGGGCGTCCGCTTCCTTGCGTGCCTCCTCGACGATGCGCTTGGCCAGGTCGTTGGCATCGCCCACTTTTTTCGCGGAGATATGTCTATGCAGCAGGTATCCCGTGCCCCCTCCGGCAACGAGACCCGCCAAAACAAATAGCGCTTCGAACATGGCGCACTCCTTGTTTGTATGTTGACAGGCACGACGGCCTGATATTTCCGCCTCGCCGCGTTCGCGCACGGGCGGTCGTCACTCGCAATTCGGTGAGTGCATACGGAAGGAGCCGGTCTCGAAACCGGATTTCGGCGGGAGAGAAGCAGACCGGACCACGGCGGGCGGGCGCTCACGCCTTTGCGTGCGCGCCTTCCGCCATGCCGTTATCTAAACGGAGCCCCGGGAGGCCGTGTTGCCGTCAGTTTTGAACCTGGTTTGACCAGGTGGGCTCCGCCGGCCACCGTCAGGCTTCCCGGCAAGGCCGGGCATGCACAGGGGTTGGCCTGGGCTTGGATCCCTTTTTGAATACATTGGCTCAAAAACCATCGGACAATCACCAACTCCCCAGGGGTATTCACGTTTTCAGTCGGGCCTGTTATCGGCCCGGTTTATCTCTCCAAAAGCTCGCCGATTCGCTCTTCCATCCGCCTTCGGGAGGCTTCCGACTCAAGATAGTCATCCGCCAGCCCGAGGGCAACGCACGCGAGCAGCTTATCTTTGCTGATGCTGCCACCGCTCTTGCTCAAGCTGTTCACTCGCTCTTCAAGCAGGGCCTTGGCGGCTTCGATGCGGTCCGCTTCAGCGTCGGTCCGGAAGGTAACTTCCAGACCGCACAGGGACAGGGAATAGCGCGGCATGGCATGTCCCCTTATCCGGACTGTCCCTCGATCCGCTCCAGGAGGCGTTCGATGCGTTCCCGCACCTGCCGCCTGTTGTCGGTTTCCTGCTCGACCAGTGCCTTCAGGCGTTGGTTTTCTTCTTCCAACGCGCTGATTTTGCTTAGCATCTCGTCAAACTTGCTTTCCAGCCGAGCAATGATTTCCATGTTTCCGTAATATCCGGTTCCTTTTCGAAAATCAAGAGTCCCCGCGCTTGCGGGCGATATTGGCCTGTCGGCCCCTGGCCACGGCCAGATTTCCGTCCGGAACATCCTTGGTGATCACGGAACCGGCGCCCACGAGCGCGTTCTCGCCCACGGTCACCGGGGCCACCAGCGCGGAATTGGAGCCGATGAAGGCCCCGTCCTTGATGGTGGTCTGAAATTTATTCCTGCCGTCGTAGTTGCAGGTGATGGTGCCCGCGCCCACGTTGACCCCCGCGCCGATCACGGCGTCACCGAGGTAGGTGAGATGGCTGACCTTGGAGCCCTTGCCGATGCTCGCCTTCTTGACCTCGCAGAAGTTGCCCACCTTGGCCTGCTCCGCGAGCACCGCGCCCGGACGAAGCCGGGCATACGGACCGACCACGCAGTCCTCGCCCACTTCGGCCTGTTCCAGGTGCGAAAACGCGCGCACCACGGCCCCGGCAGCGATCCGGCTGTCCTTGATCCAGGTGTTGGACTGGACCACGGCGCCGTTGGCCACATGCGTCTTGCCGTACAGCTCGAAAGGCCCGTACAACTCCGCGCCCGGCTCCAGCACCACGTCGGGACCGATGGTGGCGCTTTCGGGCGCGTGGATGATCACGCCCTTGTCCAGCCACTGGGAAACGATCTTCTTGCGCAGGCTGAATTCGGCCTGGACCAGCTCCTTCGGCGAGTTCACGCCCATGAGGTTCGGGTCCGCGCCGCAGTTGTAGCCCATGACCACCCGGCCCCGCTTCACGCCCAGGTCCACGAGGTCGGTGATGTAATATTCGCCGCTCTTGTTCTCGTTGGTCAGCTCGCCGATCAGCTCGCGCACGGCGGCCAGGCGCAGCAGGTAGATGCCCGCGTTGACCTCGCCCGTGGCCGGGCCGTGTTCCGCGATGCTGTAATCCTTGGCCTCGACGATGGCCTGGACGTGGCCCTCCTTGCGGATCACGCGGCCGAACGCGCCCGGATCCTTGAGGGTGATGGTCATGAAGGCCACGTCGGCCTGCATGTCGCGGCTCATGGACTGGAGAAAGCCGGCCAGCGGCGCGCCGCCGATGAGCGGGGTGTCCCCGTTGACCACGAAGACGCTTTCGCATCCCATGCGGTCCAGCTCGTCCATGGACTCCATGAGGGCGTGCCCCGTGCCGAGCTGGCGCTCCTGGACGATGAATCCGTCGCGCCAATTCGGAAACCGCGCGGCGACCTCGTCGCGGCCGTGGCCGACCACGGTCCGCACGCTCTTGCCGAACAGCGGCTCAAGCGCCTCGTAGACGTAATGGAGCATGGGCTCGCCGAGCAGCTCCTGCAAAACCTTGGGCCGCGGGGAATGCATGCGGGTTCCCTTGCCCGCCGCCAGCACAAGCGCGGCGATATTGCTGTCGAACACGGACTTCACTCCTTTTTGGGTGAAACTGTCGCCGATGACGTAGCTTGTCCTCGCGCGCATGGCAAGCCCGTCCAAAGGAAAGGGGCGAACCGGTCGACCGGTTCGCCCCTTGTTAAGGCGTATTGATGCGTAGCCAGAAGACTAGCAGGTGCCGGAGCGGGAACCGCTCTCGCGGCAGCTCATGCGAGCGACCGCGCGGCGAAGGGCAGCCTGGTTGCGTGCCCAATCCACGTTCTCCTTGGCCTTGGCCGAGCGCTGCTCAGCGCGTTCGCGGGCCTTGCGGGCGCGATCGATGTCGATCTCGGACGCCAATTCCGCGACTTCGGCCAGCACCGTCATCTTGGTCCCGCTCACTTCGGCGAACCCGCCGGCCACGAAGACGTAGAACGTCTTGCCGCCGATCTTGTAGTACAGGTTGCCGATGCCCAGAGCGGAGAGGAAGGGAATGTGGTTCGGCAATACGCCGAACTCGCCGAGAGCACCGGGCGCTCCCACATATTCCACGTCCTCGGACAGCACTTTCCGATCGGGCGTGACGATTTCCAGAAGGATGGTATTAGCCATGACCACCTCTTCTAGTTGTTCTTGGCGTTTTCGACCGCCTCTTCGATGCCGCCGCACATGTAGAAGGCCTGCTCGGGCAGGTCGTCGTACTTGCCGTCAATGATGTCGCGGAAGGAGCGGATGGTGTCCTCCAGCTTGACGTACTTGCCGGGACGGCCCGTGAAGGCCTCCGCCACGTGGAACGGCTGAGACAGGAAACGCTGGGTCTTGCGTGCGCGAGACACGATCAGCTTGTCCTCGTCGGAGAGCTCGTCCATACCCAGAATGGCGATGATGTCCTGGAGCTCCTTGTACTTCTGAAGCACCTGCTGGACCTCGCGGGCGGTGAAGTAATGCTCTTCACCAAGGACCAGCGGGTCGAGGATGCGGGAAGTGGAGTCCAGCGGGTCCACCGCGGGGTAGATGCCGAGCTCGGCGATCTGACGCGAGAGAACCAGGGTGCCGTCAAGGTGCGAGAAGGTCGTGGCCGGCGCGGGGTCGGTAAGGTCGTCCGCGGGGACGTACACGGCCTGGACCGAGGTGATGGAACCCTTGTTGGTGGAGGTGATGCGCTCCTGCAGGCCGCCGAGGTCGGTGCCCAGGGTCGGCTGGTAGCCAACCGCGGAGGGCATGCGTCCGAGCAGAGCGGACACTTCCGAACCCGCCTGGGTGAAGCGGAAGATGTTGTCGATGAAGAGCAGCACGTCCTGGCCTTCCTCGTCGCGGAAGTATTCCGCACAGGTCAGACCGGTCAGGGCGACGCGGGCGCGGGCTCCCGGAGGCTCGTTCATCTGGCCGTAAACCAACGCGGCTTTCTCCAGAATGCCGGCGTCCTTGAACTCGTGGTAGAGGTCGTTGCCCTCACGGGTACGCTCACCGACACCGGCGAACACGGACAGACCGCCGTGCTGCTTGGCGATGTTGTTGATCATCTCCATGAGAATAACGGTCTTGCCCACGCCGGCGCCGCCGAAGAGGCCCATCTTTCCGCCCTTGGGGAAGGGGATCAAGAGGTCCACGACCTTGATGCCGGTTTCAAGCAGTTCGACCTTGGTGGACTGCTCGGTGAAGCTGGGGGCCGGACGGTGAATGGAGAGGTGCTTCTTGGCGTTGACCGGTCCAAGCTCGTCCACAGGGCGGCCGACGACGTTGATGATACGTCCGAGGGATTCCTTGCCCACCGGCACGGAGATGGGAGCACCGGTGTCGGTGGCTTCCATGCCGCGAACCAGACCTTCAGTGGCGTCCATGGCGATGGTACGCACGACGTTGTTGCCCAGATGCTGGGCGACTTCGCAGATCAGGTCGGGAGCGTCCGTGTTGTTCGGGTTCTTGATGTCAAGCGCATTCAAGATGTTGGGCAGGTTGCCTTCAGGAAATTCCACGTCGACAACCGCGCCGATTACCTGCACGATTTTTCCAACGTTGCTCATTGATCTTCCCCTTCTTTATCCTTTGAGCGCTTCAGCGCCGCCGACGATGTCCATGAGTTCCGTGGTGATAGCCGCCTGGCGCGTCTTGTTGAAAAGAAGCGTCAAAGACAGGGTCATATCATCACAAGCCTTGGTCGCATTGTCCATGGCAGCCATACGCGCAGCATGCTCGGAAGCAGAGGTGTCCAAGAGGCCACGATAGACCTGGACTTTGATGAACCGCGGAAGCAGTTCGGCCAGCAAGCCCTCGACCGAAGGCTCGTAGATGTATTCCTGCGCGGCGGGAGCTTCCTCGGCGACGGCCTGCTCGGGAGCAAGGGGCAGCAGCGGAAGAGCCACCGGCTCCTGCCTGCCCATGCTGATGAGCTCGCCGTAGACGAGGTGGACTTCGTCGAGTTCGCCCTGGATGTAGGCATCAATGATCATGTTGCCCACTTCCATGCCGAGCGTGAAATCGAAGCTGCCCATCGCATCGCGATAGCCCTTGACGATTTCATACTCCAGCTTGCGAACCGCATCGTTGCCCTTTTTGCCGACGCAGTAGAACTTGACCTCTTTGCCCTCGGCCTTCTTCTGGGCCGCCAGCTTCAGTCCCGCCTTGATCAGGTTGGCGTTGAAGCTGCCGCACAGGCCGCGGTCGGAGGTTGCCAATACGATGCCGCAGGTCTTGACCTCTTCGCGCACCTCGAGAAGAGGATGCACGGAGGGATCGGCCCCGCCGGCCAGTTCGCGCAGCATCTCATAGAACTTCGCAGCGTAGGGGCGGAATCTTTCGATCCGCTCCTGCGCCTTGCGCAGCTTCGCCGAGGCCACCATGTTCATGGCCTTGGTGATCTGCTTCGTCTTTTTGACGCTGGCGATCTTGTTTTGTACGTCCCTAAGTGATGCCATAAGTCACCTCCCAGGGTTAAGCGCGAAAGCCTTTCTTGAACTCGTCGATAGCTTCACCAAGTTTCTTCATCAGATCGTCGTCAAGCTTCTGCTTTTCCTTGATCTCAGCCAGGATGGACGCCTTGGAGTTGCGCATGAACTCCAGCAGTTCGGCCTCGAACTTGCGGATGGCCTCGACGGGCACGGTGTCCATGTAGCCCTTGGCGCCGGCGAAGATGGAGGTCACCTGCTCCTGGACTTCCAGGGGCTGGTACTGGGGCTGCTTGAGCAGCTCGACCATGCGGGCGCCGCGGTTCAGCTTCTGCTGGGTGGCCTTGTCCAGGTCGGAACCGAACTGGGCGAAGGCGGCCAGCTCGCGGTACTGGGCGAGGTCGAGACGAAGGGTACCGGCGACCTGCTTCATGGCCTTGATCTGGGCCGCGCCGCCGACTCGGGAGACCGAGAGGCCGACGTTGATGGCGGGGCGCACACCGGCGTTGAACAGGTTCGGCTCCAGGTAGATCTGGCCGTCGGTGATGGAGATGACGTTGGTCGGGATGTACGCGGAGACGTCGCCGGCCTGGGTCTCGATCACGGGCAGAGCGGTCAGGGAACCCGCACCGTACTTGTCGTCCATCTTCGCGGCACGCTCCAGCAAGCGGGAGTGGAGGTAGAAGACGTCGCCGGGGAAAGCCTCACGTCCCGGAGGACGGCGAAGCAGCAGGGACATCTGGCGGTAAGCGACAGCCTGCTTGGAAAGGTCATCGTAGACGATGAGGGCGTGCTTGCCGTTGTCGCGGTAGAACTCGGCCATGGCGCAGCCGGAGTAGGCGGCGATGAACTGGAGCGGCGCGGGCTCGGAAGCCGTGGCGGAGATGATGGTGGTGTATTCCATGGCGCCGTGCTTGCGCAGGATGTCGGCCACCAGGGCGACGGACGCTTTCTTCTGGCCGATGGCCACGTAGAAGCAGTGCACGTCGGTGTTCTTCTGGGCCAGGATGGCGTCGATGCCGATGGCGGTCTTGCCGACCTGACGGTCGCCGATGATCAGCTCGCGCTGGCCGCGGCCGACCGGGGTCATGGCGTCGACGGCCTTGAGGCCGGTGTAGCAGGGCTCGTGGACCGACTTCCGGGGGATGATGCCGGGGGCCTTGAGCTCGACCGGGCGCAGTTCGGTGGACTCCAACGGTCCCAGTCCGTCGATGGGCTGGCCGAGGGGGTTCAGAACGCGGCCCATGACGCCGTCGCCGACGGGCACGGAGAAGATCTGACCGGTCCGCTTGACCGTGTCGCCTTCCTTGATCTGGGTGTCTTCGCCGAGCAGCGCGACACCGACGTTGTCTTCTTCCAGGTTGAGGACCATGCCCATGACGCCGCCGGGGAACTCCAGCAGCTCCATGGCCATGGCGTTCTCGACGCCGTGGACACGGGCGATGCCGTCACCGACGTACAGGACGGTACCAGTCTCGCTCATCTCGACTCGAGACTGGTAGTTTTGGATTTGATCCTCAATGATCTTGCTAATTTCTTCTGCTTTGATTTGCATGGCCCTACTCACCCCTTTTGATCTGTTCTTTCAAAATGTCGAGCTGAGCGCGGAGGCTCGCGTCCAGCACTTTGTCGCCAACTTTGAGCACGACGCCGCCGAGGATATCCGCATCGGTGGCGAAATCCAGATCGAGTTTCTTGCCGGTCTGCTTTTCCAGCTTGTCGGTGAGCTCCTTCTTGCGGCCGTCGGAGAGCTCAAACGCGGTCACCAGGGAACCGGCGATGACGCCGTTTTCCTGGTCGAGCATGCTCTGGAAATCTTCGGCGATACAAGGCAGGACATCCACCCGGTCCTTGTCGGCCAGCAGATCGCAAAAGTTTTGCATCATCTGTCCGACAGCGACCTTTTCCGCGAGCTTTTTCAGAACCGATTTCTTTTCTTCGGCGCTGAAGGCGGGGTTCTTGAAGAACGAGAACGCCTCGGGCGAACCGTCGAGAACACCGGCGAGCGCGGACAACTCCTTGCCGAACGCGTCAAGCGCTTCTCCGCCGGACTTCTGTCCCACGGCGAAAAGAGCTTTGGCGTATCTGCGAGCTACAACGTTCCCGGTCAATTGAGCACCACCTTTGTTAAGTATTCGTCCACAAGACGCTCATGGTCCTTTTCGGAAAGCTGCTGCTTGACCATCGTCGCAGCCGCGTCCGCCACGAGCTCGGCCATTTCACCGCGCATCTTGTCGATGGCGGCCTTGGCTTCGTTCTCGGCGGTGCGCTTGGCCTGTTCCTTCATGGACTCGGCGTCGCGCTCGGCCTTCTCGATGATGGCGACCTTGAGGGCTTCGCCCTGCTTCTTGGCCTCGTCGAGGATTTTCTGCTTTTCCTGGTTGAGGTTGGCGATGCCGCGCTCGACGCCCTTGAGCTTCTCTTCGGCTTCGGCTTTGCGAACCTCGAGGCTGTTCAGCTCTTCGCGGATTTCGCCCTTGCGTCCGCCGAAGAAAGCCTTCAGCTTGCTGCCGGCAGCCCACCAGATGATGCCGATGAAGATCACCAGGTTGGCGACGCGAGCAGCAAAGTTGCCCCAGGGGATGCCGTGAGCCTCCGCATGACCTCCCTCGTGCGCTGCTTCAGCCGCTTCTGCGCCGGCGCCCGTGGCGTATGCGACGCCAACAAGTCCCAGCACGAAGGCGGCGACCAACGCCCAGAGTGCGAACCGTCTCAATTTCAAAACGAACCCCTCCTTACCGTCTGTTATGCCTGGCCAAGAATCTTGTTCGTGGCCTTCTGCGCGTAGCCGTCAACGCTCTTCTTCAGCGCGTCCATGGCGCTGTTCGTCTCGGCCTCGATCTTCGCCTCGGCCTCGCGCAGCGTGGCTGCGGCCTGAGCACCGGCGGCGGACATGATCTCCTGCTCCTTGGCGGAGCCTTCACCCTTGAGCTGGCTGCGGATTTCCATGCCGTCCTTGCGGGCGGCGTCCAGAGCGGCTTCATAGTCCTTGAGCTTGGTCTCGGCCTCGGAGGTGAACTTTTCGATGCCGCCCATCTGCTCGGCCATCAACTCCTTGCGCTTCTGAATGATGCCGCGGATGGGTTTGATGAGAACCCAGTTCAGCAGGATCAGCATCAGCACGAAGTTGACGAATTGGATGAAGATTGATTTATCAGGTATAACCATACGCTCTCCCCCGACTGAGGTTGTGAAATTTGGGTCAAAGTGCTTGCGCTTTATCTCACTTTGCCGAGGCTGTCAAAGGCTTTTTCAGAAAAGCCCAAGGCAGCAATGCCACTAACCGTACGAAATGATGACAGAAAATGGGATGAAAGAGAAGCTCAGCTCTCGGAGCTGGAAGGAAGCGCGTCCAGCGACCCCATGGTCAGACGACCTTCCAGAACCGCACCCTCGTCCATGATGAGCACAGGAGTGCGGATGTCGCCCTTCATGTCGGCGGTCTTCTTCAGGGAAACCTTCTGCCGCGCCTCCACCTCGCCGGTCAGCCTGCCGGAAAGCACCAGCTGGCCCACCAGAATGGTACCCTCGACCACGGCGTCCTTGCCGATGACCAGGGTGCCGTCCGACTCCACTTCACCCGTGAAGGTGCCGTCGATGCGGACCGAGCCCTGAAAGTTCAGCTTGCCGTGATAGTTGGTCCCCGCCCCGAGAAAGGCGTTGATCTCGTCCTTGGCCATCTCTCTCCTCCTCTCCCCTGCCTGATCCCGTTTAGACCTTCTTGAACAGGAACCTGCGCATGGAAACGTTCAGTACGAGCCCCACCAGACAGAAGTTCACCAGGGTGGCGCTGCCCCCATAACTCAAGAATGGCAGGGGGATGCCCACCACCGGCATCAGCCCTAGCACCATACCCATATTTATGAGGATTTGCCAGAAGAAATAGAAGAACACTCCTGCGGCGAGGTAGCTCCCGAAAAGGTCTTTGGCGTCGCGCGCGACCAGGGCGATCTGGTAGAGAAAGGCGCAGAACAGGCTGAGCAGCACCATGGACCCGACGAAGCCCCACTCCTCGGAAAAGACCGCCAGGGCGAAGTCCGTGTGCTTTTCCGGCAGGAAGCGGTAGTGGCTCTGGGTGCCGCCGAGAAAGCCCTTGCCCCAGAGCTCGCCGGAGCCGACCGCGATCTCGGACTGGAGCTTGTGGTAGCCCGCGCCCTTGGGGTCGCTCTCCGGGTTCAGGAAGGAGACGATCCTGCGCTTCTGGTAGTCGTGGAGCGCGAACCAGGCCAGGGGCAGGGTGGCGGGCACGGCCACGATGAGCGTTCGCAATACGCGGGACGTCAGCCCCCTGTAGAGGATCATGCCGCCCAGGATCAGGAACACGCTCAGGCCGGAGCCGAGGTCCGGCTGCTTGATGACCAGGATCACGGGCAGGCAGCAGACGCCGAAAATGCCCCCCAGCTGGAGAAAGTCGAGCTTGCCCGTGTCGCGCGAGAGCAGCCGCGCGCCCAGGATGAGCACGCTGATCTTGGCCATTTCGCTGGGCTGGAAGTGCATGAAGCCGAGATCAATCCAGCGCCGAGCGCCGTAGATGGTCTTGCCGAAAAAGAACACGGCCACGAGCATGACCACCGTGAGCCAGAACAGGGGCCAGGCCGCGGTCTTGAGGTGGCGGTAGTCCACGAGCATGAACACGGCCATGCACGGCAGCCCCATGAGACCCCAGATGAGCTGCTTGCGGAAGTAGGGGTCCACGTTGAGCCCTTCTTCCATGCGAAACCCGCTGGCGGAATAGAGATTGAGGACGCCCAGGAAGAAAAGCACCGCGGTGACGCCGACCAGCGGCCAGTTGATGGAGAGAAGAAACTTGCGATCCATGCGCCTCGCCCGCCCTTTACATTTTATATTGCGTCATTTCCCCGCGCCCTTGGGCGTCTGGGGGAAGAGATAGTCCATGCAGGCCTTGACCACGGGACCGGCCCCGGAGGAACCGTGCAGGCCGTGCTCGACCATGACGACCACGGCGTAGCGGCGTCCGTCCTTTTCCCCGAAACCGGCCATCCAGGCGTGGTCCCGGAGCTTGTACGGAATGTCTTCGTCCTTGAGGGCCTTGAGTTCGTCCGTGAGCCGGGCCACCTGGGCCGTGCCGGTCTTGGCCCCGACCACGGCTCCGGGCGTGCGCGCCCGCCAGCAGGTGCCGGAGGGGTCTTCCACGGTGCGGACCATGGCGTCCTTGATCAGCTCCCGCTCATGCGCGTTCAGGGGGATCTGGGTCTGCACCTCGGGTTCGGCGCTCGCCAGGAGCTGCGGCTTGAGCAGCTTGCCGCCGTTGATCAGCGCGGCGATGTAGCGCGCCACCTGGAGCGGGGTGACCAGGGTGTAGCCCTGGCCGATGGCGAAGTTGAGATCCTCGCCCTTTTGCCAGCGTTCGCCGAAGGTCTTCAGCTTCCATTCGCGCGTGGGGATGTTTCCGCCCTTCTCGTGCGGCAGGTCGATGCCCGTGGGCTTGCCGAACCCGCAGGCGAAGGAAAAGGCGCTGATGCGGTCCACGCCGAGCTTCATGCCCAGGCGGTAGAAATACACGTCGCAGGACTCGACCAGGGCGCGCCGCAGGTTCACGTTGCCGTGGCCGCCCCGCCGCCAGCAGCGGAAGACGTGGCTGCCGAGGCTGAGCGAGCCCGGACAGAACACCGTCTCGCTGGGGTTGAGCATGTCCTCCTTGAGCCCGCACCCGGCCATGACCAGCTTGAAGACCGAGCCCGGCGGATAGGCCGACTGGGTCACGCGGTTCAGGAGCGGGTGCTGGGGGTCGTCGGAAAGCTTGCGCCACTCCTCGGAGGAGATGCCCCCGGCGAAATGGTTGGCGTCGAAGGTCGGGGCGCTGAGCAGGGCGAGCACCTGCCCGCTGTCCGCGTCCATGACCACGACCACGCCCTCCTTCCCGGCCATGGCCTCGTGCACGAGGCTCTGGAGCTTGAGATCGATGGCGAGCGTCACGTCCTCGCCCGCGTTGGGCGGCAGGGTGTTGACCTCGGCCATGCGCCGGCCCGTGACGTCCACCTCGAACTCGCGCACGCCCTTGATGCCGCGCAGGCGGGTTTCCAGCACCTTTTCCAGGCCGAGCTTGCCCACGTTGTCGCCGAGGGAGAGGCCGTCGTCGTTGTCCAGTTCGGACTCGTTGGCCTCGGCCACGTAGCCGAGCACGTGGCAGAACAGGTCGCCGTAGCTGTAGTTGCGGCGGGAGCGGACCAGGATTTCCAGGCCGGGCCAGCGCAGCTTGTGCGCCTCGACCTCGGCCACCTCCTTGAACCCCAGGTCCTGGCTGAGGATCAGCGGCTCGAAGGGCTTCACCTTGCCGCGTCCCTTGCGGTAGACCTCGGCGAGCTTGGCCCGGTCCAGGCCGGTCCAGCGGCTGACCGCGTCCAGGGTGGCCTCCACGTCGTGGCAGTCCTCGCGCACGAGCCCCAGGGCGTAGGCGGGCTCGTTGGTGGCCAGCAGCTCGCCGCCGCGCGCGCGGATCAGCCCCCGCGGCGCGTAGACGTGCTCGCGGCGGAGCTGGTTGGCCTTGGCCTTGCGGGCGAACTCCTGCCCCTCGTGGACCTGAAGATACCAGAAACGCAGCGTGAAGACGCAGAAAACGCCCAGGATCAGCAGCTGCAGAAGCAGCAGGCCGTGGCGGGGGGGCTCTTTTTCATGAGGACTAAGCAGTCCGCTCATCTTCTTTCAAACGCTCCGGGAAGGACTTGTGGATGAAGAACCAGAAGGCCGGGAAGACCACGCCTTGGGCCACGGACTCCCAAACCACGTGATGCAGGGAAAAATTCATGCCCTCGAGACGGATCAGGGAGAAGGTCAGGGAAAAATGCAGCCAGCCGAGAAACGCGCCCAGAAGGATGACCAGCCCCACGCTGCGGGGGTCGAAAAAGCGGCGGCCCAGTTGATAGGCCAGGACGAGCGTGCCGTACCAGGCCAGGGAGTAGCCGAAGCCCAGGCTGCCCATGCCGTCCTGCAGCAGCACGGCCGCGAGCAGCAGCCAGACCGAGCTGCGCCACCAGCGCTCCTCCTGCATGCTGACCACCAGGGCCGGGGCCAGGAAGTCCAGTCCGGGGAAGAAATACTGGAGCCAGATCGCCAGGAGGCAATACAGCGCCCACCAGACGAAGCCGAACACGTCACATGCCTCCGGGCTCGGGGGAGGCGGGACGCATGACCAGGGCCTCCTCCAGCTCGCCCGCGTCCACGAGCGGGGTCGCGGTCACGTCCAGGAACAGCGACAGCTCGGAACGCTCCACCCTGGTGATCACGGCCACGGGCATTCCCTTGGGATAGATGCCCGCCAGTCCGGAAGAAATCAGCAGTTCGCCCGGCTGGAGGTCGGCGTTGATGTTCATGTAGCGCACGGCGAGATCCTTGCCCGGACCGCGGCCGAAGGCCACGCCCTTGGTGCGGTGCTCCTGGCCGACCACGGCCACGGCGCTGTTCACGTCCGTGAGCAGCATGACCTGGGAGACGGTGACGCCCGCCTTGAGCACCCGCCCGACCACGCCCTTGGTGGTGACCACGGGCATGTCCTCGGTGATGCCGCTGAAAAGTCCCTTGTCGATCATCACGGTTTCGAGGGCGGCCGCCGGACCCATGCGGTGGGCGACCACGCGCACGCCTTCCGTGACCCAGTCCTTGGGCGGATGGAAGCGCAGGAGCCGCTCCAGCCTCCGGGTGGCCACGGCCTGCTCGCGCAGGGCCACGTTCTCCAGGGCGATGCGGTCCAGCTCGCCGCGCAGGCGTTCGTTCTCGCGCTCCACGCCCACGAGAAAGGCATATCGGTGCCAATACTCGGAAGCCTCGTCCGCAATCCAGCGCCCCGGTTGCAGCACCCAGCCCGTGACCTCCAGCCCCGTGGCGGAGGTCAGCGCGTCCAGGTGACCGGTGCGCAGGTTCCAGGTGTAGAGGGCCAGATAGACGAACAGACCGGCCAGAGCGATCACTGCGAGCCGTTTGGGCTTCACCTCTCTAGTCCGTGCAGATCTCGCGGTAGAGTTCGATGTTGTCCAGCGCGCGGCCGGAGCCCAGGACAACGGCGGTGAGCGGATCGTCCACCACGGTGATGGGCAGCTGGGTCTCGTGCTGGAGCAGGGCGTCCAGGCCGTTGAGCAGCGCGCCGCCGCCCGTGAGCACGATGCCCCGGTCCACGATGTCCGCGGCCAGCTCCGGCGGGGTCTGTTCCAGGGCGATGCGCACGCCCTGCACGATGCCGTCCACCTGCTCGGCGATGGCTTCGCGCACTTCCTCGTCGTTGATGCTGCGGTTCTGCGGAATGCCCGTGACCAGGTCGCGTCCCTTGATTTCCATCTCGCGCGGGCCGTCCACGGGGTAGGCCGAGCCCACCGTCATCTTGATGATCTCCGCCGTGGATTCGCCGATGAGCATGTTGTACTTGCGCTTGACGTACTGCATGATGGCTTCGTCCATCTTGTCGCCGCCGATGCGCACGCTCTTGGCGTAGACGATGCCGGAAAGGGAGATGACCGCGATCTCCGTGGTGCCGCCGCCGATGTCCACGACCATGTTCGAGGTCGGTTCGGTGATGGGCAGGTCCGCGCCGATGGCCGCGGCCATGGGCTCCTCGATGAGGTAGACCTCGCGCGCGCCGGCGGACTGGGCCGACTCCTTGACCGCGCGCTTTTCCACCTGGGTGATGCCGGTGGGCACGCAGATCATGATGCGCGGGCGCACGAGCCGCCGCGAGTTGTGCACCTTGGAAATGAAGTGCCGGAGCATGGCCTCGGTGACCTCGAAGTCGGCGATGACGCCGTCCTTCATGGGCCGGATGGCCACGATGTTTCCGGGGGTGCGGCCGAGCATCTTCTTGGCCTCCGCGCCCACGGCGAGCACGGTCTTTCCTCCGCGCGCGTCCTTCTTGACGGCGACCACGGACGGCTCGGACAGCAGCACGCCCTTTCCCTTGACGTATACCAGCGTGTTGGCCGTTCCCAGGTCGATGGCGAGATCAGTGGAGAACGAGCCCACGAGCTTGTCGAAAATCTTCATGTTTGTTTGCTTCCCCTGCGAGGTAAACGGATGTCGTCGCCCAGGCTGGACATGCGCGCCTTCGCGTGCCACAAGCGATCATGCAAGTGACCTAACAGAAGAAACCTTGGGGGGCAACAACCTCCCCAGCATTGCCCGCAAGTCGGCCCCTCGGCGCCCCCGCGCAATCGCAGCGGAAAACCCGGAACGCACCGCCCTGCGGCGAGCGCGCCCAAGCCCGAAACAGCACCCCGCATGACCCAGGAACGCCCCTACAACGCCCTCTCCGGCCATCTTCGCAAACGTTTCGGCGAACGCGTGCAAAAGATTCCCCTGGACGCGGGTTTTTCCTGCCCGAACCGCGACGGCACCCTCTCCCGCGCGGGCTGCGCCTTCTGCAACGCCAACGGTTCCGGCTCCGGCCTGCTCGGCCAGGGCCTGGACCTTGCCGCCCAGTGGGACCACTGGCGCGCGCGGCTGGCCAAGAAATACAAGGCCCGGCTCTTTCTGGCCTATCTCCAGTCCTTTTCCAACACCCACGGCCCTCTGGAGCGCTTGCGGACCGTCCTGGCCGAACTGGAGGCCCTGCCCGGCAGGGTCGGCCTCTGCATCGGCACCCGGCCCGACTGCCTGGATCCGGAAAAGCTCGACCTGCTCGCGGCCCTGCCCGGAGAAACCTGGCTCGACCTCGGCCTGCAAAGCTGCCGCGACGAAACCCTGCGACGCATCAACCGGGGGCACGACGCGGCCTGCTTCGCCCGCGCGGCCGAGAGCGCGGCCCGCCGGGGGATCAAGGTCTGCGCCCACCTCATCGCGGGCCTGCCCGGAGAATCGGCCGACGACTTTCTCGCGGGCATCGACTTTCTGAACGCCCTGCCCGTTTGCGGAATAAAACTGCACAATCTCTACGTCTGCGAGGGCACGCCTCTGGCCGCCGAGTACCGGGCCGGGCGATACGCCCCGCCCGAACGCGACGAATACGTGCGCGCGGTCTGCGAGGCCCTGGCGCGCCTGCGGCCCGACATCGTGATCCACCGGCTCACGGGCGACGCCGCTCCCGGCGAACTGCTCGCCCCGGATTGGGCCGCGCGCAAGCAGGCGCTGCTCGCCGCCGTCCACGACCGCCTCGCCCGGCTCGAGATCAGCCAGGGCTGCCGGATCGCAGGCTGACGCCGCACGGGCGGAGAACCGGATTCCCAAGGGGCGTGCGCCCGGACCGCCGGAGACGACCCTGGCCGGAGCGCCGGAACACGGCTTTGCCTCCGGGCGGAAAACGCTTATCTTCAAACCAGGAGGACGATCCATGAGCGCAAAACGTCATCGCATTGAGCGCACCGAATCCGTGGAGGCGGGAAAACTGCGGCTGACCCTGGTCCACGACGCCGACAAGATAAGCGGAATCGAGCTTTCCTGGGCCACGGGCGCCGGTCCGGACCCGGACCTTTCCCCCCTGGGGAGCGCCGTGCAGGCGGCCCTGGAGCGCTACGTGCGCGGCGAGGAACCCCGCTGGCCGGACCTGCCCCTGGACTGGAACAGCCTCTCGCCCTTTACGGCGCGAGTCTTGCGCACGCTGGCGGAGAAGGTGCCGCAGGGACGCACCGCGAGCTACGGCGAGCTGGCGCGCATGGCGGACAGCCCGAACGGCGCGCGGGCCACGGGCCGCGCCCTGGGCGCGAATCCCTGGCCCCTGGTGGTGCCCTGCCACCGCGTGGTCGCGGCCAACGGAGCGCTCACGGGCTTCACGAACCCCTGCGGCCTGGAAATGAAGGCTTATTTGCTGGATTTGGAAGCGCGGGCGAGCGAACGGGCGTAATCGCCGAAGTCGAGATCCTCGCGCAGGATGTGGGTGCGCAGCCAGTCCGCCAGAAAGAGGAACACGTCCACTTTCTTGTCCTGGCCCATCGAGGGCCGCTCCAGCTCGGCCACGCGCCGGAGGAACTCCTTGTGCATGAAGGCGTGCTCCGCAAAGGACGCATAGCCCAGGCTGCGCATATGGTCCTCCTCCAGGGCGAAGTGGTCCATGGCGTAGGATTTCATGTCCCGGACCAGGGATGCGGCGACATTCCGGTCCTCTTCGCCGCCCTCGTCCATCACCGCCCGGTAGGCGGCGTCGATGAGGCGCACGAGATCCTTGTGCTGCTCGTCGAGGGTTTCCACCCCGACGCTCATGTCTTCGGTCCATTCTATGATCGGCAAACCGCATACCCCCTCGTCCCAATATTGAATATGCACGGAAGCGGGTCGCCAGGCAACCCTACCTGTTGCCGCCGCGTCGAAAAACAGCGGCGGGCCCGGAGTGTTCCCCCCCAGGCCCGCCGGATCGCGGATCAACGCATGGACGAAGGCTACTTCGAAAGCTTTCTTTGCAGCCTGGCCCGCAGGAAGATGGCCACCAGGTTCATGCCCAGGACCAGGGCGATGAGCACCAGGGCCGTGCCGTACTGCAGGGGCCGGGTCTGTTCGATGTTCGTTCCGGCCGTGGCCAGCACGTAGATGTGGTAGGGCAGGGCCATGACGTCGTCGAAGATGCTCTGCGGCATGTCCGGCGTGGAGAAGACCGCGGCCGTGAACATGATCGCGGCGGTTTCGCCCGCCGCGCGGGAGAGCGAGAGAATCGAGCCCGTGAGGATGCCGGGCAGGGCCGCGGGCAGGACCACGCGGTAGATGGTCTGCCATTTGGTCGCGCCCAGGCCCAGGGAGGCTTCCCGGTAGGTGTCGGGCACGGAACGCATGGCCTCCTCGGTGGTGCCGATGACCACGGGCAGGGTCAGCGCGCCCAGGGTCAGCGCGCCCGCGGCGATGGACACGCCGAGCTGCATGACCGTGACGAACAGCCCCAGGCCGAAGAGGCCGAAGACCACCGAGGGCACGCCCGCGAGGTTGTTGATGCCGATGCGGATGACGCGCAGCAGCTTGCCGGGCCGGGCGTACTCGTTGAGATAGATCGCCGAGGCCACGCCCAGGGGCAGGGCCACGACCATGGAACTGATGGCCAGCAGGAAGGTGCCCACGATGCAGGGCAGGATGCCGCCCTCGGTCATGGAGTTGCGCGGCTGCTGCGAGAGGAATTCCCAGGTGATGGCGGGCAGGCCGTTGTAGAGCAGGAAGCCGAGGATGATGGCCAGGCCCAGTCCGCAGACTCCGGCCGCGGATTTGAACAGCCCGAAGGTCACGGCCTCCACGACCTTGCGCTTCTTGTTGCGCTTTTCGGCCAGATCCAGAATGGCCGCGATGTCTTGTGCGGTTTGCTGCATTGTCTGCTTCCTCCTAGAGCGTGGCCGCGCCGACCTGCTTGTACTTGTTGGCGATGTGGTCCGCGATCACGTTGAAGACCATGGTGAACAGGAAGAGCACGATGCCGATGGCGAAGAGCGCGTGGTAGTGGTCGCTGCCGAGCGGGGCCTCGCCCATCTCCGCCGCGATGGAGGACGGCATGGGCCGGACCGGGTCGAAGATGGAGTCCGGGATCATGCCCGCTCCGCCCGCGACCATGAGCACGACCATGGTTTCGCCGATGGCCCGGGACATGCCCAGGATGACCGCCGTGCTGATGCCGGAAAGCGAAGCCGGAACCACGACCTTCCAGATCGTCTCGCAGTGGGTCGCGCCCAGGGCCAGGGAGGCTTCCTTGAGCTCCAGGGGCACGGCGTAGATGGCGTCCTCGGACACGGAGGTGATGGTCGGCACGGACATGAAGGCCAGCATCAGCGAGGCGTTGAACATGTTCAGGCCGGTGTTGATGTCGAAGGTGTTCTGCAGGAAGGGCGCGACCACGACCATGCCGAAGAAGCCGATGACGACCGAGGGCAGCGACGCGAGCAGCTCGATGATGGGCTTGACGATGTTGCGCACGCGCAGGGACGCGATTTCCGCGAGGTAGAGCGCGGTCATGACGCCGAGCGGAATGGCGATGGCCGAGGAAAGCACCGTGACGGAGAGCGAGCCGATGATCAGCGGGAAGATGCCGAATTCGGGATCGTCGTCCGTGGGGTACCAGCCCAGCCCGAAAAGAAAGTCCGAGATGCCGACATGCTTGAAGATGGGCAGCCCCTCGATGAAGAGGAAGACCATGATCAGGCCGAGGATGATGATCGAGGTCAGGGCCGTGGCGAAGAACACGCCCTGGATCAGCTTGTCGCGGGTGCGGCGCTGGAGCCGCAAGGCCCGCAGCGTCCCCGTGAGCACGCTGAAGAAGGCGAAGATGCCCGCGAAGACGTACCAGAGGGTGGCCCGCGACTCCATGCGTTCCTGCAGGAAGCGGTCGAGGAAGTCGAGCCCGCCCTGCATGAGCTGGGCGCCCTTGCCCTGGCGGCGGAGCTTTGCGCCCCGTTCGGTGATGTCCTTGGAAATATTGCTCAGTTCCTGGAGCGCGTCGTTCAGGGCCGCCTGATTCTGGTCCGCTCCGCCCATGCGGGTGTCCATCTCCTCGGTAAAGGCGAAGGTGACGTAGCGTTCCATCTCCTTGAGCGCGGTGGCCATGCTGTCGTCGGGCAGAGCGCGGCCCCGGCCCATCTCGATCTGCTGGGCAAAGACACGTTCGACGCTGTCGGGCTGCGCCTTTTCATGGCCCCAGAAGGCCAGAAAAGCCGCGACCAGAAGTCCGGCGACGATGTAGATGTTGGTCCTGTCCACGGAGCGGTACCTCTTTGATTCTTGGGAACAGGCCCGCCGGAACAGCCTCTTGCGAAGCGGTTCCGGCGGACGTTTTCACACGTAACGCCTTGACGTTTGGTTACTTGACCGGGATGAAGCCCTGCTTGGCGGCCATCTCCTGACCAGTGGGGCTCATCAGGAAGTCGATGACGGTCTTGGTGTCGCCGGTGGGCTGGCCCGCGGTGTAGAGGTTCAGGCCGCGCGAGATGGGGTAGGAGCCGTCCATGGCGGTCTTGACGCCGGCGTGCACGCCGTCCACGGGCAGGGCCTTCAGCTCGGAGTTGACGTAGGCCAGGCCGACGTAGCCGATGGCCTGCTCGTTCTTGGAAACGGCCTGGGCCACGGCGCCGTTGGAAGCCAGCAGGGAAGCGCCGGGGAAGACCTTGTTCTTGCCGCCGTCGGAATGCATGATCTTATCCTTCCAGCAGTCGTAGGTGCCGGAGGAGGTGTCGCGGGAGATGACCACGATCTCGGCGTCCTTGCCGCCCAGTTCCTTCCAGTTGGTGATCTTGCCGGAGTAGATGGCGAGCAGCTGGGGAATGGTGATCTCGGAGACGGGGTTGTTCGGGTGGACGACGGGCACGATGCAGTCGTAGGCCACGACGAACTGGACCGGGGTGCGGCCGTTGGCCTTGGCGGCCTCGATTTCCTTCTCCTTGATGTCGCGGGACATCATGCCGATGTCGGTGGTGCCGTCGATGAGCGCCTTGGCGCCGTTGGAGGAGCCGCCGCCGGAAAGGGAGATCTGGATGCCCAGGTCGGGATTGGAGTTGAAGTGGTCGGTGACCGCCTGCATCAGGGGCAGCACGGTTGTGGAGCCTTTGACTTCGACTTTGCCGGCGTAGGCCGTGGAAACCATCATGGCGAACACGGCGACGAGCATAAGAAGCTTCTTCATTAAAAATTCCTCCGAGAATGGTTGAAGCGTTGAAAACGAAATGACGAATTGATGTCGAGGCTGGGTTTTACCAGCGAGGAGTTACGAACACGTTACGGCCAGGAAAAAGGTCGGTGACACGACAAGAAACTATAACAAGGCCATCTGCGCGGCGAAATCTTGCCAACAACTGCGAAATCCAGCATGGTCGGGGCATGCGGGTCAAATATCTCATCATCGGAGCCGGTCCCACGGGACTCGGCGCGGCGCACCGCCTGGCCGAGCTGGGCGAAAACTCCTTCCTCGTGCTGGAGCGCGAAACCCACCCCGGCGGACTGGCGGCCAGCTTCCAGGACCGCGACGGCTTCACCTGGGATTTCGGCGGCCACGTGCTCTTCTCGCACTATCCCTACTTCGACCGGCTCACGGACGAGCTGCTCGACGGAGAATTCTTCGAGCACGAGCGCGAATCCTGGATCCGGGCCGCGGGAACCTGGGTGCCCTATCCCTTCCAGAACAACATCCGCCACCTGCCGCCCGAGGCGCGCTGGCGCTGCGTGGAGGGACTGCTGCCCGGACGCAGGCCGGAGCCGGGACCGGACCTGCGCCCGGCGAACTTCGGGGAGTGGATCGACGCCGTGTTCGGCGCGGGCATCGCCTCGATCTTCATGCGCCCCTATAATTTCAAGGTCTGGGCCACGCCGCCGGAGCGCATGTCCTATTCCTGGATCGGCGAGCGCGTCAGCCTCGTGGACATGGAAAGCGTGCTCAAGAACGTGGTTCTGGAGCGCGACGACGTGGGCTGGGGCCCGAACAACACCTTCCGCTTTCCCCGCCGAGGCGGCACGGGAGCCATCTTCCGCGCCCTGGCCCGGCGCGTGGAAGACCGCATCCGCTACGGCGAGGCCGTGGCCCGCATCGATGCCGAGGGCCGCACCGCGACCACGGCCCAGGGCCTGAGCGTCAGCTACGACAAGCTCCTGAACACCGGCCCGCTGGACCTGCTCTGCGCGCGCTGGCTGGACGCCCCGGACCCGGCCCTGGTCGAGGCGGCCGGAAAGCTCGCGCACAATTCCGTGCACATCTCCGGGGTCGGCCTGGACGGCTCCCGCGAGGATTCCCGCTGCTGGATGTATTTCCCGGAAGGGGACTCGCCCTTCTACCGCGTGACCAACTTCCACAACTATTCGCCCGAAAACACGGCCAAGCCCGGCAGCCAGCGCGCGCTGATGTGCGAGACCTCCTCCTCGGCCCACAAGCCCGAAGACCTGGAATCGCTTTTCGAGCGCGCCCTCTCCGGGCTGGAAAACGCCGAAATGCTCGCCGCGCACGAAAAAATGCGGCTCGCCGCGCGCTTCGAGATGAGCCGGGAATACGCCTACCCCGTGCCCACCCTGGAGCGCGACGCGGCCCTGGCCGCGATCCAGCCCCGGCTGGAATCGTTCGGCATTTATTCGCGGGGGCGCTTCGGCGGCTGGAAATACGAGGTCGGCAACATGGACCATTCCGTGATGCAGGGCGTGGAATGGGCGCAACGAATACTTGAAGACAAGGCCGAAACCACTTACACCCTCCCATCATGACGAACATGAACGCCACCCATGAACGGCGCCGCGAGGCGCTGCGTCAACGGCTCAGGGACGAGGGGCTCGACGCCCTTCTGGTCAGCCACGCGGCCAACCGCTACTACCTCTCCGGATTCGAGCTGCACGACTCCCAGTGCAACGAGTCCGCAGGCTGGCTCGTGGTCGCCGCCAACGGCCGAGACAAGCTGCTCACCGATCCCCGCTACGAAGACGCGGCCAAGCGCGTTTTTCCGGCGGAGGACGTGTTCATCTACGCAGGCCGCAAATTCGACCAGGTCGGTCCCTTCCTCAAGGGGCTCGGCATAGGCTCCTTCGGCTTCGAGCCGAAGGCCATGCACCTCTACGACTACGAAAAGCTGCGCGAATACGTGGAGCTTGCGCCCACGGAAAACCTCGTGGAAGACCTGCGGGTCATCAAGGACGAGGAGGAAATCAAGCGCATGAAGGCCGCCTGCGCCCTGAACCACCGCGTTTTCCGCGCGCTGGAGGATTCGCTGCGGCCCGGACAGACCGAAGAGGAGGTCGCCTGGAACGCGGAGCGCATGTTCCGCGAATGGGGCGCCAGCGGGCTGTCCTTCTCCACCATCGTGGGCGTCGGCCCCAACGCGGCCCTGCCCCACGCCATTCCCGGAAACAAGGCGCTCAAGGAAAACGAGCTGGTGCTCATCGACATGGGCTGCCGCCTGAACGACTACTGCTCGGACCAGACCCGGACCTTCTGGATCGGCGAGAACGTTTCCGAGCGCTTCCGCTCCGTGCGCGAAATGGTCAAGACCGCGCAGCAGAAGGCCATCGAGATCATCAAGCCCGGACTGCCCCTGGCCGAAGCCTACAAGGCCGCACGCGACTTCTTCGAGGAACAGGACGTGGCCGACCGCTTCACCCACGGCATCGGCCACGGCATCGGCCTGGAAACCCACGAGGCCCCCAGCCTCTCCTCCATCGCCTCCGGCGTGCTCCGGCCCGGCATGGTCGTCACCGTGGAACCCGGACTCTACTGGCCCGACTGGGGCGGCGTGCGCTGGGAGTTCGAGGTGCTCGTCACCGAGGACGGCTGCGAAGTGCTTTAAGAATCAAGAATAGAGGCAGGAAGAATGCCTCCGGCGGCCAAAGGGGCAATGCCCCTTTGGAATCCCATTCTGCGCCGGGAACCGATGCTCCGCATCCGGTTCCCGGCGCGAATCGTTTCCGGGGGTCGGGACGGGGGAGCGGAATCCGCGTCGCCCTCCCGCAGCGAAGCCCTGACCGCGCGATTGCGCGGTCAGGGCTTCGCTGCCGAAAGGGGATCCAAGGGGCCGCGGGCCCCTTGGCCGCCGGAGGCCCTCTTCAACCCTGGTCCGTGTCCTGCCCCGCGCCCTGGTCCGGGGCCTCGATCGCGGCCATGGCCGTGGCCAGATCCGGAAAGATGTTTTCCGCGCCCAGCAGCTGCCGCGTGCCCATGCGCTCGAACACGGCGCGCACGCGCGGCTGCACGCCGGAGAGCACCATGCGGATGCCGCGCGCATGTCCCTGGCGCACCACGGATTTCAGGGCTTCCTCGCCCGTGGCGTCGATGCTCGGCACCTGGGCCATGTGCAGGACGATGGCTTCCGGAGCCTGCCGGGTGAAGCGCATCACGTCGATGAAGCGCTGGGCCATGCCGAAGAACATGGGTCCGGAAATCTCGTAGACCACGGTCTTGGGCAGGCGGTGCCCGGCGTCGGCCACGCCCCGCACCACGGGCAGCAGGCACTGGTTCACCGGCTCGATGCCGGAAAGATCGCTCATGCGCCGCATGAAGAGCATGGCCGCGAGCACGACGCCCACTTCCACGGCCACGGTCAGGTCCACGAAGACCGTGAGCAGGAAGGTGATGAGCATGACCGCGGAGTCGGACTTGGGCGCGCGCAGCAGTCGGCGGAAGCGGTGCGCCTCGCTCATGTCCCAGGCCACGATCATGAGCACGGCCGCGAGGCTGGTCAGGGGAATGTGCGAGGCCAGGGGCGCGCAGGCGAGCATGAAGGCCACCAGGGAAAGGGAATGGATCACGCCGGACAGGGGCGTTTGCGCGCCCGCGCGGATGTTCGTGGCGGTGCGGGCGATGGCCCCTGTGGCCGGAATGCCCCCGAAGAGGACGGAGCCGAGATTGGCCAGCCCCTGGGCCACCAGCTCGGTGGAGGCGTCGTGCCGGTCCCCGGTCATGCCGTCCGCGACCACGGCGCTGAGCAGGGATTCGATTCCGGCCAGCAGCATGAGGGTCATGGCGTCGGGGATGACCTCCCGGATATGCGGCGCAAAGCCCGAGGGCAGGGAGAAGTGCGGCAGGCTCGCGGGAATGCCGCCGAACCGGGTGCCGATGGTTTCCACGTCCAGCCCGAAGGCCCAGGCCGCTGCGGTGGCCACCACGATGCCCACGATGGGCGCGGGAATGCGCGGGACGAAGCGCCGGATCAGGAGCATGGAAAGCATGGTGGCCGCGCCCAGCCAGAGGGAGGTGTGGTCGAAGCCGGGCATGGCCGCGAAGCAGGCCCGCACCCGGCCCGGAAAGTCCGCCGGGATGTTTTCTATGCTCAGGCCGAAGAAGTCCTTGATCTGGGTGGTGAAGATGAGCACGCCGATGCCCGCGGTGAACCCGGTGATCACGGGATAGGGGATGAACTTGAGCAGCTTGCCGAATCCGAGCATCCCCAGGACCACGAGCCCGGCTCCGGCCAGGAGCGTCGCCAGCACCAGCCCCTCGTAGCCGTGGCGGGCGATGACCCCGGCGATGATGACCACGAACGCGCCTGTGGGACCGCCGATCTGAAAGCGGGAGCCGCCCAGGAGCGAAATCACGATGCCCGCCACGATGGCCGTGAACAGGCCGCGCTCGGGCGTGGTGCCCGAGGCGATGGCAAAGGCCATGGACAGCGGCAGGGCCACGATGCCCACCGTGAGGCCGGAAAGGAGGTCGGACCTCAGGGAGGAAAGGGAATATCCCTGACGGAAGCAACGGACGCTGGCGGGCAGGTGCGCCTGAAAGCGGGACAAAACAGCGGTCGGCACAGAGTCATCTCCTTGGCGGGCAGTGTCTCCGTGGGCGCAGTCGATGGCCGGGAAGGAATGATCGGGCCGAGGGGCTGGAGGCTCACGCGAAAGAGCATCGGCCTATGCGCCGTGCCCCGCGCTGTCAACAGGGTTATAGCCCGCGTCCGGAAAGCCCGGCGCGCCCCGTAGGGCGGGCGGGCCGCTCAGCTGACCCTGGTGCCGACCTTGAGTCCGTACTTTTCGATGCGCGCGAGCAGCGTGGGCCGCGACATGCCCAGCAGCTTGGCCGCACGGGTGCGGTTGTTGCCGGTCATCTCCAGGGCCTCGCCCACGGCGATCTTGCCCACGGCGTTGACGATGGCCTCGAAGGCGTCGCCGCCGCCGTGGCTGGCCAGGCTCCGGCGCACCCAGGCCCGCACCGGGTCGCTTCCGTCGCCGCCCCCGCCGGGCTCCTCCTGGCGCTCCTCCGCGGCCAGGGCCAGTTCGTCCGGTCCCACGGGGCAGCCCCGGCTGAAGATCACGGCGCGGTGCAGCTTGTTGGCCAGCTCCCGCACGTTGCCGTGCCAGCTCTGCGCGCGGAGGAAGTCCGCGGCCTCGCGGGTCAGGCCGGGATTGTCCATGCCCATCTCCCTGGAAAAACGGGCCAGGAAGTACTCGGCGAGCAGGGCGATGTCGTCCTTTCTCTCGCGCAGGGGCGGCAGGTAGATGCTGACGACCTTGAGCCTGTAGTAGAGGTCTTCGCGGAAGCGGCCCTCGGCCACGGCGGCCTCGAGGTTGCGGTTCGTGGCCGCGATGATGCGCACGTCCACGGGAATGGCTCCGTGACCGCCCAGGCGCTCGATTTTCTTTTCCTGGAGAAGCCGCAATATCTTGGCCTGGATGCCTTCGGGCATGTCTCCGATCTCGTCCAGGAACACGGTGCCGCCGTGGGCCTTTTCGATCTTGCCCACCCGCCGGCTGACAGCCCCGGTGAACGCGCCCTTCTCGTAGCCGAAAAGCTCGCTCTCCAGCAGCGTTTCCGGGATGGCCACGCAGTTGATGACCACGAAGGGCTTCTGCCCGCGCAGGCTGTGCTGGTACACGGCGCGGGCCACCAATTCCTTGCCCGTTCCGGACTCGCCCCGGATGAGCACCGTGGCTTCCGTGGGCGCGACCCGGCCGATGGCCTTGTAGATCTCGTGCATGGCCCCGGACCGGCCGATGAGCGCCTCGCCTTCCGTGGTGTCCGGCCCGGCGTCCATGGCCACGCGGCCCCGCATGACCCGCCCGGCTTCCAGGGCCTGGCCCATGAGCTGAAGGATGTCCGGGATGTCGAAGGGCTTGAGCACGTAGTCGAAGGCGCCGAGCTTGGTGGCTTCGATGGCCGTGTCCGTGGACGCGAACGCGGTCATGATGATCACCTGGAGCCGGGGCTCGATCTCGCGCATGCGCTGAAAGGCCTGAAGCCCGTTCATGCCCGGCATGCGCACGTCCATGACCACGAGGTCCGGCACCTGGGCGCGCACGGCCTCCACTCCGGCCTCGCCGGACGCGGCCACGCGGACCTCGTGGCCCTCGGAGCGGAGCAGCCGCTCGAAGCTCAGCCGCAGCTGGGAATCGTCGTCCACGATCAGTATCTGTGCCATACTCCCTCCGAGCGGCAGGGCAGCACCAGCACGAAGCCCGCGCCCTTGCCCGTGGTGCGCAGGTTCAGCCAGCCGCCGTGTTCTTCCATGATGCGCTTGGCAATGGCCAGGCCCAGGCCCGTGCCCTCCTCCTTGGTGGAGAAGAACGGATCGAAGACCTGCTCGCGCAGGTGCTCCGGGATGCCCGGCCCGGTATCGTCGATGCGGATCAGGGCGACCTTGCCCTGGGGCTCCATGACGCCCGTTTCCTCGCGGATGGTGATGGTCCCGCCGGGGCCCATGGCCTCGCAGGCGTTGAGCAGCAGGTTGGCCAGGACTTCCTTGAGCTGGTCGGGATCGGCGCCGACCTCCGGCAGCCTGCGGCCCCGGATGAGCCGCAGCTCCACCCCGCCGGAGTCGAAGCGGTGGCGCAGCAGGTCCAGGGTGGTGTCCACGATGTCCGACGGGCTGACCTGCTGGACGCGCAGCTTGGGCCGCCGCGAAAATTCCAGAAAATTGCGGATGATGGTGTCCAGGTGCGCGATTTCCTCGCTGATGACCTCGAAGTCCTCGCGCTGGGTGTCGTTCATGCTCAGCCCGCGCTCCAGGGAAAACAGCCGCATCTTCACCGAGGTCAGCGGATTGCGGATGGAATGGGCCACGCCCGCGGCCAGCTTGCCGACCATGGCCAGCTTCTCGGCCTGCATCAGGTGTTCGCGGCTCTGCACCAGCTTGCTGTGGGTCTGGTCCATGTCCGCCACGAGCAGCTCCATGCGGCTGGAAAGCGCCTTGACCTCGTCCATGACCCGCCCGGGGGGCAGCTCGCAGAACCCGCCGCCCTCCTCGGCCAGCCTGCGGATCGGGTCGAGCACGCGGCGCAGCAGCAGCCAGCCCAGCAGCAGCCCCAGGCACAGGGCCAGGGGCATGGCCGTCCAGGAGAGCGCGGAAACGAAGCGCGCCTGGGCCTTGTATTCCGCCCCGGCCTCGCGGATCATCCGCTCGTGCAGCTTGCGGAAGCGGCCGCAAAGGTCGCGCAGGGAGTCGAACTGGCGGCGCACCTCCCAGTGCAGCCGGGCTCCGGCCTCGCGCTTGTCGTCGCGGTAGAGCGCGATGACCCGGTCCTTGTTCAGCACGTAGCGGAGGTATTCGGCTTCGATGCGTCCGAGCAGCTCGCGCGCTCCGGCCGTCTGGGCCATGCCCCTTGCGGCCACCAGCCGTTCCTCGAAGGCTTCGCGATGCTTTTCCAGCTGCTCCAGCCAGGCGTCGTCCGCATTCAAAAAATAATAGGTGGCGTAGCCCTTCTGCATGACCAGCTCGTTCTCCAGGGACTGGGCCACGGCCAGGGAGGCCACGTCCTGATCCACCATGCGCACCACCAGGGCCTGGGTGCGGCTGTTGGACCAGAGCGTGAACCCGGACCAGAGCGCGGCCACCAGCACCAGCGCCGCGAGCAGGGCGAAGAGCTGGAGCCGCAGGCTCGTGCGCAGCCTTCTGCGGCGCGGGGCCGCGTCCGCAGCGGCCCCGGTCCTCTCCGGCGCGGCGGTGGCGGCAGGCCGCTCCCCGGAGCGTTCGCCCTGCTGCGAGGCCGAGCCTTCCGGCGCGGCGTTGATTTCGTCGCTCATGTACCCTCCCGGCATGCGTTCTTCGGAGCCCAGCCGCCCCGAAACGAGCCTGGGCACACTTTTGCCCAATGTCACGGCCTTGGCAAGGCCGCCCTTGCCAAGCACGCACATTTATGGTCTTTCCCCATACATGCGCACCTACATCTTCCTTCCGCCGGTCAAGCAGGCCGCAGGCGGCATCACCGTGCTGCGGCAGATCGCCGCGACCCTGCACGCCGTCGGGCCGGGCTCCGGGCACGAGGCCGCCCTGGTCCTGCGCGAGCCCGCCCAGTGGACGCCCTCCGGACTCAAGGGCGCGGCCCCGGAGCTGGCCTGGAAGGATCTCGCGCTCCGGCCCGGCGACCTCTGGCTCGTGCCCGAGGGCTGGGTCAACGCCCTGGCCCCCGGCCTGGAAGCGGGCGCGCGCTGCGTCAGCTACGTCCAGAACTGGGCCTACCTCTTCTCCTCTCTGCCGGAAAACATCACCTGGAGCCGGCTGCCCGTGGAATTCCTGGCCGTGTCCGAACCCGTGGCCCACTTCGTGCGCGAGACAACGGGCCGCGACGCGCCCGTGCTCCGGCCCGGCATCGACCGCGAGCTTTTCGCCACGCCCGGCTCCAAGCCGGACGGCCCGGTGCGCATCGCCTACATGCCCCGCAAGAACAAGGCCCAGGCCCGCCAGATCCAGGACATCTTCCACTCCCGCAACCCGGAGGCCGAAGTCCGCTGGACGCCCATCGAGGGCATGGACGCCTTTGGCGTGGCCCGGATCCTGGCCCGCTCGCACGTCTTCCTGATGACGGGCTTTCCCGAGGGCTGCCCCCTGCCGCCCCTGGAAGCCATGGCCAGCGGCTGCCTCAGCGTGGGCTTTTCCGGCTACGGCGGCTGGGACTACATGCGCCCCGCCCAGCAAAACCCGCGCTTCACCCCCTGGTGGCCCGTGCGCGACGTGCCCTGGGGCGGCAACGGCCTCTGGTGCGCCGACCTCGACGTGCTCGACGCGGCCCTGCTGCTCGAAGAGGCCGTGGCCTGGGTGCAGGGCCGCACCCCCGCCTACGCCGCCGCGCTCCACAACGCCCGGCTCACCGCCGACGCCTACTCCCTGGAGGCGCAGCAACGCGACATTCTCGACATCTGGGACGGCCTGCGCCAAGGCTGACCCCTCCCACACCAAGCACAAGGAGCACCACATGCTTGAGAAGTTAAGACAGATCAAGGACATGGGCCTTTCCGCCGCCCTGCGCATGGCCCTGAACGAAAAATTCTCCCGCTACGGCAAGATCTCCAACCTGCGCCTGGACACCTCGGCGCACCGCCTGCTCGTAGACGTGCTCCTGGAAGGCGAAAGCGAGGAGACCACTCTGGTCGTGGAGGAATACGAACTGCTGCGCGACGGCGACGCCGCCGTGATCCGGCTTGGCAAGATCACCGCCTCCAGAGCCTGGCTCGAGCAGGCCATGAACGACGCCGCCGACAGGATGCTCCAGGAGCGCAGGCTGCGCGTGGAGCACCCCGCCATCGCCAAGGTGCTCAAGGCGGTGCTCTAGCACGGAGGATAACGGGGAGGACGCCCTCTCCGGCGGCGCGGCGGTTTTTTCCCCGCTGTGGGCGCACGAAGAAAAGGCCGCGTTCCATGCACCGGAACGCGGCCTTTTTTCTCGCCTTTGCCGGTTTCGGCCGCGAGGGGTGCAAATCCCGCCTAGCTGCTCAGGCTCCGCGAGTTCGCGCACTGGGCCGAGGTGGCCACGGTGTTCCTGCCGTTGGCCTTGGCCAGGTAGAGGGCCTGGTCCGCCCGCAGGAGCAGGTCGTTCTCCTTGTCCAGGCAGCCGGGAGCAAGCGAGGAAACCCCGATGCTGGCGGTGATGGACAGGGACTTTCCCGCATAGTTGTAGCGCAGCTTCTCGATGCGCCGCCGGATGCGGTCGGCCAGCTTCCAGGCGTCGGCCTCGTGGGTGTGGGGCAGGAGCAGGGCGAACTCCTCGCCGCCGAAGCGCGCGGCGATGTCGCAGCTGCGCACGGAGTCCTGGAGCAGCGCGCCCACCTCGCGCAGGACCATGTCTCCCGCGGCGTGGCCGTGGGTGTCGTTGACCTGCTTGAAGTGGTCGAGATCGACCATGAGCAGGGCCAGGGAATTGCCGTAGCGCTGGCTGCGCTTGAGTTCCACGGCCAGGCGGCGGTCGAAGGTCTGGCGGTTGTGCAGCTTGGTCAGACCGTCGCGGTCCGCGCGGATCTTGACCTCGCGGTAGAGGCGGGCGTTGTTCAGGGCCAGCCCCAGGTGCCGCACGGCGGACTTGAGGGTCTGGACCTGGTCCTTGGCCAGCCGGATTTCGCGGTCGCACAGCAGCGCCAGGCAGCCGAACTGGCCCTGCGGCCCGGCCAGGGGCAGGATCACCGAGCGCCCGGCCTCCGGGGGCAGGGGCTCGCCCTTGGTGTCCATGTGCTCGACCTGGAACCCTCCGATGGGGCCGCCCTCGTTGCGCAGGGCGGTGTCGAGCAGAAATTCGATCCACTTGGCCTCGATGTCCTTGCCCAGGCGCGCGTCCAGGAGCAGTTCCACCTCGGATTCCCCTGTTTCGGCGTTGCGCTGCCAGAAAGCGGCCTGGAGCAGCTTCACGGGCAGGAGCAGGTTCAGGTCGTCCAGGGCCTGGCCCAGGATTTCCGCCGGGTCGAGACTGCCCGTGGCGTTGGTCAGGAAACGGTTCAGGAAGAGCAGCTGGTCGGTCTTGCGCTTGAGCAGCTCGCGCTCCAGGATGATCTCCTCGGTCATGCGGTAGATGTCCGAGTAGAGGCTGGTGACTTCCTTGGCCCGGAAGAGCGCGTCCTGGACCTTGTCGCGGGTCAGGGGCGCGCGGATGGCCGTGAGAAAGCCCTCCTCCAGCACCTCGTCCAGTTCCATGACGCGGTCGTCCTCGTCCTGGATGAGAATGCGCTGGGTGTGCTCCATCTCCCGAAAGGCTTCCTTGCCCTGCTCGGGAATGCTTTCCCAGATGCGCCAGGGGATCCAGGTGGTGCCGGGCTGCTCTTCGGGCGCGATCTCGTCCAGGGGCGCGCGGCCCTCCGGATAGTTGCGCAGCTCGAATCCCTCGCCCACGGCTTCCTGTATACGGGCCGCTTCCGGGTCGTTCAGACCCAGGCCCCACATGGTTTCCTGTCTGCCTTCGTGGTTCATTTTTCCGCCTCCTTGAGCGCAAGGAAAATATTTCCCGACTCCTTCGTTGCAAATTGAAGGCCAATGGAATCCGCTTCCGCAACTCTCCGGCGAAACGGCGGATATCTCCGCAGCCGCGGGAGCGGGCGCGCCGCAGCGTCAAATTGCGGACTGCCGAAACACGCGCGGCCGCGCCGCGTCCGTCCCGATGTCCGCGGCGATCAAGGCGACAACGTTTGACAAACGGCGCTGAAACGGATTTGTTGGAAGCATGACGAACAGCCAGAGCAAGCGCGCCGCAGTGCGCCGGATTTGGGGCAGCCTGGACCCGTTCCTGGAATCCGGGGCCGTATTGGGCCGCAAGGTGGCCAACACCGGATTTCTGGCCGCGCTGCTCGCGGCGGATCCCTTCGACGAGTACCATTTCTTCCTGGGCGACCAGGAGCACCGCGCTTCCCAGGCCGAGCTGCTGCGGGAGCTGTTTCCGGCCTCGGCGGAAAAATGCCGCGTGCTGGACCGGCGCGAGCTTCCGGCCCGGCTCGCCAGGGAGCCGTACCACTGCTTCCACCAGTCCGACTGCATCACCTACCAGCCCGCCCTGGCCCGCGTGCGCAACGCCCACAGCCCCGCCGCGTTCCCCATCACGGGCGTGACCCATTCCCTGTCCTACGCGGGCTACGCCGAGGCCTTCCTGCGGCACCTCTGGCCGGGCGCGTCCCCGCGCGACTGCGTGGTCTGCACCTCCCGCGCGGGCCGGGCCGCGGTGGAGGCGTATTTCCGCCAACTGCGCGAGGGCTACGGCCTGGGCGACGAGTTCGGCCAGCCCACGCTGCGGCGCGTGCCCCTGGGCGTGGACGCCGCCGCGATCACCCCGGCCGCGCCGGAGCAGCGCGCGGCCCTGCGCGCCGAGCTGGACCTGGACCCAAAGCGCACGGTCCATCTCGTCTTCGGCAGGCTCTCCCACTTTTCCAAGATGGACCTCCTGCCGCTGCTGCGCGCGTTTCAGCGCTGCTTCCAGGACGCGGACCCGGCAAGCGGCCCCCGGCCGGAAAACACCACGCTGGTCCTGGCGGGCTGGCTGGACGAAAACGACGCCTTTCCGGCCACGCTGGAACGGCTGGCCGGGAACATCGGCCTGGACCTGCGCATTTTTCCCCGGCCCGGCGAACGCCGCAAACTCGCGCTCTTCCGCGCGGCGGACGTGTTTCTCTCCGTCGCGGACAACCCGCAGGAAACCTTCGGCCTGACCGTGCTGGAGGCGGCAGCGGCCGGGCTGCCCGCCGTGGTTTCGGACTACGACGGCTACCGCGACCTCGTGCTGCCGGAAGAAACGGGGCTGACCGTGCCCACCCTGGGACCGGACCGCTCCGAGCGGCTCGACCTGATGGCTCCGCTGCTTTTCGACAACCAGTACCACCTGCTCCTGGCCCAGCGCACCGCCGTGGACATTCCGGCCCTGGCCGGGGCCATCGCGCGGCTGCACGCGGACCCGGCCCTGCGCGGGCGGCTGGGCGGGGCGGCCCGCAGCCGCGTGGAGCGCTGCTACACCTGGCAGGCGGTCATGGAGAGCTACCTGGAGCTCTGGGACGAGCTTTGGACCCTGCCCGCTCCGCCGGGCTTCGGCCAGGACCGGGGCGCCGCGCACGCGCCGCATCCCTCGCAGGTCGGCTTCGCGCGCGTCTTCGCGGGCTACGCCAGCCGCAACCTTTCGGACGGCACGCGCCTGCGCCTGGGCCGCACGGGCGAGGCCACCTACCGCCGCAAGGACGCGCCCCTGATCTATCCGGGCCTTGCCGGACTGGTGGAGGAAGAAGGCATCCGGCGGCTGCTGTTCATGGCCCGCAAGCCCGCGACCGCTGCGGAGCTGTCCGAGGGGCTGCTGGCCGCCGGGCTTTGCGCCGGGCCCGAAGAGGCCCGCGCCCTGCTGCTCTGGGCCGTGAAGCACGACCTGCTGGAGACGGAATGAGCCGCGCGCAGCGAAATAATCGGCACGCGGCTCGCCGCACGGGCGAAAACCCCCGCGAAGGGACCACGGAGGGCGCCTGATGCGCGTTTATTACCAGCTCGGAGAATACGTCAGCCACGCCCAGGCCGGGCGCGCGAACATGGCGGCCCTTGCCGGAGCCGGGCACGAGCTCGTGGACGATCCGGCAAAGGCCCACGTCGCCGTGATCCACGACGAGCCGCCCTTTCTGCCGGGCCACCTGGAGCGCCTGCGCCGGGAGGGCCTGCCTGCGGGAACGCCCGTGGCGGCCTATTGCGTGTTCGAGGCCGCGCCCCTGCCGGAGGCGTTCGCCGCTCCGCTGCAACTGGCGGACGAGGTCTGGACCTGTTCGGAGTTCAGCCGCGACATCTTCGCGCCCCGCGTGCAAAACGTGCACGTGATTCCGCACGCGGTCGAACGGACCGAACCCGCCGAGGCCGACCTGGCGCGGGTCGCCGCGCTTCTGGGCCACAGGGACGACACCTACTGGTTCTACACCATCGCGGACGCGGCCAACCGGCGCAAGAATCTCCTCGCGGCCCTGCGCGCCTTTGCCGGGCTGCGCGCCGAGCTGCATCCCGGCCAAGGTTCGGGCCAATCGCCCGACCAACCCCGCGGCCCGGATTTCGGCTCCGTGCGCGTGGGCTTCGTGGTCAAGCAATACCGCCACAGCCTGGATCTCTCGCACCTGCCCGGCGTGCTTTCCCTGGAGGGCGAGTTCACGGACGGCGAAATCGCCGCCCTGCACCGGCTCTGCCGCTGCTACGTCAGCCCGCACCGGGCCGAGGCCTGGGGACTGGGGCTGTCCGAAGCCCTGGCCGAGGGCAACCGCGTCATCGCCACGGGCTGGTCCGGCAACATGACCTTCATGGACGAGCGCAACAGCCGCCCCCTGCCCTTCCGGATCGTCCCGGTGACGGAAACGGACCTGGCCGCGCTGCCGCCGTATTTCCAGGCCGGAATGCTCTGGGCCGAACCGGACCTGGCCGCGCTCCAGCGCGAGATGCGCCGCGCCCTGCGCGGCACGGACCCGGACATGCGCCTGCGCGCCCAGGCCGTGACGAAACGCTTTTCCCCGGCCCGCGTGGGCCGGATGATGACCGCGCGGCTGCGCGCCCTGCGCCCGGACAGGGATTAGGAAGCGGGAACCGGAATCTCCGTTCCGGAAGCGGCGCACCGGGCCACGCGGTTGCGGCCCTGGTCCTTGGCCCGGTAGAGGGCCTTGTCCCCCAGGCGGAGCAGCTCTTCCATGTCCGAGGCCGCGTCCGGACGGCTGGTGCAGATTCCCACGCTCACGGTATAGCGCAGGGGCTTGCCGCTGCGGGAGCGCAGCTCGCGGGCCTCGACCGCCGCGCGCAGCCGCTCGGCCGCAAGGCGCGCCTCCTCCTCCCCCGTGCCCGGCAGAAAGACCACGAACTCCTCCCCGCCGTAGCGGCCGAACACGTCGGACCGCCGCAGCGCACCGCCCACCGTGGCCGCGAAGTCCAGCAGCACCCGGTCCCCCTCCTGGTGGCCGAAGGTGTCGTTGACCCGCTTGAAGTGGTCGATGTCGATCATGAACAGGGACACGGCCTCGCCCTGCCGCGCGGACAGGGCCAGCATGCCCTCGGCCCGCTCCAGAAAGGTCTTGCGGTTGAGCAGGCCCGTCAGCCCGTCATGCGTGGCCGCGAGCAGCAGTTCCCGGTCGGAATCCTGCTTCATCAACAGCAGAAAGCCTCCGTTGCCCACGAGCAGCAGCAGGTAGGCGGGAAGGAGCGAAAAGGCCTGGTAGGAATTCCATTCCATCAAGGTGGCCTGAGGGAAGCGCAGAGCCAAAACGCCCCGGAAGAACAGGGCCAGGCTCGAAAACCCGTACAGTGCGGAAAGCACGAAATCGAGCCGCGTCTTGGATCGGTCCAGCACGAGATACGCGGCCACGGGCAGCGTGAAGCAGAGGGAATCCACGAACATGGAATAGGCGATGCGCACGTTCACGTCCTGAAAGCGGATCAGCAGGAAGCCGATTCCCGTGGCCAGGCCGAGGCCGAGGTAAAACCGCAGCAGCCGCTCCGGGCGCTCCCGGCCGATGCTGGTCATGGCAAAGGCGGCCAGGGCGAATCCGAGGAAAAACGAGAAGTTGGCCAGGCCGATGGACAGCTCGGCAGGGATGGCTCCCCGAAGGCCCATCAGCAGCCAGCCCACGGCCTGCAACGCCTTGCCCGCCATAAAGGCCCGAAAGGGCAATTCGTTTTTCCGGTCCCGCCCATAGGCCCAGAGCAGCAAGGTCGAGACGACGTCGCCCAAGAAGATCAGGAAAATGATGGTCCGGACATCCAATGCGAAAGGCATGCGTTTCCTGTTGTCATGATGGAACGGTTCGCGGCCCGCCCGCGAATGTCTGTTCCGGCGGTCCGCATGACCATGAACCGGAGGACGCTTTCGCACCCTCCGGCCCATGCCGCGATATGGAAGGAGGATCGCCTCAGCCCAGGAAGCGCTCGGCGATGGTCTTGGCTGCGCGCCGTCCCGCGCCCATGGCCGAGATGACCGTGGCCGCGCCCGTGACGATGTCGCCACCGGCAAAGACGTTCGGCATGGAGGTTTCCCCGGTTTCCGGATCGGCCTGGATGTAGCCCCACTTGTTCAGTTCCAGTTCCGGAGTGGCCTCCAGCAGGATGGGGTTGGGCCGGGTGCCCACGGCGATGACCGCCGTGTCCGCCGGGATTTCCTCGCTCGCGCCCTCCACGCAGACCGGGCGGCAGCGGCCCGACTCGTCCGGCGCTCCCAGCTCCATGAGCTGCGCCGTGACCGAGGTCAGCTTCATGTCCGCGTCGCCGTTGAAGGCGATGGGCGAGCAGAGGCAGCGCAGCTTCACGCCCTCTTCCAGGGCGTGGTGCGTCTCTTCGGCGCGCGCGGGCATCTCCGCCTCGGTGCGGCGGTACAGGATCGTGACCTCGTCCGCGCCCAGGCGCAGGGCCGTGCGCGCGGCGTCCATGGCCACGTTGCCGCCGCCCACGACCACGACCCGGCCCGTGTGCGGGGGCGGGGTGTCGTGGTCCGGAAAGCTGAAGGCCCGGCCCAGGTTCACGCGGGTGAGATATTCGTTGGCCGAGTACACGCCGAGCAGGTTCTCGCCCGGCACGTTCAAAAAGCGCGGCAGGCCCGCGCCCACTCCGATGAAGACCGCGTCGAAGCCTTGCTCCATGAGTTCGCGCAGCTGGAAGGTGCGGCCCGCGACCCAGTTGGTCACGAACTCCACGCCCAGGGCGCGCATGGCTTCCACCTCGCGCCGGACCACGGCCTTGGGCAGGCGGAAGCGGGGAATGCCGTAGACGAGCACGCCGCCCACCTCGTGCAGGGCCTCGAAGACCGTGACCTTGACGCCGAGCGCGGCCAGGTGTCCGGCGCAGCTCAGCCCGGCGGGGCCGCCGCCCACGCAGGCCACGCGCAAGGGCCTGTCCAGGGTGCATTCGCGCGTGCCCGTGAGCTGTTCGCAGGCTCCGGACGCCGCAAAGGTATCGGCCACGTAGCGTTCCAGGCGGCCTATGGCCACGGGTTCGCCCTTGGCGGCGAGCACGCACGCGCCCTCGCACTGGCTTTCCTGCGGGCAGACCCGGCCGCAGACCGCGGGCAGGGAATTGTATTGCCGGATGATCTCGTGCGCGCCGGAAAGGTCGTCCTGCTGGAGCCGCCCGATGAAGCCCTTGATGTCGATCTCCACGGGGCAGCCCTTGCGGCACTTGGGGTTCTTGCACTGGATGCAGCGTGCGGTCTCGGCCAGGGCGTCCTCGCGGCGGTAGCCCAGGGCCACCTCGTCGAAGTTGCCGCTCCGCTCGCGCGCGGGCTGTTCGGGCATGGCCACGCGGGGCTGAATCTTTCTTCCCTTTTTCGCGCTCTGTTCCTGGGTCATTTGCTCTCCCCGCAGCGGCACTGATGGAAATGTTCCCTGGAAACGGCCTCCTGCTCGCGGAACTGGCCCAGGCGACGCCAAAGCTCGTCGAAATCCACCTCGTGGCCGTCGAATTCCGGGCCGTCCACGCAGGCGAACCGGGTTTCCCCGCCCACGCTGCACCGGCACGCGCCGCACATGCCGATCCCGTCCACCATGATCGAGTTCAGGCTGACCGTGGTCTTGATGCCGTAAGGCCGGGTCAGTTCGGCCACGGCGCGCATCATGGGCACCGGACCCACGGCCACGACCTCGGCGATCTCCTCGCCCTCGTCGATGAGCCGCTGGAGCACCTGGGTCACGAAGCCCTTGTGCCCCCGGCTGCCGTCGTCCGTGGCGATGCGCACCTCCGGGCAGAAGCCCGCCAGCTCGTCGCAGAAGAGCAGCAGGCTCTCGGAGCGCGCGCCCACGATGGCGATGACCCGGTTCCCGGCGCGGGCGTGTCCCTTGGCGATGTGGTGCATGGCCGCGACGCCCGTGCCGCCGCCCACGCAGACCACGGTGCCCCGGCTCTCGATTTCCGTGGGCCTGCCCAGGGGGCCGCAGACGTCCTGGAGGCTGTCGCCTTCCTCCAGGGAATCGAGGTGGGCCGTGGTCTTGCCGACGACGAGAAAAACAAGGGTGATGGTCCCGGCTTCGGGATCGGCGTCCGCGATGGTCAGGGGAATGCGCTCGCCCTGCTCGTGCACGCGGAGCATGACGAAGTTCCCCGGCTCGGCCTTGAGCGCCACCTGGGGAGCCTCGATCACGAGCATGCTGGTCTGTCCGGGAATGAGCGACCGCTTATTCACGATTTTGTACATCAAAGCCTTCCTGCTTAATATTGGGGGAAGGGGAATCTACGTTTTCGCAAGGCCCTTGGCAACCCTGTTAGCATGGGGCTTGCCAGGCCCATGCCGAAGGAGTATAAAGATTGACTAAGGGGACGTTTCGTCCCCTGCCTCCAGGGAACGGAGGCGCACCGGGCTTCCTTCAGGGATGGTCGCGCAACGGCGCGAGGACAGCCGGGCCGTTTGGGGTCGGGCTTTTTTTATGCCCGCTGGTTTCCCCCGGCACGCGAAACCGCGCCGGAGCCGAAGGACAGGACGCATGACAGCCGCCATCACAGGCCGCAGCGCCCAGATCACCCAGCAATACGCCCGCAGCGCCCAGGCCGCGGCGACAGAAGCCGCGCGCGCCGCGTCGGACGCCCCGGCCAAGGCCCGCGTGCGCACGCGCACCTTCGGGTTCCAGCTCGGCAGCTTCGGCCTGACCTACACCGCCGAGGACGTCCAGCTCGAACCCGCGCCCAAGGCTCGCTCCGCGGCGCGTTCCGGCTTCGACCAGTCCCTGGAAACCGCCTCCCTGCGCAACGAAATGGTCGGCAGCGCCGCTTCCGAAACGCTCTCCCGAATTCCTCCCCAGCGCCGCAACGGACTGCGCGCCTACCAGAACGCCCTTTCCCCGACCGCGAACCAGACGAGCCGCAACCTGCTGGCCGTGGCCTGAACCGCGCCCGGACCCTTTCAGCGCCTTTCGCCGCCTGCACGCGGTTCCTCCTGCCCTCTTTTCCCGTCGCCCTCCGCAGACGAATCCCGATCCCTCTCTCTTCGCTCGGCGCTCCCCCGATCCGCCCGACCGTTCCATCCTCAGTATTGACAATGGGAATCAATTTCATGATTATTCCTATTGCGAATGCGGAGAAGCGCACCGGAAAGGAGCATTTGCATTTTTCCGCCCGATGCTTACATTAATCGATACGAGCCGCATCCGGCAGGACAGGATCCGGACGCGGCCCGAAGCGAGGAGCGCAGCAGCATGACCAGCGACAAGACGGAAAACGATCAGCCGGAACGCGAACCGGACACCGACGCCCGCGCCGAGGAGCGGGAGCGCGTGCTCGCGGGCAAGGTGGAGGCGGCTGCCGAGGCTCTGCCGGAGCTGCGCCCCACTGCGGAATCCCTGCCCGGAGCCGAGGCCCTGGCCAAGGGCGAGATTCCCCTGCCCCAAGGCCCGGAGCCCGGCAAGGCCGCCGTGAGCGTGAACGCCCCGGTCAAGGGCATGCACTGCGGGGCCTGCGCCGCGCGCATCGAGCGCGTGCTCGGCAAGAAGTCCGGCGTCTCCGCCGTTTCCGTCAGCCTCGCCGACGAATCCCTGAGCCTGGAATACGACCCTGAATCCCTGAGCCGCGAGGAGATCGAATCCGCCGTGGCCGGGCTGGGCTTCGAGGTCCGCCTGCCCGAACCCGCCGCCCCGGAGCCCCAGGGCGCGCCCGGCGAGGAAAACCTTCGCCTGGACATCCAGGGCATGAGCTGCGCTTCCTGCGTGGCCCGCGTGGAGCGCGCCGTGCGCGAGCTGCCCGGCGTTTCCGGAGCCGAGGTCAGCCTTGCGGACAATTCCGGCAGCTTCACCTTCGACCCCGCGCAGATCAGCCGGGCCGAGCTGCAAAAGGCCATCCGCGACGCGGGCTACGAGAGCCGCGAACAGCCCGGTTCCGGCGCGGGCGGCATGACCGAACAGGAACGCTTCGACGAGCGCCGCCGCGAAGCGGCCGAAGACCTGCGCCGCCGCCGCAACCGCCTCATCCCGGCCTTTCTCTTCGCCCTGCCCCTGCTCGTGGTCAGCATGGGCCACATGTGGGGCCTGCCTCTGCCCGCCGGGCTCGACCCGGCGCACGCCCCCCTGAATTTCGCCCTGCTCCAGCTGGCCCTGACCCTGCCCGTGCTCTGGTCCGGCAGGTTCTTCTACACCAGCGGCGTGCCCGCGCTGCTGCGCGGCGGCCCGAACATGGATTCCCTTGTGGCCGTGGGCACGGGCGCGGCCTTTCTCTATTCGCTCTGGAACACCGTGGAAATCGCCCTCGGCCCGGCCTACGGATTCAACCCCCAGGCCAAGGCCATGGACCTCTACTTCGAGTCGGCGGCGGTGCTCATCGCCCTGATCTCGCTGGGCAAGTATTTCGAGGCCCGCTCCAAGCAGCGCACCTCCGAGGCCATCCGCTCGCTGATGAACCTCGCCCCGGACACCGCGCTCCTGGTCGAAAACGGCGAGGAACGCGAGATTCCCGCCCAGGAAGTGCGCCCCGGCGACCTCGTGCGCATCCGGCCCGGCGCGCGCATTCCCGTGGACGGCGTGGTCGTGGAGGGCCGCTCCGGCGTGGACGAATCCATGCTCACGGGCGAGCCCCTGCCCGTGACCAAGCAGGCCGGAGACGCGCTCACGGGCGGTTCCCTGAACACCACGGGCAGCCTGGTCATGCGCGCCGAGCGCGTCGGCTCCGAGACCACCCTGGCCCGCATCGTGGAGATGGTCCGCCGCGCCCAGGGCTCCAAGGCGCCCATCGCCAGCCTCGCGGACCGGGTCAGCTATTATTTCGTTCCGGCGGTCATGGCCACGGCGACGGCCGCGGGACTGGCCTGGTATTTCCTCGGCGGAGCCGACTTCGCCTTTTCCCTGCGCATCTTCGTGGCCGTCATGGTCATCGCCTGCCCCTGCGCCATGGGCCTGGCCACGCCCATGTCCATCATGGTCGGCACCGGACGCGGCGCGCAGCTCGGCGTGCTGGTCAAGAGCGGCGGCGCGCTCCAGGCCCTGAGCGAAATCCGCACCCTGGCCTTCGACAAGACCGGAACCCTGACGCGCGGCGAACCCGCCCTGGACGGCCTCTGGACCGCGCCGGGCTTCGGCTCCGGGGGCGACCCCGAACACCGCGCCATCGCCCTGGCCGGGGCCGCCGAGTCCCAGAGCGAGCATCCCCTGGCCCTGGCCATCCTGCGCGCCGTCAAGGATCGCGGTCTGGCCGCGCCGGGGCTGCGCTCCTTCGACTCCGTTCCGGGCCGGGGCGTGCGCGCCGAAGTGGACGAGGACGGGGAAGCCGCCGCCGTGCTGCTCGGCAACCGCGAGCTGATGGACGAAAACGGGGTGGCCGTGCCGGACGATGCGGACCAGGCGGCCCAGGGCTTCGCCGCCCAGGGCAAGACCGCGCTCCACCTGGCCGTGGACGGCTCCCTGGCCGCGATTCTGGCCCTGGCCGACACGGCCCGCGAGGAAAGCGCCGAGGTCGTCCGCCGCGTGCACGGCCTGGGCCTGCGCACGATCATGCTCACGGGCGACGCGGAACCGGCGGCGCGGGCCATTGCCGCGCAGCTCGGCATCGACGAGGTCCGCGCGCGCATCCTGCCGGGCGGCAAGGCGGACGCCGTGGCCGAGCTTCAGCAACACGGGCGCATCGCCATGGTCGGCGACGGGGTCAACGACGCCCCGGCCCTGGCCCGCGCGGACGTGGGCATCGCCATGGGCTCCGGCATCGACTCCGCCGTGGAGGCCGGAGACGTGGTCCTGCTGCGCGGCGGACTGAACGGGCTGCTCACGGCCCTGCGCCTCTCGCGCGCCGTGATGCGCAACATCCGCCAGAACCTTTTTTGGGCTTTCGCCTTCAACGTCCTGGGCATCCCGGTGGCAGCCGGGCTGCTCGTCATCTTCGGCGGGCCGGGCCTGAATCCCATGATCGCCGGAACAGCCATGGCGCTCAGTTCCGTGACCGTGGTGTCCAACGCCCTGCGCCTGCGCGCCTTCAACAGCCAGGAGAAGTGAACATGGAAAGGAAGATCACCGTAAAGGGCATGAGCTGCGGCCATTGCAAGGCCGCCGTGACCAAGGCAGTGGAGACCGTGGACGGCGTGGAAAACGTCACCGTGGACCTCGCCACGGGCCGCGTGACCTATTCCTCGGCCAAGGACAGCGACGCCAAGGTCAAGGAAAACATCGAAAAGGCCGGATACGAGGTCGCGGACTAGCCCGCGCCCCGCAAAAGAAGACAAAAACCGCGTCCGGGCCTCCCGTAAGGAAGTCCGGGCGCGGTTTCATGCGCCGCATCCCAACGGCGCGAGGCGGTCGCCGAGCCGCTAGGAAAACATGGGCCGCAGCACGGGCCGGGGCATGGCTCGCGAGGCGTGGCGGGAAAACACGCGCAGCGGAGCCCGCACGGCCTCGTCCGTTCCGGGCAGGCTGGGCAGGCCCGGTCCATATCCGGCCACGTCGGCATAGTCATTTTCTTGACGCCCTTCCCAGCCCACGCTGCGCACCAGCGGCACGCAGGCCGGACAGACGCAGCCGCCCTTGATGCTGAGATGAAAGTCGATGCTTTCCATGGGTTGATGGCAAAAATCGCAATATTGCCTGGACATTTCGGTTCCCTCCGGCTGTCAGGTCTTCGCAACGTGCCGCAATGCGTCGGCCCCCGAGCCCCTACCCGTTGGAACGGGCCAGGGACAACGGTTCCTGTTCCAAATCGCGCAGGCCCAGCTCTTCCAGGCCGCGCAGGGTGGAGATCCGCACTCCCTGTTCCCGCTGGGCATTGCCCGGCTTGAAGAGCGACTTGTACTCCTGGCTCGGCATTTCCTGGGCCACGAGGCAGGAACTGCAAATCTTGCCGCTGCGCGACTCCACGTAGAAATCCCAATTGTCGATGTCATGCTTGCACTTGCTGCATTGATTCTTCACTTTCGATCTCCTGATGCTGACGGTTTCCCACCCGTTCGCTGCTATCAATACAAGAGCCGTGCCGGAAAGATCCGCCGTCGCGAAAACAGCGCCGCAACCGTGCCCGCGCCTGGGCAAGCGCGCCCTTCTCTGCTATCCAGAAAAGCACGCCGCCGCACGGCGATGAACGACAAACGGAACAGGAACGGACATGGCAGAGTACGAACTGGTCAAGCGCGCCAAATCCGCGGGTTGAGCCGCCAAGATCGCTCCGGAGGTTCTGGAGCGGACCTTGGCCGGGCTGGGCGGCGGTACGCCTGACCCGCGCATTCTCGCCGGACAGGCGGGCGACAACGAAGACGCGGTGGTGCTGCGCTTCCCGGAAGGACGCGCCCTGGTGCAGACCGTGGATTTCTTTACGCCCATCGTCAACGATCCCCACGGGTTCGGACGCATCGCCGCGGCCAACGCCCTGTCCGACGTCTACGCCATGGGCGGGGAGCCGCTCTCGGCCATGAACATCGTCTGCTTCCCGGTCAAGGAACTGCCCACCACCCTCCTGCGCGCCATCCTCGAAGGCGGCCTGGAAGCCGTGCTCGAAGCCGGAGCCGTGCCCGCCGGAGGCCACAGCGTGGAGGACGACGAGGTCAAGTACGGCCTGGCCGTTTCCGGCAGCGTCGATCCGAAACGCATGGCCACCAACCGGGGCCTGCGGCCCGGCGACCTGCTCGTGCTGACCAAGCCCCTGGGCACCGGCGTGCTCGCCACGGCCCTCAAGGCCGACTGGGACGGGGCCGATCGCTTCGAGCAGACCCTCATCCGGTGGTGCGGCCGCCTGAACGCCAACGCGGGCCGCGCGGTCCGCGAACTGGGCCTGACCGGAGCCACGGACGTGACCGGGTTCGGCCTGGGCGGCCACCTGCTCGAACTCTGCCAGGCCAGCGGCTGCGCCGCCGAGATCTGGCTCGACCAGGTTCCCTTTTTCGACGACGCCGTGGACCTCGCCGCCGTGGGCCTCCTGCCCGCCGGGTCCATCTGCAACCGCAACTTCTACCTGCCGCGCTGCGCCGCCTCGCCGGACATCGACCCCATCCGGCGCGACCTCGTGTTCGACGCGCAGTCGTCCGGAGGCCTGCTCCTGGCCGTGCCGCCGCACAAGCTCGCCGACTGCCGGGCCATGCTCGCGGACCTGGGCGAACCCGCCCACGTCATCGGACGCGCAAGGCCCCTCGCCGACCCGGACGCGCCGCGTCTCGCCCTGCTGCCGGCGCGCAATGAGTAATCCCCATGACCGACACCCGCTCCCGCACCTTTGCCCCGCTCCTTCTCGCCCTGGCGCTGCTCCTCGCCTCCCTGCACGCACCCGCTCCGGCCCAGGCCCAGCAGCCCGACCCGGACGCCCGCCAGATCATCAAGCTGCTCTGCCTCAAGCACGGCATCCGGCCCGATACCGCCTGCGACGACTTCGCGGGCTTCGTGAGCGCGCCGCCCCTGGCCATGAACACCGGGTCCGGCATGCTCGATTCGATCTTCGACCCCGACTACGAGTCCGAACAACTGCGCGAATTGGCCGAACGCCTGGAACTGCCGGAGCGCGACCTGGCCGGGGCCGTGTACGATTTCCGCGTCTGGGAGCTGGCCCGGCAGGCCGCCGGACGCGCGCCCATGAGCGGACGGACGGGCGAGGACGCAAGGCCATAGAAAAGACGAGAAGAAAAGAGAAGAAAAGAGAAGAGAAGAATGCCTCCGGCGGCCCAGGGGCCCGCGGCCCCTGGGAACCCCTTTTACCGCTCGCGCTCCGCGCGGCGGGGAGGGGAAACGAAATAACGGCGCGTTAATCG